>JBDTNQ010000015.1:0-53110 GCA_039933635.1 Acidobacteriota bacterium
CGAGATTCGGCGTCTGTTCGCGGCCGTAGGACACGAAGTGACGCGCCTCCACCGGATCCAATACGGTCCGTTCGAACTGGGAGCGCTCGCAGCCGGGGCGTGGCGTGACGCGACGAGGTCAGAGGAGGTCGCGGCCGAACGTCTTCAACCAGCGTTCCGCCGAGCGCCAACCGGGGCAAAGTGATTCCACTTCGCGCCAGAACCGGCGCGAGTGATTCGGCTGTCGCAGGTGCGCGAGCTCGTGGAGCATGACGTAGTCGGCGACGTCGGGTGGCATCTGCAGGAGGCGCCAATTGAGCGTGATGGCGCCGCGCCCGGAGCACGCGCCCCAGCGGGATCGTTGATTGCGAACGCGCACGCTCTCGGGCCGGAGTCCACGCGCCTCAGCGAGCGCGAGGCAACGCGCCGGCAGTTCACGAGCGGCTTCCGCGCGCCAGTGCCGCTCGAGCACGGCCCGAGGGTCCTCATCAACCGCGCATCTGAACCGCACCGCACCGACGGCAATCATCGCGTCGTCCCGGACGAGCGTGACGAGCTCGCCGCGATAGCGGAGTTCGGTACCGTGGCCCCACTCGGTGCGCTGCCGGACGCGGCGCCACTCGCTCCCCACCCACGCCGCCTCGCGCTCGACGAACGCCAGTCCCGCCGCAATCGAGGCGCCCCTGGGGACGGTCAGTCGCACCTCGCCCCCGGGCGTGACCCGTGCGACATATCGCCGGGCCCAGCGGTGGCGGGCGATGACGATGGACAACACGCGGCCGTCGATGGTGATGGTCCTGGGTCGCGGCGCGGCCGGCGGCGCGGGCGCGGGCGCGGGCGCGGACCAGGGGAGACGCAGCTGCACGGGGCCATGGTACCAACATCCGCCGCCGTTCACCGCTTCCCATCCGCCATTCACCGCCCAGCTTGTGATTGTTTGGAACAAACTATCAGGAACTCCCGTCTATTCGGCAAGTTCGGTTGATTACTTGGCACGTGGCAAGCAAGTAGTTACTTGCACACAGAGCGGGCGTACAGGTAGGGTGTCAGGCATGGACGTACGAGAAGCGCTGCTCGAGGCCGCGACGAAGGTCTTCGCGGAATTCGGGTTGCGGGGCGCGACGACGCGGCGCATTGCGCAAGCCGCCGGGGTCAACGAGGTCACGCTCTTCAGACATTTCAAGAGCAAAGACGAGTTGTTCCAGGCGGCGCTCGAGACGTTCGCGCGACGCAGCCAGACCCGCGCGCTGCCGGACGTGCCCCTGCACCCGCGTCAAGAACTGCTCGAGTGGTGCCGCACGCAATACCGCGACCTCTACAAGCACCGGTCGCTCATTCGCAAGGCGATGGCGGAACAGGAAGAGCACCCGGCGCACTGCGCGCTGGGCATGGAAGCCTCGGTGCGCATCGCCGAGCAATTGTCGACCTACATCACCGCGCTCAGACAGGCCGGCCTCGCATCGGGTGATTGGGACGTCCGGGCGGCGACGAACATGCTCCTGGGCGCGATCTTCGCCGATGCAATGGGGCGCGACACGATGCCGGAGCGCTATCCCTACAACATGCGCGACGCGATCGAGCACTACGTGGATTTGTTGTTGAACGCGATTGGTGCGATGGCCCCCGCCAAGCCCGCACGAGGACGAACCGCATGATGACGCTACGACGAGTGTTTCCGGTGGCCGGCCTGCTGCTGGCCGGCGTGACCAGCGTGGCCGCCGCGCAGACCCCGCTGACGCTGACCGAGGCGATTCGCCTCGCCACGGCCCACAGCGAGGCCCTCACCGTGTCGCATGCCGCCGAAGCGCGCGCCGACGCCGACATTGCGCGCGTCCGGAGCCAGAAGCTGCCGCAGATCAACACGACGGCCTCCTATAGCCGGACCCTCGCATCCGAGTTCAGCGCCGCCGTCGACAACACCGGTCCGGTCTGTGCGCCGTTCGCCCCCGACCCGACCAGGTCGTTGATTGATCGCGTGGCGGAGATCGAACGCGCCGGCAGCTGCGGCTCCATCGGGCCGACGTTCAATTTCGGGGACCTGCCGTTCGGCCGACGCAACATCTACCAGCTCGGCTTTTCGTTCGCGCAGGCCATTTACGCTGGCGGGAGGATCACGGCGCAGCAGCGGCAGGCCGATACCGCGCGCAAGGCGGCCACCCTCGCCACCTCGACGACCGAGGCGCAAGTCTCGCTCGATGTCACGCGCGCCTACTACGACGCCGCGCTGGCGGATCGCCTCGTCACTATTGCGGAGTCCACGTACACCCAGGCCGATGCCGCCCTCGAGCAGGCCCGCCTCTCGTTCAACGCCGGCCGCCAGCCCGAGTTCGAGCTGCTTCGTGCGCAGGTCGCGCGCGACATCCAGCGCCCGACGGTGATCCGTCGCCGGGCCGACCGCGACGTCGCCTATCTGCGCCTCCGCCAGTTACTCGAACTGCCGGCCGACGCGCCGCTCACGCTCGAGGCCGATCTCGAGAATGCCGCGCTCGCACCGCCGACTCCGTTCGCGGCCGTGCTCACCGACACGCGCGCGACCGCCATTGACGATCACCTCACCGTCCAGCAGTCGATCGCCGCGGTGTCCACCCGCGAGAGCGCCATCCGCATCGCGCACGCGGAGCGGCTACCCAGCATCAGCATCAGCTCCTCGCTGGCCAAGGTCGGCTACCCGAGCGATGGTGCCTTCCCCGGCCCGGACGACATCCGGACGAACTGGTCGCTCGCCGCCACCCTGCAGATGCCCCTGTTCACCGGCGGACGCCTGCAAGCCGGCGAAGCCTCCGCGCGCGCGGATCTCAGCGCGGCGCAAGCCCAACTCAAGCAGGCCCGCGAGCTCGCGGAGCTCGACGATGCGACGGCACGGCAGGATTTACTGGCGGCGCAGGCAGTCTGGGAAGCCAGCGCGAGCACGGTCGAACAGGCCCAGCGCGCCTACCAGATCGCGGATCTCCGGAACCGTGAAGGTCTCTCCACCCAGCTCGAACTGTCGGACTCGCGCCTGTCGCTGCAGGTCGCGCAAGCCACACGCGCGCAGGCCGCGCGCGATCTTCAGGTGGCCCGGGCGCGTGTCGCCCTGGCACCGTCTCTTCCCGCGGGGGCCCGATGAGCGTCCGCACCCATTCAGGAGCCGTTATGCGTCTGACCGTTCGACTCGGAGTGACATGCGCGCTGGCGCTTGGTGTCGGCCTGAGCGCCGCCGGATGCGGCACATCCAGTGCGCCGCCTCCGTCGGGCGCGGCGCCGCCACCAACCGTGAACCTCTCACCGCAGAACGTGGTGACGGTCACCGTCGGCACGCTCTCCTCGGGCCCCGTGGTCTCCGGACAGCTGACGCCGGCGCGCCAGGCATCGGTCCGCGCGGAAGTGGGCGGCTCGCTCGTGTCGCTCACCGTCGATCGCGGCGATGCAGTCGCCAGCGGCGCGCAGGTCGCGCGCGTGTCGTCGCGCGACCTCGAGGCCACCCGCGCATCGGCGGAAACGGCCGTGAAGTCCGCGGAGACGGCGCTGAGCGTGGCAAAGAGCGAGGCGCAACGCACCGACGCGCTCGTCAAAGGCGGCGCGCTCGCCGCACGCGATCTCGAGCAGGCCAACAACGCCGTGTCGATGGCCCAGGCGCAGTCCGCGGCGGCCCTGGCGCGGCTCCGCTCGGTCGAACAGCAGCTGGCTGACACGATCATCAAGGCACCCTTTGCCGGCGTCGTCAGCGAGCGCCCCGCCAGCATCGGCGACGTGGTGGCGCCGGGCACCCCGATTCTGACGATCATCGACCCGTCCAGCATGCGGCTCGAAGCGCAGGTGCCCTCTGATCAGATTTCGCAGGTCAGGCGAGGCGCCACGGTGAAATTCACCATCCGCGGCGTGCCCGGTGAGGTGACCGGCACGGTTGACCGCATCAACCCGTCGGCAGATCCCGTCACGCGGCAGGTGTCGATCTTCGTCTCGCTCCGTAACACCGGCGGCAAGTTGATCTCCGGACTGTTCGCGGAGGGACGCGTCGAGAGCGCGACACACCAGGGCCTCGTGGCGCCGCTGGCGGCGCTCGACGAGACCGGTCCCAGACCGGTCGTGACGCGCATCCGCGATGGCAAGGCCGAAAAAGTCGAAGTCACGGTCGGCCTTCGCCAGGCGAATCCCGAACAGGCGGAGCTCACGTCGGGTGTCGCAGCGAACGACATGCTGATCGTCGGCTCGGCCAAGAACGTGGCCGCCGGGACGGCCATTGCGGTGGTCAAGTAGGTCTTCGGCTCAAGGTCCCAGACGTAACGCTTCGAGAAGAGGCAGGCGATGTTCATTTCTGATTTTGCGATTCGACGACCCGTCATCACCGTTGTCGCCATGCTCGCGCTCGTCGTATTCGGCATGGTGTCGTACGTGTTGTTGCAGACCGACGAGTTTCCCGACGTCGCCATCCCCATCGTCGTCGTGGCCACGCCGTACCCCGGCGCCGCGCCGGACAACGTGGAGCGCGAGATCGTGGAGCCGATGGAAGAAGCGATTTCGGGCATCAGCGGCGTCAAGCGCGTGACGTCCAATGCCCTCGACGGCTTCGCGACGTCCGTCGTCGAATTCGACTTCGAGAAAGACCTGCGTGAGGCCACGCAGGAGATTCGCGACAAGATCAGCGAGATCCGCAACGATCTGCCGCCCGAGATGAAGGAGCCGGTCCTCACGCGCGTGAATCCGACCGACATGCCGATCGTCTCGATGGCGGTCGCGTCGGACACGATGTCGGTCGGCGACTTGACCGTGCTGACCGATCCGGGCATCACGCGCCGGCTGCGCGCCATTCCCGGCGTGGGCGAGGTGAACATCGCGGGCGCGAACACGCGCGAGATGTCGGTGAATGTGCGGCCGGACGCGCTCATGGCCGCGCACGTGAGCGTGGGCGAAGTCGTCGGCGCCCTCTCCGCGCAGAACCTGGCGGCGCCGGTGGGGCGCCTCATTGGCGCCTACGACGAACGCACGATCCGCCTCGGCGGGCGCCTGGACACCGCCGAGGAATTCCGCTCCATCGTCGTCGCCACCCGCGAGGGCCGCGTGGTGCATCTTGGCGACGTGGCCGACATCAATATCGGCACCGAGGAAGCTCGCACGGCGGCGTCCTTCAACGGCAAGGAAGCCGTCGGCCTCGACGTCAAGAAGTCCAAGGGCTACAGCACGACGGCCGTCGCGGACACCGTCCTGGCGGAGATCGAGTCGATCAAGAAGACGCTGCCGCAGGGGGTCACCATCAGCGTGGTGCGCGACTCCGGGCGGCGCGTCACGAACTCGGTGTCGAACGTTCAGGGCGCGCTCATCGAGGGCGCGGCCCTGACAGTGCTGACCGTTTTCCTGTTCCTCAACTCCTGGCGGTCGACCGTCATCACCGGGCTGGCGCTGCCCGTCTCGGTCATCGCATCGTTCATGGTCGTGCTCGCGTTCGGCTTCACCTTGAACACGATGTCGCTGCTCGGTCTTTCGCTCGCCATCGGCATCCTCATAGACGATGCGATCGTGGTGCGCGAGAACATCGTGCGGCACGTGGAGATGGGCAAGGACCACTTCACGGCCGCGCACGACGGCACGTCGGAGATCGGTCTGGCCGTGGCTGCGACCACCTTCTCGATCGTCGTCGTGTTCGTACCCGTCGGCTTCATGGGCGGCGTGGCACAGCAGTGGATGGCGCCGTTCGCGCTCACGATCGCGTGCTCGGTGCTCGTGTCCCTCTTCGTGTCGTTCTCGCTCGACCCCATGCTCTCGGCGTACTGGCCGGATCCGCACACACCGATGGCGCAGCGCAGCTTCCTGGCGCGCGGGCTGGGCCATTTCAACGACTGGTTCAATCGCCAGGCCGATCGCTACAAGCGCGTGATCACCTGGGCGCTGGATCACCGGCTCGCGATGGCCGCGTTGGCCGTCGGCACGTTCGTCATCGCGATCGCGATGCCGGCCATGGGCTACCTGGGCGGCGAGTTCTTCCCGGTCGCTGACAACTCCGAGTTCTCGATTGCCATCGAAACGCCGCCTGGTTCGAACCTGGATTACACAAAGGCCAAACTCGAGCGGGTCGCGGCGCTCGCGCGGACGATTCCCGGCGTGGACCACACGTACGGCACCGTTGGCGGCGCGTCGGGCGCGGTGGACGAGGGCAATATCTACGTGGGCCTGATTCCCAAAGCGGAACGTGCGCAGAACCAGGAGGCAATCGCGCGCACGCTCCGGCGCCGATTCTCTGAAGTGGGCGGCGTGACCGCATCGATTCAGACGAGCGGGTTCGACAACCAGAAGCAGATTCAGGTGCAGCTGAGCGGCCGCGACACCGCGACGCTCGGCCGGCTCGCCGATCAGGCGCTGGCGCTCGTGCGCGCCGTACCAGGCGCCGTCGACGTCGGCCTGTCCACGCGCGGTCAGAAACCCGAACTGGACGTGCGAATCGATCGCGCGCTCGCGGGCTCGCTGGGCGTGCGCGTCGGCGACGTGGCGCAGACGCTGCGGCCCGCCTTCGCGGGCATCGACGCGGGCGACTGGGTGGATCCCACCGGGAAGACGCGCGACGTGACCGTGCGACTGGCGCCCTCAGATCGCGGCCGGACGGGCGACCTCGCCAACATCCCAATCCTCGTCAACGGTCCGACGGGCCCGGCCACGGTGCCGCTTCGGCAGATCGCGGAAATCCGCCCCTCGGTTGGTCCCTCGCGCATCGACCACCTGGATCGCGAACGCGTGATCACGGTGCAGGCCAACACCGAAGGCCGGTCGCTCTCGACCGTGGTCGGCGACATCGAGACCGCCCTGAAGAAGCTGGACCTGCCCGAAGGCTACGCCATCACGCAGGGCGGACAAACGCGCGATCAGATCGAGGTGTTCACCCGCATCCTCGTGGCGCTCGCCGTCGCGGTGCTGCTGATGTACCTCGTGCTCGTCGTCCAGTTCGGCTCGTTCCTCGATCCGCTCGCGATCATGCTGTCTCTGCCGCTGTCCCTTATCGGCGTCGTGGGCGCGCTGATGCTGACAGGGGACACGTTGAACATCATGAGCCTCATCGGCGTGATTCTGCTGATGGGCATCGTGGCCAAGAACGCCATCCTTCTGATCGACTTCGCGAAGTGGTCCGAGGAGAAGGGCATGCCGCGTCACGAGGCCATCGTCGAAGCCGGCCGCGCACGCCTGCGACCGATTCTGATGACGACCTTCGCGCTGATCGCTGGGATGATCCCGGTCGCCCTGGGCGAAGGCGAGGGCGCCGACTTCCGCGCGCCATTGGGACGCGCGATCATCGGCGGCGTCATCACGTCGACGCTGCTGACGCTGCTCGTGATTCCGACGTTCTACGACATCCTGGCCGGCGCGCGCGACCGCATGCGGCGGCTGTTCGGGCGGGATACCAAGAAGAAGGAACCGCATCCGGCCCCGGTGCGGCTGGCGAGCTAGAGCGCACCGACGCGGACGCGCTCGGAGGGCCCTGGTGGCCACGTCTCCGGCCTCCCGGAGCTGGGGCTCGAAACGGCCACCTTCGTGCACTCGGATTGCGCCCTGCCGCTGACCCGCCACTCCGCAATGGGCGGAGATGGCGGGTGCACTCCTCGCTCCCTACGGCGCCGTTTCAGTCTGACGCCCATCGCCCCACTCCGCAGTCGGCCGGAGCCGTGGCCACCAGCGCCCTCCGAGTCGTATCACGCGCGTCAGGCCACTCCGAGGGCGACGCGTGCCCGCATCGGGATCGTAAGCGGACGGTCAGCCAGCCGAAGCCGCAGCTCAGAAATCCACGCTGACGGTCACGCCTCTGCGATGCGCGGCCACCATTGGATTGACGCGAACGATCGCGCCCTTGAAGGCGACCTGGGCAGATGCGGGATAGTGCTTGAAGTGACGATCGATCAGGGCGCCGACAACGGCTCCGCCAGCGCCCCAGATCGGAACGATAACCAGCCCATAGACGTTCATGCAGTCACCGCGTTCAGAGCTGTGCCTGCAGGCTATTGGATCGCTAAGACCTCCGGCCGCGAATCCGACCACAAGTCCAATCCAGATACCATTCGCAAGACCGTCTGCGCGCGGCTTTTCGCGGCTCAACGTCACCGTGTTGGATCGCTCCGCCCATAGCTGCGTCGACTCAGTGAGCAGGTGTGAGGAGGCTGCGAGGTCGATCTGGGTCGAGAGAGTTGCGACCTCTGGCGATGGAGTCTGAACGGACTGGGCGGCAGCCGGGCTGGCCGCAACGCAGAGCACGACGATGGCGCAGACGGCCCGCATAGACACCTCTGCGCATCGAAGTCAGCAAGACCGAGGCCAGCCGTCTCCACGAGGAGGGAACGGGGTCCCCAACTATGTCACGAGCGTGTCGCGAGCTATTTCCCGACTCGTATCCGTGAAAACCCGATTTGGCCAGGAGTGCGGCTGTGACGTGAACCGGGGACGCTATCCGACCTTCACCACCATCATCGTGGCGTCGTCGAACAGTTCCTTACCGGCGCGGAAGCGGCTGACTTCGTCTTCGAGAGACGTGAGCAGTGCGTCGGCGCTCTTGCCGACGGCAGCAACGAGCGCGGATTCCAGGCGCTGCGTGCCGAACATCTCCCCTTCGGCGTTTTCGGCTTCGACGCAGCCGTCGGTATAGAAGAACAGCAGATCGCCGGCCGCGAGTTGCACACGCTGCTCGGTGTAACCGTGGCCCGAGATGAGGCCAATCGGCAGGCCCGTGGACTCCATCCTGTCGAGGGCATCCTGGCGTAGCACGTACTGCGGATTGTGGCCGGCGTTCACACAGCGAAGGATCCGCGTCACTGGATCGAGAATCCCGACGAACAGCGTGGCGTAGACGGGACCAGGCGTCGTGCTCTCGATGTCCCGATCGAGCTCACGCGCGAGGGCAGCCAGATCCTGACCGAGCGCCAGACGCGTGCGCAGGGAAGCCTGGATGTTCGCCATGAGCAGCGCCGCGCCGACGCCCTTCCCCGAGACATCTCCCACCAGCAACGCGATCGTTCCGTTCGCCAACTGGAAGTAGTTGAAGAAATCGCCGCCGACTTCACGCGCCGGCACCGACACACCCTTGATTTCGGTCAGGCCGAGCACGAGCGGCACCTGCGGGAGCATGTCGTGCTGAATCTGACGACCGAGCTCGAGCTCGCGGCGCAGCCGCTCCTGCTCGACGGCGGATCGCTGGTGGATCTCGACGTCGGCCGCCATCTGATTGAACGCCTTCGCCAGACGGCCGACCTCGTCGTTCGAGCTGACCTCCACTCGCGCGTGGTAGTCGCCCTGCGCGATGCGGCGCACGCCTTCGCTAAGGCTCGAGAGGTTGCGCGTGAGTCGCGACGACAGGGGCACGATGCCAATCAGGGCGAGACCGATGAATGCGAGGCCGAATCCCGCGTTGCGCGCGGTCCGCCGCTGCAGGTCGGCCAGCGCCTCGCCCACGGGCCGCGCGATGCCGAACTTCAACCCCGACCCGGTCGGATCATTGGTCGTCACGACGACCCACTCGGGCAGAACGGTGGTTCCGGCTGCGCTCTCAGGCTTCGCCGCCGCCGTGTTCAGGCTCTCGATGACCTTCCGGTCGGCATCCGTGGGGGTGAAAAGATGTCCATCCTTCGCCACGGCGAACGGGACCTCGCCGCGGTCGCGGCGGGTCGTCGTGAACACCGTCGAGAGGAGGTTGGGAAGATTGATTTCCGCGTTGGCCTGGCCGACGAGCTCGCCGTTCTGCTCGACGCGCACGTCGAGCCGGCTGCCGGTGATTTGCGTCCGGCGCTGCGTCGACGAGGCAGTCGTCACCGTCGATACCGATGCCGGCGTGGTGGCGGAACGCGGCGAGGCAGCGGGTGTCCGGGCGGCGGCCCCGGCAGACGGTGCCGCGCCAGTCCTGGCGGAATTCGCGGACGTCGAGGTGGGCGTCGCTGCCTTCGTGGTGGCATCGGCCGCGCGTTGCGCCACCTGCTCCTGGAGGATCTGGATGCCCTGACGGATGCCCAACATCCGCTGGTTCACTTCGGCAAACACACGAGTGCGTTCCTCAGCCGACAGCTGATCGAACCGGCCATCGGGAACGAGCTGGCGCACGAGCTCGTCTCGGATGGGCCCCATGTCGATTCGGATCCGATTCGGATCAGCGTTGGGATCCTCGAACGGCGGTGGCGGCGTGCCGGGCGCGCCGATGCGCGGCGTGTTCGGCACACCCGGCCCCGGCGGGCCCTGCGCGGCATCACTGGCGGAGGGTGGAGGGCCGTCCGGGCGGCCGCCGCCCCTGAAGCCGCCGTTGCGGAAGCGTCCGCCACCGCCATCGCCCCGGAAGGGGTCGCCGGACTGCGGCGCATCGCCGGCGGGCGGCGGAGTCGTTGATGCGGCCGTGCCTGGAGTCGTGGCCGGTGGGGCGCCTGATGATCGGTCAGTCGCACCGGTCCCGAGAGCGGCCGATGGGCGTGCCGGAACGAAGTCGACCGTCGGCGGAACGGGGGCGGCCGGCGGCCGCGGGGCGGAAGGCGCCGAAAATGGGGTGCCAGGTGGAGGGACGGTGCCATTGCCGCGGCCCCCGGAGCCGCCAAATCCGCCCGGTCCACCGTCCCGGCGTCCACCACGGCCTCGCAGGCCCCGCAATTCGACGTTGTTAATCAGCATTGCCAGGTCGCCGAAAGCTCCCGCCATCTGGCGATCGCTGGCGGCGGCCGCGGCGGCAGAGGCCTGCGCGGACGCAGCAGCCGCCGCGACGGTCTCGTCCGCGTTCATCGCGGGCTTGACCGGCTGCGTCGCTTGCGCCGTCGCGACTGGCGCCGCCGCCTGCGACGCAGCCGTCATATCCATCAACCGTTCAACCCGCTGGCTCAACTGCGCGGTGACGATTTCCATCCGCTGGCTGAGTTCGCTGGTGAGCAGTTCCGCTTCGTGTCCAGCCGCGTCGCGCATGGCCTGTACGTTGTTGGTGTAGGCATACAGGGTCAGCGCCGCCAGCGGCACGACCGACAGCAGGAAGAACGCAACGATCAGACGGAGCCGAAGATTCATCGATGTCTCGTGTGGGTCTCGTGTGGGTCTCGCGTGACAGCCGCGCGACGTGTGTCAGCCGAAGACGGCGACGACCGGCGCGTGATCGCTCGTGCCGAACTCGCGCATCGACGTCACCTTTGTCGCCCGGGCTGCCAAGGAGGAACTCGCCAGGACGTAGTCAATCCGCCATCCGATGTTGCGTTGACGCAGATTACGCCAAGGCGCCCACCAAGTGAACAACTCGTTGTTGTCGGGATCGAGAGCCCGGCCGACATCGACGAGGTCGTGCTCCAGCAGCGTGGCCAGGTGCGTGCGCTCCTCGGGCCGGGTGCCGATCTGTCCGGGCTTCCGTTCCTTCGGATGCACGTCGCGCTCCTCCCTGGCGATGTTCAGGTCCCCACAGAGGAGTAGCGACCGGCCCTGTCGTTTCGTTTCGCCCGCCCAGGCGCCGAGCGCCTCGAAGAAGCGCAGCTTGCTCTCGTAGTCCTTGCCGCCGTTCGGCACGTAGATCGAGGCCGCAACGACGGGCCCGAGTTCGGCTACGACGATGCGCGTCTCCATGTCAAAAGACGGATGGGAGAAGGCAGGTGGTTCCGTGAAGAAACTGTGACGCACGAGAAGCGCGACGCCGGAGTAGCCCCCCGCACCGTGCCAGTAGCACCAGTAGCCGCCCGCGTTCATCAGCAACTCCGGCACCTTGTCCGGTGCGGCTTTGATTTCCTGCAGGCACACGATGTCCGGCTGTTCGGCCTCGATCAGCGTCCCCAGTTCGTGCTGCCTCGCGCGGATGCCGTTGACGTTCCAGGTCAGGACTTTCACGACCACCACCCGGCCACCCAGAGCGCCAGGACACCAGCCAGGGCCGCCAGGCCCGTCACCAGGCGTCCGAGGCCCTCCGCGACCGTCTCCGGATCGAGCGCGCCGTACGACACGCGAACCGAGCAGCCTTCGTGATGACCAAACGCCGATCCGGGGGTCACCGCCACGCCGTGCTCGCGAATCAGGCGTTCCGTGAGGGTCATCGCGCCGAGTGGCGTCCGCACCTTCAGGAAGAAGTAGAACGCGCCATCAGGTGCGACCACATCGCAGGGCAGGCCCGGCGCGGTCAGCGCACCCAACATCCGTCGCCTGGTTCGTTCCAGATCAGGCAGATGCCGCGCGGCGTGTGCCCGTCCCACACCGAGCGCCGCGACGGCCGCGTGCTGCGCCACGACCGTCGCGCAGATGAGCAGGGTGTCCTGGATCTTGGCGAGCCCGTCCGACAGCACGTCGGGCACAATCATGTATCCCACACGCCACCCCGCCATGCCGAAGGCCTTGGACAGCGAGTAGAGGGAGATCGTGTGCGCGGCAGCGCCAGGTATCGCGCCCGCCGAAAAGTGCGCGACCTGACCGTACGTGAAGTACTCGTAGGTTTCGTCGCTCACGTGAAAGAGTCCGCGCGCGGCGCAGAGCGCGTTGAGCGCCCGCAGGGACGCCTCGGCGTACACGACACCTGTCGGGTTGTTTGGCGAGACGGTGACGACGGCGCGCGTTCGCGGCGTGATTGCCGTGGCAATGGCCTCGATGTCGAGCTGGAAGCTCGCGGTCGTGCGGACCGGTACCGCACGTCCTCCCGCCATCTCGACCGCCATCTCGTGATTGAAGTAGTACGGCAGCGGCAGGATGACTTCGTCGCCCGTGTCGACGATCGCCAGCATCGCGTGCATGAACGCCAGGTTGCAGCCGGCGGTGACGTAGAGATGGCTCCCGGGCTCGACGACGATAGCGTTGTCGACCTCGAGCTTTCGTTCGATTGCCGCAAGCAGCTCAGGCTCGCCTTCGATGGGGCCGTATCCGTGATTGGCTGCGCGGGCACTCGCGCGTTGCGCGGCTTCGACGACCTCGGCTGGCGGACCGTAGGACACGACGCCTTGCCCGAGCGAAATCGTTCCAGGCGTTTCCGCGATCCAGCGGCTGACGACCGGAATGACCGGCGCCTGGACGGCCGCGATGCGCTGAGACTGGGAAAGAGGCATGCCGTCCCAGTTCAAAGGTCGAACGCCAACGTCACGATATCGGGCCTAGGCTCTGGTCACTTGTCTCTGGCTGCGGTGCGCATCGAGCACGAACGGGCCGAGGCGCTTGCTCAAGTAGACCTTCGACTCGTAGGCGTCAGGCGATGGCTCAAGCTTGACGACGTTGAACTGCAGGCTGTCGAGCGTGCCGCGCATGTCGTAGTAGCGGTTCTTCGTCTTGACGACGACTTCGTCGTAGCCCTGCGACACCGCCCACACTTCCTGCTCCTCGGTGAGCGCGCGGAAGTGCCCCTGGCCGCGCCAATCCAGGCGCGTCGCGCCGAGCCAGTTGTAGAGGACCTTCTGTCCGTCGAACGCGATCGACTCGCGAAGACGATCCACGAGGTCGGCCAGTTTGGGATCCGATTCCTCGACCCGCAGCTCGTGCGAGACCTTGTACGAAACCGGCACCACCGTGGATCCATCCTCCGGCAGCACGGCCTCAGCCATCAAGATCTGATACTCGCGTCCGTCGAGCCGCTGGATGATTTCGGCGGCCGTCTTGCGTTCCGGAAACTCGTTGAAGAACTCCTCGATGTAGGCAATTTCGAGGGCGCCCTGCTGCAGCGGGTATTCCCGGATCAAGTAGTTGACGTTGCTCATTGTGGAAAATGTCGGCGTCTGCCGGCGTCACGCGTCGCCAGACCGGCCCCGCTAGTTTAGCCGCAACGGCGCGGGTCAGCGTCCGGGCGTGAGGCGGCCTGCCCGCGCGAGCAAGGCCCGCAGGAAAGCCGCCCGTTCCTGGCCATCCGGCCGGCGCTGGAGGCCATCGATTGGAAACGGGAGGCACCAGGTCCAGTTATGGGAGGTCACGGTGCCGGGGGCGTTGACGCGGGCCGGCCAGCCGAAGAGGTCCTGGATGGGGAAGATCACCTCATCCGAGGCCGATTCGGCGGCCAGGTCGATGAGGGCGTCGCGGATGGCCGGACACCAACCCTCGTCCGGCGAGAGTCCCCGTGCCGCCATGGACGGAATCGCCAGGACGGCCGCGCGATCCGCTTCGGGCAGGTTGTCCCACCAGACGGCAAGCGGCTCGGTGTCGTGGGTGCCGGTCATGGCCGCCGAGAGCGGCGGGTAGTCGGCCGGATTCAGGTACGGCGCGCCTTCGGCGTGCCAATCGCGTTCCCATCGCATGACCTTGCAGCCGGGCATGTGGAGCCGCGCAAGAGACGGGCGGAGGAAGTCCGGAACGACCCCCAGGTCCTCGGCAATGAGCGAGAGTCCGCTTTCGGACAACGCCCGCATGACCGCTTCGCCCTGGGCAATCTGATCGGGCTCATCAGCCGGCGAGAAGAACGGGTCACCGAGCGCCGGCCGTCCAAACGTGCGGTAGAGGCCGATGACGTGATCGACGCGCAGGATGTCGTAAAGCCCGGCCATGCGCCTGCCCCGTTGGCGCATCCACGCGTAGCCGGTTCCGCGGATCGTGTCCCACTTGTACATGGGCAATCCCCAATCCTGCCCCGTGGGACTGAAGGCGTCCGGCGGCACACCGGCCGACACGTCGAGGCGGAACTCGTCGACGCGCGCCCAGACCTCCGGACTGTTCGCACCAGCCACGAACGGCAAATCGCCCACGAGCGCCACGCCTCGCCGATGTGCCTCGACTCGGGCGGTCTGCCACTGCCCTTCGGCGACCCACTGCAAATACTGATGGAGCAGCACCTCGCGACTGAGCTGCCGGCGGGCTTCGTCGAGTGCACGCGGTTCTCGGTCGCGAAGGGGTGCGGGCCATGCGCGCCAGGACGGCTCAGCCCGCGACGCGGCGATCGCCAGGTACAACGCGTAGTCGTCGAGCCACCACCGCTCGCGCGCCACGTACGCGGCGAGTGACGAGGCGCGCGGCGTCAGTTGCTCCCACTCCTCCTTGAGAAACGCCGCGAATGCCAGCGCGTGCGCTTCATCCTTCGCCCGGCGCACCGCGTCGTAGTCCACCATCGGCGATTGCCGGGCGCTGCCAATGGCCGCCTGCGCGTCGACCGACAGCGCGGGCGTACCGCCGGCGCGCGCGAAGTCGGACACGCCCGCGAGCGAGATGAAGATGGGATCGATCGACAACGTGGAAATCGCCGAGTACGGCGACGTCATGCCGGATGGCATGGTCCCGAGCGGCAGCACCATGAGGCGGCTGCATCCAGCGTCGTGCAGCCACGCGACCAGCGGCAGCAGGTCGGGAATTTCACCAATACCCCAGCTCTCCGAGGACCGAATCGAAAACAGCGGGACATTGATCCCCGCGTGGCGTCCACTCACGTCATTCCCCTTGGGAGCTGCGAGGGGCGCAGCTCGTCAATCCCGAATGCAAAAGCCGGAATCAGCATTCCAACCGGCGCCCGATACGCGCCAGTCCTTCGTCGAACGTGTCCGGCGACGGCAGCAGGCTGCACACGACGTAGGCCTCGTGATCGAAATCGAAGAAATAGCCCGGATGCACGAGCACCTCGTCCTCCTCAAGCAATCGGAGGACCAACTGTTCCTCTGACAGGATAGCGGGAACGCGAACGACGACCGACCAACCTCCGTCGGGAACGGTCAGTCCAACCGCCGGATGTGCCCGGCCCCAGGCGGTCAGCGCATCGAGGTTTCGCTCGAGCCGGGTCGCGATCGCTGCGCGGATGCCGTTTCCCACGCTGATCAGCAAGTCAGTGTTCAGCTGCACAGCGGTCGAAACAGACAAATAGGTATCCGCGATGACCTCGAGCCGCCCCATCGCTTCCTCAACATCGGCATCCGGTCCGGACACCCCAATCCAGGCCAGCTTCATCTGGGGGAGACCGGCGGACTTGGAGAGTCCGCCCAGCGTGAAGGTCAGGACGCGGGCTTCGCCAGCCAACGAGACGACGTCGGGCGGCGGTGAGAATTGATAGTCGAAGAAGACCTCGTCGGCGATGAGCGCGAGCCGGCGACGAGCGGCAAATCCGACGAGCCACTCCCGGTCGTCGGCGCGCAACATCGAACCGGTGGGATTATTGGGGCTGACGATCAGGACGGCGCGCGTGCGGTCTGTGGCCGCCTGGTCGAGCGTGACCCGGTCGAGGCACCATGCCCCCCCGGCGTCCAGGCGATACGGCGCGGACGTCACGGCGTCGAGCCGGGTCAGCAGTTCGAACAGCGGATAACTTGGCTGTGGCACGAGCACCTGGTCACCGGGTTCGCACAACAGCTTGAAGAGAAACGAGTACGCCTCGCTGGTGCTGGCTGTGAGGACGCAGCGGGACGCCGGCACGTCAGCACCGCGCGCGGCAAAGGTGGCCGCGACGCGCGCCCGGGCGTCAGGGTGTCCCAGGGCGTGAGGCCGATAGGATGCAACTCCCGGGCCCGACAGGACGTCTGAAAGGGCGGGGTACGTCAACCCCACGGCCGTCGGGTTCGTCTCAGTGAGATCGTAGAACCGGGTGCCTGACGCCCTCGCCCGTGCCACCGCCCGGGTCAGGGCATTCGGTTCCAGACCCGGCAGGCGGTCGGAGAACATTGGCAAAAGCATATAGAAACTTGATCGCCAGTATCCTGTATCCCCAAGGAGCGCCCGCATGCTGAAACCGTCGCTGCTCGTCGCCGCCCTCGCCATGACCGTGGTGCCGATGAGCGCCCAGCGGCCGGCGACGCCGGCCCCCGCCCCGTCCGCCACCACCTCGACGTCGACACCGGCACGGCTGACTGTTCCCTACCAGATGTTCACGATGCCCAACGGCTTGACCGTGATCCTCCATGAGGACCACAGCGTGCCGCAGGTGGCCGTAAACGTGTGGTACCACGTGGGCTCGGCCTATGAAAAACCGGGACGCACGGGGTTTGCACACTTGTTCGAGCACCTCATGTTCGAGGGCTCCGGCCACGTGAAGGAAGGGCTCTTCGACAGCCTCCTGGAGGCGGCAGGCGGATCGAACAACGGGTCGACCACCGAGGACCGCACGAACTATTACGAGCAGGTGCCGTCCAACGCGCTCGACCTGCCGCTCTATCTCGAATCGGATCGCATGGGCTACCTGCTCGATATCGTCACGCCGAAGACGGTCGACAGCCAGCGCGACGTCGTAAAGAACGAACGCCGGCAGAGCTACGAGAACGCACCCTACGGCCAGGCATTCCTTCGCATGACCGAGTTGGTGTACCCGAAGGATCACCCGTACCACTGGCCCGTCATCGGCTACATGGATGACCTGACCGCGGCGAGCCAGGAAGATGTCATGGACTTCTTCAAGAAGTACTACTCGCCTGGGAACGCGAGCCTGGTGATTGCGGGCGACATCACCCTGGCAGAGGCCAGGAAACGCGTCGAGTACTGGTTCGGCGATGTGAAACCTGGCGCGCACGTCGAGCCGCTGAAGGTGCCGGCCGCGGAGCTGACGAGCGTCATCAAGGAAACGATTCCCGACAACGTGCAACTGCCGCGCATCTACCTGGCGTGGCTCACACCGGGCATTTACCAGCCGGGCGACGCCGAACTGGACATGGTGAGCGGCGTGCTCACGGGCGGCAAGAACTCGCGGCTCTACAAGCGGCTCGTCTACGACATGCAACTCGCCCAGGACGTGAGCGCGTCGCAGAACTCATCGCGCCAGGGCTCCATCTACACCGTCATCGTCACCGCGCGGCCCTCGGCCGATCCCGCAGCGACCACGCTCGCGCGCATTACCGCCATCGTCGACGAAGAAATCGAGAAGCTACGGCAGTCGCCGCCGGACGGGCGCGAGATCGAGCGCGCGCGCAACAGCATCGAATCGTCGTACTACAGCCGCATCGAGACCATCGCGGGCAAGGCCGATCAGTTGAACGCGTACTTCACGGCCACCGGCAACCCGGACTACTTCGCGGAGGATCTGGGACGCTACCAGGCGCTCGCGCCGAACGACATCCAGGCGGCCATCAAACGATGGCTGCCCGCGGATCGACGCCTCGAGCTCTCCGTTGTGCCGGACAAGAAGTGAGGCTCGCGATGAAATCACACATGCCTATTCACCGCTCGCCACTCCTGCGCGCCCTGGTCCTGGCGCTGACGATAGTCCCGCTCACCCTCGCCGCGCAGGCTCCCGATCGGTCGAAACCGCCTGCTCCTGGTCCGGTTCCCTCGCTCAAGGTGCCCCCGATCGACAAACGCGCGCTGAGCAACGGCCTGCCGGTCTGGATCGTGGAAATGCACGAGGTCCCGGTCGTCGACATCACGATGATCGTGAAGTCCGGTGCCTCCTCCGATCCGGCCGGGAAATTTGGCGTCGCCAACTTCACCGCGGCCATGCTCGATGAAGGCGCGGGCACGCGCGATGCGCTCGCACTGGCGGATGCCATCGACTTCCTGGGCGCCACGCTCACCACCGGTAGCGGGTTCGATTCGTCGACCGTCCGGCTGCACAGCCTCTCATCGAAGCTCGACGCCGCGCTGCCCATCATGGCCGACGTCGTGCGGCGTCCCACGTTTCCTCAGGCCGACATGGACCGCCTGCGCACAGAGCGGCTGACGACGCTGTTGCAGGTGCGGGACAACCCGCAGCAACTGGCAGCGGCGGCGTATGCGCGAATCCTCTTCGGTGAACCACACCGCTACGGCACCGGCGGGATGGGCACCGAGTCGGTCAACAAGGCCATGACGGTGGCGGACTTGAAGCAGTTCTACGGGGCGCACTATCGCCCCCAGAACGCGCACCTGCTCGTCGTCGGTGACGTGACGGCGGCTTCAGTCCTGCCGAAGCTCGAGCGGGCCTTCGGTGCCTGGACAGGTGCGGGTCCTGTGCCGCCGCCTGCGCTACCGACCGTGCAGGCCCCGACGGGCCGACGCGTGTTCCTCGTGGACAAGCCTGGCGCCGCACAATCGCAGATCCGGATGGGCACGATTGGCGTGGCGCGAAGTACGCCCGACTATCACGCCTTTGACGTGCTGAACACTCTGCTCGGCGGCTCGTTTACGTCACGACTGAATATGAATCTTCGTGAGGAACACGGATACTCGTACGGCGCGGGATCGCGATTCGACATGCGCCTGAGCCCGGGACCGTTCTTCGCCGCGGCCGGCGTACAGACGGACAAGACCGTTGAGTCGCTCACCGAATTCTTCAAGGAAGTAGACGGCATGCGCGCGCCGGTGCCGGACGAAGAACTCGCGCGGGGCAAGAACCTCGAGGCCCTCAGCTTTCCCGGCTCGTTCGAAACCACCGGCGATATGGCGGGGCAACTCGCAGATCTCGTCGTGTACGGCCTGCCGGACACGTTCTTCAACGAATACGTGCCGAAGATTCAGGCCGTCACGGCCGCCGATCTCCAACGCGTGGCAGACCGCTTCCTGAAGTCCCAGGCATTCGTGGTCGTAGTCGCCGGCGATCTGGCGAAGATCGAGAAGCCGATTCGCGACGCCAACTTCGGCGTCGTCACCGTGATTCAGGCGGATGACATTCTCAAGTAGAGGCGCACCTGACCCGGGAGCGCACAACTGGGCGCTCGCGTCGCGTTCGGCGGCTGGTGTGTCGCTTGTGGCCTGACGGCAGACTGCCGCCGGTGGGCCACAGTGTGCTCAGTGGGCGATCTGCGAGCCCAGAGTGGGGGTATGCGACGGCGGATCGCTGGCTGGGAACGAGTCCTCGAGCTCGCTGGTCAGCATCTCGTCCTCGGTCAGGGCCTGTCGAAGAATCGCCACACGCTGCCTGACGGAGCGGTAAACCAGAAGGGCCCCGGCGACGCTGGCCAGCGCCGTCCACTTGATTGCTTGAGTCATCACTCGTCCCTCGATTCGGGCCTTTGGGGGCGACGGGACGTTGAATGTCCCGAGCAGGCTGCTGGTGCCTGTGCAAGGCACGGGCCGACCCAGAATCGCGTCAGGACGGGGGATTGACCGGATTTGCCGGCGGCCTACGTCGACCTTTTGACAGGGGCAGTGAAAAGACTGACAGCGAAACCGACCACTGTGACCACCACGGCACCCACAACATTCAGCCAAAGGTAGGCCACCGAGTACCGGGTGGCCACGAACGCGACGGCCGCCATCCCCGCGAGCAGCCCCACGAAGGCGCCATGGCCATTGGCTCGTTTCACCCCGAGGGCGAGGATGAACACCCCCAGGAGCGAGCCATAGAAGTAGGACCCATAGCGGTTCACCACTTCAATCAGCGAGCCCAGACGGGCCGCGAACACGGCCATGACGCAGGCAAAGAGGCCCCACGCCGCGGTGGCCCACTTCGACACGTTCAGATACTGCGCGTCACTCGCCTCAGGGGCGACGAAGCGCTTGTAGATGTCGATGACGGTGGCCGTGGCCAGCGAGTTCAGCTCCGCGGCAATGCTGGACATGGCCGCCGCGAAGATTGCCGCAATGATCAGTCCGACCAGGCCCACGGGCATGTGCCGCACGACGAAGGTCGGGAACACGTAGTTCACGTCCGTCCACGACGCATCGCCGGTGGCCGTCTTGACGAGATCGATCGCTCGACGGCGTACGGCCTCGACGTCGGCTTCGGCGTTCACGAACGCGGTCCGCGCGGCCGCATCGTCATGCGCGGTCATGGCTTCGGCTGTCGCACGCCGATGCGCGTGTGCGGCGGCGAACTCGGTCTCGAGCGCGGTGTAGGCACCGCCGAGCCCCACGGCTTGAATGCGCGCGACCGGTGCATCGTTGAACAACATCGGCGCCGGCCGGAACAGAAAGTACGCAAACATCAGCACGCCGGTCAGGAGAATCAGCGCCTGCAGCGGGATCTTCACGAACGCGCTCATATAGAGCGACTGGCGGCCCTCGTCCACCGACCGCGCGGTGAGATAGCGCTGAACCTGACTTTGATCACAACCGAAGTACGACAACGACAGGAACAGGCCGCCGATGAGGCCGGACCAGAACGTGTACGTCTGATGCACGTCGAATGTGAAGTCCAGGGCCTGGGTGCGCCCAACCGCACCCGCGAGATGGAGCGCCGATCCGAGACTGACGTCTTTCGGCAGGCCGAGAATCAGCACCACCACGGCGGCGATGATGCCGGTGAGGATGATGCCCATCTGCTTGACGTCGGTCCACGTCACGGCCTGCACGCCACCGATCATCGTGTAGATGACGGTCGGCACGCCGATCGCGAGTACGGTCAGCGTGAGGTTCCAGCCGAGCACGATCGACAGGATCACGGCAGGCGCCGCGACAATCACGCTGCACGACAGGCCACGGGAGATCAGGAACAGCACCGCCGTCAAGGTGCGTGTCTTCACGTCGAACCGGCGTTCCAGGTACTCGTACGCGGTGTACACCTTCGCGCGATAGAAGAACGGCACGACGGTGACCGAGAGGATGATCATCGCAATC
The DNA here is from genome assembly GCA_039933635.1 of Acidobacteriota bacterium. GTDB lineage: Bacteria > Acidobacteriota > Vicinamibacteria > Vicinamibacterales > SCN-69-37 > JBDTNQ01. The sequence continues at coordinate 21,271 of JBDTNQ010000015.1, forward strand.
GGCAGCCCCAGATAGAACTGCACGAACCGCATGCCATCCGCGTAGCCCTGCCCGGTGGTGCTCGTCATCGTGATGGCGCTCAACTGCGTGGCCATCACCGACAGGCCAACGGCCCACCACGGCAGGCTGCGGCCCGCCAGGAGATATCCGTCGACTTCGTTGGTCCCGCGGCTCAGCCGCACACCGTCCCAGACCACCCACACGAGGTAGGCCGCGACGATGCCCCAGTCAATGAGACTCATGCAGAACCGAAGTACCGGCCGAACCAGTAGAGCCCGGCAATGGTGAGGATTTCGACGATGACAATCGCCACGAACAGCGGCACGAGGCGCCGCGCACCGCGATCGCCATCGACCTCCTTGGCGAGAGAGAGAGCCACGACGGCAGTATAGCGACAGTCCAAGGGGCCCCGGATCTTCAGGTTCGGCGGCGCTGGATCCGGGCCGCGGGTCCTGGACCGCAGTGGCGGCGGAGCGATGGAGTGTCTACAGCTCTCGCAACGCGGTCGCGATCGGCAGGCGTGCGGCCCTGACGGCCGGGAGCAGCCCGCCAATCAGGCCCATCGCCAGGGACCAGACCAGCCCGAGTATCAGGAGCGCGGGCGTCACACGGAACGCGAAGGCGACCTGGCTGAAGGTCTGGAAGTTCATCGTCGCAGTCTGGTAGCCGTTGAACCCGGCGTAGGCGATGGCGCCTCCGATGAGTCCGCCAAAGGCAGCGAGGGCCATCGACTCGGTCAACACCGACACAAGCACGGCCGGCGCGTTGAAGCCGAGCGCGCGCAACGTCGCGATCTCGCGCGCTCGCGTCGCCACCGCCGTGTACATCGTCAGAATGGCGCCGAACACGGCGCCGATCGCCATCAAGGCCGCGATGCCGAACCCGATGCTGCGAATCAGCCGGGCGAGTGTGGCGGATTGAGCGGCGTAGTAGTCCGTCTCGCGCCGCACGGAGACGTTGATTTGCGGGTTCGCCGTGAGCCAGTCCTTGAACGCATCGAAGGACGACGGCGTGTCCAGGCGCGCAAGCACCGACTGGTAGCTGTTGCCGCGTCGATAGGCGCCCTGCAGCGTGCGCGCGTCGCACCAGATTTCTGTTTCCGCCACGGACCCGTCCGCCTCGAAGATGCCCACGATGGTCCAGGTGATCTGGCCCGATTTCACCTGAGAACCGAGCTGCAGTCCGCCGAACTGGCGCGACGCGCTCCGGCCCACGACCGCTTCGTTCGTGCCGAACTGCAACATGCGGCCTTCCGCGATGGACGCGTTGTCGCGAACGAGCAGGGCCGACGGCTCGATGCCGCGCAGAGGCACGTTGGCGGACGTGCCCGTTGACCGCTTCGGCAGGTCGATGATGACGAACAGCTCGGCGGAAGCCGCGAGATTGCGACCGTCCCGCAGAATCCCTGGCGCCTGTTTGATGACGTCCGTCTCCGGACCGCTCAGGCCGCTCGTCATCTCGGCATCGGCCCCGCTACGCATGATGATGGCCCGGCTCGGCGACCCGGCGTCGCGCATGGACGCAACGAAACCCTCGGCGACCGACAAGACCGCGACGAGCACGACCACCACGCCGGCAATACCGATAACGGCAACCGCGGACGAGCCCAGACGCTGCGGCACCGTCCGGAGATTGAGCCAGGTCACGGCGATGATTTGTTTGACACCGCTCACGTCAATTTCTCCTCAGCGCGTCTGTGATCTTCAGCCGCATCGCCTGCGCCGCCGGAATGGCACCGGCCAGCAGACCCAGCGCGAGCATCAACCACACCCCGGTCAGCAGATCGCGCCCAGGCAGGATGAACGCCGGTAGCAAGCCACCCGTGGGATCGCCCTGCTGCACGAAGAGCCAGGCAAGCAGCAGCCCGAAGGATCCACCAAGCAGCGCAATGAAGACCGACTCTCCGAGCACCAGGGCAAGGATCAGGCCATCCGGGAATCCGAGCGTCTTCAGCACGGCCAGTTCGCTCGTGCGCTCACGTACCGATTGCGCCATGGTGTTGCCGACCACCAGCAGGATCGTAAACAGCACGGCGACCAGGATCGCGACCATGATCGTGCCGATGTCCCCAATCTGCTTTGCGAACCCGTCCACGAAACCCTTCTCTGTCGTCGTCTTCGTCTCGGCCGAGGAGTTCGTGAACATGTCATCGAACTTCGCCGCCATGTCGACGGACTTCGACGGGTCGTCGATCTTCACGACGTACCAGCCGACCAGTCCCTCGCCCTGCGCCCGGTTCTCGTCGAGGTAGTCGTAGCGAAAGAAGAAATTCGTCGTGTCAACGCCCTTGTCGCCGTCGTAGATGCCGACGAGGTTGAACTCCCAGGTGTCGCCGTTGCCCGATTTGGGCCGAAAGATCGTCGCTTGAATGGGGATGCGATCGCCCAGCTTCCACCCGAAGCGATTGGCGAGCGCGCGGCCGGCCACCGCGCCCTGCCGATCCGCGAGCCACGCCTGCATCTGCTCTGGCGCCAGGCGATACTCGGGATACATCTTGAAATACGGCGTCGGCTCGAGAGCGATTTGCGCGAAGAAATTCGACGGATCCTGGTAGATGCCGCCAAACCACGAGTTGTTCGCCACCGTCTCGACGCCTGGCACGGCCGCGATTCGGGCCTCGTACGAACTCGGCAGCGGCTGGATCAGGCTGACCTTGTGGATGATGATCAGGCGGTCCAGGCCGGCCAACTCGACGCCGACGCTGAACGCCGCGCGGATCGTCATCAGGAATCCGAAGAGGACGAAGGCGATGAAGATCGACGCGAGCGTGAACGTGGTGCGGACCTTCCGGCGCCAGAGGTTTTTCCAGAGCAGAGGCAGGTACTTCACGACGGCTCCCCGCTGAGCGTGCCCTTGTCGAGGTGGATCGTGCGCGTGGCGCGATCGGCCGCGTGCGGATCGTGCGTGACCATGATGATGGTCTTGCCGTGATCCCGGTTCAACGCCTGCAACAGATCGAGGATTTCGTCACCCGCCTTGCGATCGAGATCCCCCGTCGGCTCGTCGCACAGCAGCAGCGTCGGGTCCGTGACGATCGCGCGAGCGATACCCACGCGCTGTTCCTGACCGCCGGACAACTGTCGCGGATAGTGGCGCGACCGTTCGGAGAGGCCGACGACCTTGAGCGCAATCGCGACGCGCTTGCGCCGCTCGGCCTTCGAGAGCGACGTCAACAACAGCGGCAGCTCGACGTTGCGCTCCGCGGTGAGCACCGGCAGAAGATTGTAGAGCTGGAAGACGAATCCGATGTTGCGCGATCGCCACCTCGAGAGCTGGCCGCCCCCGAGGTTGCTGATCGTCACACCCGCGACATCGATGGCCCCAGCCGATGGCGTATCCAGCCCGCCAATCAGATTCAGCAGCGTGGTCTTGCCCGATCCGGAGGGCCCCATCAAGGCGAGAAACTCGCCGGCCGGCACATCGAGATCGACACCCTGGAGGACGTCGATGCGCTCGCTGCCGCGAGTGAAGTATTTCTGGACGTGAGTGACGTTGACGAGCGTGGGCGCTGCGGACATCTGAACCTCGGCTATTTCACGACGACGGTGGCGCCGTCGATCATCGTCGGCGGCGGCGCGACGACGACGCGGTCCCCACCCTGTAAACCGGCGCGCACTTCCAATCGGTCGCCATCCGTTCCACCCAGCTGAACCGCGCGGCGCTCGACGACGTCGCCGTGGACGAGAAACACGACCGACGTCGCTCCTTCGGTCCGGACCGCCGCCTTCGGCACGAGGGTCACGGGCCGGCGCGCGGCCGCATCGGCCTTGTCGGCATCGCGCAGGAACGTGACCTTGATGCCCATGTCCGGCAGGATGCGCGGATCCAGCTGCTCGAAGGCGATCCGAACGAGCACGGTGGCCTTCTGCCGATCCGCCGCGGGAATCGTCGTGATCACGTGGCCGGGAATCTGCCACTCGGGATACGCATCGAGCACCGCGGTCACGCCCTGACCGGGCTTGACGCGGTTGATGTAGCTCTCGTTCACGTCGACTTCAATCTCGAGCGACTTCATATCCACGATCGTGCAGATCCCGGTACGCGTGAATCCGCCGCCAGCCGACACGGGCGACACCATTTCACCAGGCTGCGCGTCCTTCGAGATCGCCACGCCGCTGAACGGCGCGCGGATGGTCATGTTGTCGAGGTCGGCTTTCTGCACCGCGACCTGGCGCTCGGCAACGGCAATCTGCTGACGCAGGAGCGCGATCCGCGCGACGGCCGAATCGACCGCGCCCTTGGTGCTGTCGAGGTCCGCCGGCGTGCCCAGGCCTCTCGCCGCGAGCTGCTTGACGCGCCCCTGTGTGATCGTCGCCTGCTCCAGTTGCACTTCGTTCTCAGCCACGCCGCGTTTCGCCGCCTCGAGCTGCGCCTCGGCCAGACCCAGCGCCGCGCGCGCTTGCGCGTCATCGAGGCGGGCGAGCACCTGTCCCTCGCGGACAGCCATCCCCTCTTCGACGTTGACCTCGGTGACCTTCCCGGTGACCTTCGACGACACCGTCGCCCGGCGTCGCGCCGTGACGTAGCCAGACGCGTTCAGTACTGCCGCCTGCTCGCCGGCAGCCCGGGCCGTGACAGCGACCACCTGCACCTCGGCTGGGCGCTCGCGCTGCGCGAGCCACCATCCGCCCGCACCAGCCACGAGCAGCACCACCAGCAGAATCCAGGGCCATCGCGCGCGCCGCATCGGCCGTTCGGGTTCCCGCGCAATTCGCAGGGCCGCCAAGTCGTCCTTGAGTTCAGTCATCACATCTTGTTGTCGGGGAACACGGCCAGGTCAGATGGCCGCTCCGACACTATATGACGGAGTCTTGCAGCGCGCCGGTCCCAGGCGAGACGGGCAATCGGTGAATGGCGGCCCGCACTCGGTCGGCAGCGAGGCAGATCGTTGATGAGGCAGGGAATGCCACACGAGGCAAAGCCCGGACGGGTGCCGATGACAGCACCCGTCCGGGCTTGATGTCTTCCCCTTCGGGATCGTGGCTCTGGAGTTCGGCGTGGCCCGGCGTCAGCGCCCCGCGACGCCCAGCCAGCCGCGGGTCAGGTAGTCATTGAGCGTCAGCCCAAACAGGATGAACAACCAGAAGAAACCGGCAATGACCACCACCTTCGTGAGCGGGGTGTTGTACCGCACGCCCATGAAGTAGATGACGACCAGGCTGGCCTTGAGCAGCGCCACCGCCAGGGCGATGGGCGTGTTCATCGCGCCGAAGTCCTGGGTCGCCACCAGATAGGTGACCGCCGTCAGCACGAGCAGCGAGACGAAGATGACAACGTAGGTGCGAACGGGCGTGACGATGTGAGAGGACATGGTGCGTTAGCCCCCGTGCGCGCCAAGGTGCGCGCCGAGCAGGTACAACAACGGGAACAGGAAGATCCAGACGATGTCGACGAAGTGCCAGTACAGACCGGAAATTTCCACCGGCGTGTAGTACGCGGCGGAAAAGCGATTCCGGATCGACATCACCAGGATCACGAACATCAGGACGATGCCGACGATCATGTGGGCCGCGTGGATGCCCGTGAGCATGAAGTAGATCGAGAAGAACAGCTGCTGCTGCGCGGCCTGGGGCAGCGACATGTCGAAGTGCCGCCCCGGCACGAGGTGGTGCTCGAACTTTTCCTTGTACTCGAAGTACTTCACGACGAGGAACGTCGAGCCCAGCACGATGGTCAGAGCCAGATTGACGATCTGTCCCTTGCGGGAGCTGACCTGCGCGGAGCGGACGGCCAGTGCCATCGTCAGCGAGCTGCAGATCAGCACGCCGGTGTTGAGCGCGCCGAGGCTGACGTTCAGGTGGTGGCTGCCAAGGACCCACGCCTCCGGATACAGAATCCGGTAGAGGATGTAGGCCATGAACATGCCACCGAAGAACATGATTTCGGTGACGAGAAACACCCACATCCCCAGCGTGGACGCCTCCAGCTGCTGGTCCATGCTGTGGAAGTGATGCTGGAGATTCGGATCGTGTCCGCCTGCCCCGAGCGAAGTCGAGGAGTGTGCGCCGTGACCTGTTCCGAGCGACGTCGAGGAACTAGCCAACGTGCACCTCCCGGCTCGGGTTGTAGTTGTAGGCGGGTTCCGTCACGATCGGATCCTCATCGAAGTTGAAGGTCGTCGGCGGTGACGGCACGGTCCACTCGAGGCCCTTGGCGCCCCAAGGATTAGCTGGCGCCTTGGCGCCCTTGAAGAGCGAGTAGGTCAGGTAGAACGCCGGCAGCAGATAGCCGAGGCCCAGCACGCCAGCGCCGGCGGTCGAGAGCACGTTCAGCACCTGAAATTCATCCGGATAGGCGTGGTAGCGGCGCGGCATGCCCATGTAGCCGAGGATGAACTGCGGGAAGAATGTGAGATTGAATCCGACGAACACGAGAATCGCCGACACCTTGGCGAGGTTGTCGTTGAACATCCGGCCGGTCATCTTCGGCCACCAGAAGTGCAGCCCCCCGAGGTACGCCATCAGCGAGCCGCCCACCATGATGTAGTGGAAGTGCGCGATGACGAAGTACGTGTCGCTGAGGTGGATGTCCATGCCCATCGCGGCCAGGAACAGGCCCGTGAGACCGCCGATGGTGAACAGCCCGAGGAAGCCGATCACCCAGTAGGTGCTCGATTCCCACGTGACCGCGCCCTTGTACATCGTCGCGGTCCAGTTGAACGTCTTCACGGCCGAGGGCACCGCGACGAGCATGGTGAGGATCGAGAAGACGAGTCCGGCGTAGACCGACTGGCTGCTGACGAAGAGATGGTGGCCCCACACGAGGAAGCCGATGATCGCAATCGCGAGGCTCGAGAACGCCACGAAGCTGTAGCCGAAGACCTGCTTGCGCGAGATCGCCGACACGAGCTCACTGATCACACCCATGCCCGGCAACACCATGATGTAGACGGCCGGGTGCGAGTAGAACCAGAAGAGGTGCTGGAACAGCACCGGGTCGCCGCCACGCGCCGGGTCGAAGAAACCCAGGCCCAGGAACCGCTCGGCCGCCACCAGCAACACTGTGATGGCGATGACGGGCGTACCGAGAATCATCTGGAGGCTGGTCGCATACATGGCCCAGACGAACAGGGGCAGACGAAACCAGGTCATCCCGGGCGCGCGCATGCGATGGGTCGTGACGATGAAGTTGAGGCCGGTGAGGATCGACGAGAAACCGGTGACGAAGACGCCCAACGCCGCGGTGGTCACGGCCGTCTGCGAGGAGACCGAGCTGTACGGCGTGTAGAAGGTCCAGCCCGTATCAAGGCCGCCGGTGATGACCGCGGTCAGCGTGATCACGGCGCCGACCACGTAGATGTACCAGCTGATCAGGTTGATGCGCGGGAACGCGAGGTCCTTCGCGCCAATCATGATGGGCAGCAGGAAGTTGCCGAGCACCGCCGGAATCGACGGCACCAGGAAGAAGAAGATCATGATGACGCCGTGCAACGTGAAGAGCTTGTTGTACGTGTCAGAAGTCCACAGGTCGCCCTTCGGCGTCAGCAGTTCGAGCCGGATGCCGGCGGCGAACATCGCACCCACGCCGAAGAATATGGTGATCGAAATCAGGTAGAGGATCGCAATCCGCTTGTGATCCTTCGTGAGGAGCCATGCGGCCAGCCCGTAGGGCGCGCCGAGATAGCTGTCCGGGGCCGTTCCAACGTTACTCATAAGAACTCTCGCTACTGACCGGCCGCGACGCCAGCGGCCTTGAGCGTTTTCACATAGGCGATGAGCTGCATCAACTGCTCCTCGCTGACCAGGCCCTGGAACGGCGGCATGATGGGCTGGTAGCCCTTCACGACCTTGGCGGTCGACACCATGATCGACTCACGAATGTAGTTGTCGTCGGCCTGGACCCTCCGGCCGTCGGTCAGTTCGACCGTGCTGCCGTAGACACCGAGCAGCGAGGGCCCGGGGCCCTTGCCGTCGTCCTTGTGGCAGGTGGCGCACCCGAAGTTCGGGCCGGTGAACAGCTTCTCGCCGGCCTGCGCGGGCGGCACGGCAGGCCCGCCCGTCCCTCCCGCGAGCCACGCTTCGTAGTCCTGCGGCTGCATCGCGATGACACTGCCAATCATGCCGGAGTGGTTCGTGCCGCAGTACTCCGCGCAGAACAGGTGATAGGTGCCAGGCACCTCCGCCTTGAACCACAGCGTCGTGAGCTTGCCCGGCACGACGTCCATCTTCACGCGGAACGCGGGGATGAAGAAGTCGTGGATCACGTCCTCCGAGCCCATCGTCAGCCGCACGTTGCGTCCAATCGGGACGTGCAGTTCGTTGATTTCGCGCACGCCCTCGGGATGCTGCACCTTCCACATCCACTGTTTGCCGACGGCGTAGATCTCCATCGAGTCCACAGGCGGACGGGCCAGCCGGAAGAACAGGTCCGCGCCCCAGAAGAACATGACCATCGCCAGCACGAACGGGATGAACGTCCAGGTCAGCTCGAGCGCCAGTGAGCCATGAATGTCGGCGCCGACATCGTCCGGGTGACGTCGCCGGAACTTGATGGCGAAGATGACGACGAGCGCCGCCACCAGCACGACGAAGAACGCGCTGACGGCCGCGATGAACAGATAGAGCAGGTCGACCTCGGTCGCGACCGACGAGGCGCTGGGCGGAAACAGGGGAAAAGGCAGTCTCATCTAGCGATTACCCGTTGCAGTCGACTTGACCGCTCTGTCCTGCCGCCTCTCACGCCGCAGGGTCACGAGAATGAACGAGCCGAGGGCGAGCACCGTCAACAGTCCGCCCACACGGACCGCCGTCATGATCGCGAAGCCGTATCGCCCCGTTTCGGGGTCGTAGTTGTAGCAGAACAACATCGCCTGATCGACGACCGTGCCGACCTTGCCCGCTCCGGCGTCGACCAGCGCGAAGCGGAGATCACGAGGCGCGAACTCGATCCCGAACAGGTAGCGCGAGACGCGGCCATCGGACGCGAGAATCGTCATCACGGCCGGATGCGCGAACTGATCGATCTTCGGGTCGTAGGCATAGCGGAACCCGACAGCTTTGGTCAGCGCATCGATCGACGCCTGGCGGCCGGTCAGGAAGTGGATACCGGCTTCCGATCCCGGGCGGCCATAGCGCTTGATGAACGACTCGCGCTTGCCCGCAGCCAACGCCGGCGTCTCGCCCGGGTCGAAGCTCACGACCAGCACGTTGAAGTCGCGGCCCGCCACCAGGTTCATGGGGACGATGGACGCCGCCGCCGCGTTGATCACCTGCGTGCAGAGCATCGGACATTCGTAGTACGCGAGGACCAGGATGACCGGGCGCGCACCGAAGTACTGCGCCAGCGTCACGTCCCTTCCCGACTCGTCGACGAAGGGCGTATCGAGCGGGACCTGGGAGCCGGGCTTCTGATCGACACCCACATCGCGGAGCATCGGAATCGCTGCGGTCGCGGCGAGCCCGGGCGGCGGCACCGACAATGGCGCCGTCGGCTGCGCGGCGGCCGACACCACGCCCGCCGCGAGCATCGAGCTCACAAGCGCCACGCGTCCCAGTCTCCAGCCAACCCTCTTCGCCATCTCGTGCCTCTTTCGTGTTCGCTACTTCGCCGCAGCCGGCGCGGCCACTGCTGGCGCCGCCGGACGTACTGGCAATCCGCGCTCGATCACCAGATCCTTGGCGCGGTCGATCGGCAGGCGCACGACCTGACTCCCCTGGTCCACCCAGCCGTAGTGGTGCAGCGCGGAGTCCTCAGCATCCCGGAACGCCTTCAACACGATGGGCTCCTGGACGTTGAGGCCGGGCGTCGGGGGCGTCACGGCGCCGGTATCGAGGCGACCGTCCTTGATTTGCGGGTGCGTGCGTGGTTCGGCGAGCGGCGCCTGCTCGGCCTGCGACATGCGGTGCGACATCCCGTACTTGAACAGCGCCCACACGAACACTTCACAGAAAAGCACCGTCACCACCAGAATGACGACGAACCAGAAGATGCCGGTGTAGCTGATGCCGTCGCCCTCGACGGGGTCGGCGTGCGCGTGCTTAGTTTCCGCCATTGGCCATCGCTTCCTTGAAGTACGGATCGTGGGCCGGCACAAGCGGCCGCGACGCGAGGTTGCGCCAGAAGAGCGGCAGCCACACGCATCCCATCCCGAGGACCAGAGCGAAGTCCAGCCAGTGCAGGCTCGACCCGTCATGCCGGAACACGGGGCCGATCGTCCAGGTGATGTCCACGACACGCATCACGAGAATCAGCAGGGCGATCGCACGCACGCGGCCCGGATTCCGCTTCAGGCTCCGCGAGAGCAGGAGCAGGAACGGCAACGTGAACTGCAGCAGGAGGAGCGCGATGCTGATCGGCGCCCACCGCCCGTGCAGCCGCTGCAGATAGAACGGAATTTCCTCGGGCAGGTTCGCGGACCAGATGATGATGAGCTGCGACACTGAGAAGTACGCCCACAGCATCACGAACGCGAACATCAGTTTGCCAAGGTCGTGGAACTGATCGGGGCCGGCGACGTCGGACATCGGCCGGAACTTCACGAGCGCCGCGAGCACGACGATCGTGAACGCCAGCGTGGACAACCCTTGGCCGCCGATCATGAGCACGCCGAAGATCGTCGAGTACCAATGCGGATCGAGCGACATGACCCAGTCAACCGACATCAAGGTCACAGTCAGCACGTAGATCACCAGACCCGGACCTGACAGCACGCGGAATCGACGATCGCGCGGCCCCGGAATCTCGGTCGGCGATTCGTCCTGTTCCTTCGACCACTTGCGCAGCGTCGAGGCAATGCCAATCCACGCGATGAAGAACACGGCCGCACGCAGGTAGAAGCCCGTCGCGTTGAGGTAGGCGGCCTTCGAATGGATGATCGGATCGGCGGCGGCCTCGGGACGCGCCCAGGCGTACAACGTCGGCAGGTTGAACGCGATCGGCAGGAAGAGCAGAGCCATCAACGGCAGGTTTCTGGTCGCTGCTTCCCAGACGCGGCGTCCCACCATGCCCCACGCTCCGCCTGACAGGTGATGAATCATCAGCACCGCGAGCGAGCCGACCGTAATCCCCATCCAGAAGATGTAGGCGATCAGATAGGACTGCAGGAACGTGTCACGGGCGATCAGGAAGCCGAGCGCCGTCAGGGCCAGGCCGATGCCCCCGAGAACGAACGACCGGCTGCCCAGACGGCTCAGTTCGGCCGTGGGGCGGACCATCAAGGCCGCCTCGTCGATGTGTCCGGTGGAATGCGTGGCCATCAGTGCGATCCTTCAGCTGCCGGGGCGGTTGTCGCCGCAGCCGACTCGGGGTGCTCGAGCTTTGCAAGCTCCGCCGCCGGCACGTCCGACGTCGTGCCCTGATGCGACAGCTGCAGTGCACGGATGTACGCCACGATGCGCCACCGATCGTCGATGGGTACCTGCGCCTTATAGTCCGGCATGACACCGAAGCCGTTCGTCATGACGTCGAAGAAGTAGCCGGCCGGGGCCTGGCGGAGCCGTTCGATGTGATACGAGGGCGGTTGCCGGTACCCGCGCTGCACCACCATGCCGTTGCCTTCGCCGGTGCGTCCGTGGCACGGCGTGCAGTAGATGTTGAATCGCTGCTCGCCACGATCGAGATCGGCGCGCGTGATCGCGAATGGAAACTGATTCGCCACCTGGCCGTCGACCTTGCCGGTCGTCAGCAGCGTGTCGTCGCTGAGATGCCCGCGGGCGACCGTGCCTTCGACGAGCGGCCGCGCCGACGCGCCGTCCGCGAACAGGTCGCTTGCCTCGAGCGGGTCGTAGCGTGGGGCGTCGTGCATGTCCTGACGGCACGCGGTGCCAACGACGAGCATGGCCACCACCCCCGCCAGGCACGCGGCCCGACGTGTCCGCCGCGGGTTGGGGCTCTGCGTACCCGACGTACCCCGCGTACCTGAGGCACCCGTCGTACCTAACGTACCCGTCGTACCTGATGTCCCTGTCGTCCTACTCGTCAAGTGCCACCACCTCGCGCGCGTTGAGCCCGCCCAGGAATGCACGCGTCTGATCCAGATCGAATTTCGGATCGCTCGCCTCGATGGCGAGGAAGAACTTGTCCTGACTCGCGCGGCTGAATCGCGGGTTGTTCCACACCGGGTGATACGGCTGCGGCAGCCCGTTCAGGGCAATCATCGAGAGCGCCGCCGTGAACGCACCGAACAGAATCGTCGTCTCGAATGCCGGCGGGATGAAGTTCACCCACGCGTTGAACGGACGGCCGCCGATGTTCATCGGATACGCGATCACCTGCGTCCAGTACTCGAGTCCGAAACCACCCAGCATGCCCGCGATGGCGGCGCCCAGCACCAGCTTGGGAATGATGTGCTCGCGGAACCCTATCGCCTCGGCCAGACCGTGCACCGGGAACGGTGAGTACGCATCCGTCTTCGTGAAGCCCGCGCGCCGGACCCGCTCGGCCGCAACGAGCAGGTCATCGGCGGAGTCGAACTCCGCCATCAGTCCGTACAACCCAGGGGATGACGACACGTGCGACATCAGTGCGCCTCCCCTTCCGGATGGTGTTTCGGCGTCGCTTCAGGCAACAGCGTGCGCATCTCGAAGATGGAAATCATCGGCAGCACCCGGACGAACACGAACATCAGCGTGAGGAACAGGCCGATCGTGCCGAACAAGGTCATGAAGTCCCAGACCGTCGGGTAGTACATCTGCCACGACGATGGCAGGAAGTCCCGATGCAGGCTCGTGACGATGATGACGAAGCGCTCGAGCCACATGCCGACGTTCACGAACATGACGACCGTGAACACCACGGCAAGATTCCGACGAAGCCGCTTGGACCAGAGCAGCTGCGGCACGATGAAGTTGCAGAGCATCAGCATCCAGTAGGTCCAGGCGTACGGTCCGTAATAGATGCGGTTCTTCAGCATGAACCGCTCGTATTCGTTGCCGCTGTACCAGCCGTAGAACGCTTCGCACAGGTACCCGTAGACCACGACGAGGCCGGTGATCAGGGTCACCTTCGCCATGTTCTCGAGGTGCCGCATCGTGATGTAGTCGTGCAGCTTGTACATCGCGCGCAGCGGAATCGCGAGCGTCAGCACCATCGCAAAGCCGGCGTAGATGGCGCCCGCGACGAAGTACGGCGGAAAAATCGTGGCGTGCCAGCCGGGCAGCACGGCCACCGCGAAGTCGAAGCTCACGACCGTGTGGACCGACAGCACCAGGGGCGCCGACAGGCCGGCCAGCAGCAGGTACGCGGTCTCATAGCGGAACCAGTGCCTCGCGGACCCGCGCCACCCGAGCGCCAGGATGCCGTAGACCCGCTTCAGCACCGGGCTCTCGGCCCGGTCGCGGAAGGTCGCCAGATCGGGGATCAGGCCGACGAACCAGAAGATCGCCGAGACCGCCGCGTAGGTCGAGACCGCGAACACGTCCCAGATCAGGGGACTACGGAAATTCGGCCACAGCGTCATCGTGTTCGGGTACGGGAACAGCCAGTACGCCGCCAGCCAGGGACGGCCGGTGTGGAAGATCGGAAAAATGGCCGCGCAGGCGACCGCGAAGAGCGTCATCGCCTCCGCAAACCGGTTGATCGATGTGCGCCAGTCCTGCTTGAAGAGCAGCAGAATCGCGGAAATCAGGGTGCCGGCGTGGCCGATCCCGATCCACCAGACGAAGTTGATGATGTCGAACGCCCAGCCGACCGGGATGTTGTTGCCCCAGATGCCGATGCCCTTCGCCAGCAGATAGGTCAACGACATCGTCAGGCCCATCAGCAGCGAGAGGCCGACGAACATCACGACGAACCACGCGAGCGGCGTGTGCGGCGTCAACACCATGCCCGTCAGCTTCTCGGTGATCGACCGATAGCTGTGGCCGGGATTGATGACCGGGACCGGCGCTCTGAAATCGCCCTCAGGGAACTGTGAGACTGCCACTTACGACTCCCTCAATGCCGGGTTCGTGTTCTTCACCTTCGCAAGGTACGACGTGCGCGGCCGCGTGCCGAGTTCCTCGAGCAGGCCGTAGTTCCGCTCCTGCGCCTTCAGCTTGACCACGCGGCTGTTCGCATCGTTCAAATCGCCGAAGACGATCGCGTCGGCCGGGCAGACCTGCTCGCACGCCGTCTTGATTTCGCCGTCGCGAATGGTGCGGCCATCGGTCTTCGCGTCGATCCGCGCGTGGTTGATCCGCTGCACGCAGTAGGTGCACTTCTCCATGACGCCGCGGCTGCGAATCGTCACGTCCGGATTGCGCTGCGGCTTCAGTTCAGGCGTGTAGAAATCCTGATACAGCATGAAGTTGAAGCGCCGCACCTTGTATGGGCAGTTGTTCGAGCAGTAACGCGTGCCAACACAGCGGTTGTAGACCATGTCGTTCAGGCCTTCGTCGCTGTGCACCGTCGCCGCGACCGGACAGACCGGCTCGCATGGCGCCGTTTCGCACTGCATGCAGGGAATGGGCTGGTTGTACGTGCCGCTCGGCGAACCGGGGTCACCCTCGAAGTACGTGTCGACGCGCAGCCAGTGCATCTCGCGGCTGCGTCCCACCTGCGTCTTGCCGACGACGGGGATGTTGTTCTCCGCCACGCAGGCGACGATGCACGCGCTGCAGCCGGTGCAGGCGTTCAGATCGATCGCCATGCCCCACTTGTATGACTTGTACTCGCGTTCCGGATAGAGCGACTCCGCATACGACGGCCGCTCCGGCCCCAGTTCCTCCACGGCCTTCGGGTTCTTCTTGAACGCGTCGAGTTCCACGACGCGCACCGCGTGACGGTCTTCCATCACGAAGTGGTTCTGCGTCGAGTACACCGGATACGTCTCGGCGGTCTTGCTGACCTCGGCGCCGCCGTCGAACCACATCGCGTTCGATCCGCGCAGGCCAAACACGTTGTGCCCGGCGTCATGGCCGACCCGGCCGGCCTTCAACCGGCCGCCACCGAGCAGCACGACAACCACATCGTCGGCCGTCCCCGGCATGACCCAGGCCGGCAGCTTGGCGCTCCGACCCTGGTACTTGATCTCGAGGACCGGCTGATTCTGGTTGCCGCTGCGGCTCACCGGCACGCCCAGGCGCTCCGCGGTGCGGGCGCTGATGTACGCGACGTTGTCCCACGTGACCTTGGACAACGGCCGCGGCAATTCCTGCAGCCAGCCGTTGTTCGCATTGCGCCCGTCGAGGATGTAGGGATCGGGACGGAACACGATCTCCATCCCCGTATCCGTCGTGCGCGCCGCTGGCGCCGGCTGCGCCGCCGGCGCGGCAAGCGCCTGCGGAGGCGCCCCCTCGTACCAGGAGGTGCTGCTGACGAAGCCGTCATGCAAGGCGTGCCGCCAGAACTGATCGACGCTGGCAAACGCACGGCCCTGGCGGTCGTGCAGTGTCCACGCGGTCTTCGTCTGGCCGCCGAACGCTTTCGTCCAGTACCCCTTCACCAGGTCCATCGTCGTCTGGCCGCCCGTACCGTTCGCCGAGGCGAGCACTTCGATCGCCGACCGGCCGTCGTAGAGCGGCGCGATGAGCGGCTGGATCAGGGACACCGTCCCGTCGAACGCGCGCACGTCGCCCCAGGACTCGAGGTAGTGCGCTTCGGGAATGTGCCAGTGGCACTGCTCCGCAGTCTCGTCGTCGTAGAGCCCGAGATGCACGCGCGTCTTGACCTTGTCGAGCGCGGTCTTGAAGTCCAGGTCCGCCGGCGCCGTGAAGACGGGGTTGCTGCCGATGATGAGCAACACGTCGACGCTGCCGGCGGCCATGTCTCGCGTCAGCTCCGCGAGCGATGCCGCGCCATCGAGGGGCGACGCAACGATCGGCGCCGTGTAGGTCACCGTGGCACCGGTGTTGCCCAGTACGTCGTTCATCGCCCGCGCGAGCGCGTGAACCGACGCTGGTTGCGTGTCGCCGGCCACGACCACGGACTTGCCACGATGAGCCTTGAGGTCGTCGGCCACGGCCGCGACGAACTTCGCGGTGTCCGCCGATGCCGTCCCACTCGCACCAGGCGCGCCAACCGCTGCGGCCAGCGCCGTTGCCACACCACGCACATCGCGCGACTTGATCGCGAGACGGTGGTCCGCGTTCGATCCGGTAATCGTGAGCACGGGCTCAACCGCGTAGAGCCGGTTCAGCGCATCCTCGGGCGTGCCCATGCGGCGGCGCGACGAAAAATCCTTCGCGTAGCGCACGGCGGCCGATCCAAATCCGAGGAAGTCCGCATCGAGCGCGACGATGACGTCGGCCCGATCGAAGCGGTAGATCGGGTGCGCCGCCGGCGCCCCGCCCTGCACCGCGCCGTAGACCGGATCCCACTGGTGCCACTTCGCCTGCGGGAACGTCGTCAGCAGCGCCTCGATCTGATCGATCGTGGACGGCGACGAGATCGGTTCGGTCAGCAGCCGGAAGCCGGCGCCGCCCGTGGTTCGCATGGGACCCAGCGCCACCTGCAGCGCCGCCGTGAAGGTGGCCCAGGTCTTGAGTTCGCCACGGTTGAGAATGGCGCGCGACCGATCGGGATCGTACAGGGTGAGCACCGACGCCTGCGCGAGCACATCCGTCGCACCAAGACTCGCTGGATGTTCCGGATTGCCCTCCAGCTTCGTCGGCCGGCCCATGTGGTTCTCGGCGAGCAGCGGTGACGCGAGACCGCCGTGCGGCATGGCGGTCGCGAAGAAGAGCGGCCGACCCGGCACGATCTCTTCGGGCTGCGTGACGTACGGTACGAGCTTCTCGGGCGGCTGCCGCGTGCACGCGCTGACGCCAGCGAGCGCGAGCGATGCGCCCATCAACTTGAGGAACTGCCGGCGACCGGCCGGATCCGTGAACTCGGAGGCCTGATAGGGAAACTCGCGTTGAACGTAGTCGTGGAACTCCGGTGTGTCGGAGAGTTCCTCGAGACTGCGCCAATACGAACGCCCTTCGAGGCCAGCGAGTCGCGTGCGAATGTCGGAGAGGTTCATGGTGTCTTTGCGCGGCCGGTGACGCGCCTGTCGCGTCCGACCAAACGGCCAATCCGGCCCGATCTACGCCTCAGCGGTGGCAAATCGAGCAGCTCGTCATGTGCTCAATACCGGCCACGTTGTATTCCGTCTTCAGCCGACGCCCCAGCTCCAGCTGGTTGGCCGGCGCCTCGTAGGCAATGTTGAAGACCTCTTCGCGCGGCCGCAGGTACTTCTCCGGCGCGCGATGGCAGTCGAGGCAGAACTCCATCAGAAGTGACGCCGCCTGCGTCATGAGCGGCATCTTGTCGACGCGCCCGTGACACGTCGCACAACCGACGCCCTGGCGGATGTGGATCTGGTGGTT
This sequence comes from Acidobacteriota bacterium, assembly GCA_039933635.1. Classification (GTDB taxonomy): domain Bacteria; phylum Acidobacteriota; class Vicinamibacteria; order Vicinamibacterales; family SCN-69-37; genus JBDTNQ01. Next base: position 38,499 of record JBDTNQ010000015.1, read on the forward strand.
AAAGTAGACAAAGTCGGGGAGGTCGTTCACCCGAATCCACGTCAAGTTCTTGCCGTCGCGGAAGCTGGCGCGCACTGGTTCAAGAATTGGGGCGTTTGTCCAAATCTGGGAATGGCAGTTCATGCAGGTCTTGGTTGGCGGGATACCCGCGAACGAAGACTTTTCAACCGACGTATGGCAATAACGACAATCCAACCCGACGCCACCCACGTGGTGGGCGTGGCTGAACTGAATCGGCTGCTCGACGTACTCGTTCTGCTTCGTCGCCCAGGACGACCGCATCAGGGCGAAGACGACTCCGCCAACGACGAGAACGAGACCGAGAACGGCGACCAGACTGGACTTGGCCGTCGCATTGGCACTGCGGGGGAAAATCTGGCTCATAGGAGGCAGCGAGAAAGCGCCCTAAGCCTACATTGATCCGAGCTGCGTTCACACCGAATCTGAGCACCGTCCGCGACGACTTCCAGCGGAAGGGCCCCTGCACGGCGAACACGGCCGGATGGCCTGCGCGACACCATCCGGGGGGCACCGGCCCCGGAAGCGCCTATATAATGTGAAACGTTTCACAATCTTGTCAAATCACCAGGTCGGGCGCCGATTCCTCGCGTCGGCACGCGTCTGGTCGTAGCATCTCCACTTCCGGGAGGGTCACGTCCACGCATGTCAGCGATCCAGCTCGATCACGTCACCAAATCGTTCGGCACCCAGACCGCCGTCCACGACGTCACGCTCAGCGTGCCGGAAGGCGCCATCTACGGGTTCATCGGCCCAAACGGATCGGGCAAGACGACGACGATCCGGATGATCATGAACATCCTCGTGCCCGACAGCGGGCGCGTGTCCGTGCTCGGACACCCCGCGCAGTCGGCGATTCGCGACGAGATCGGCTATCTGCCCGAGGAGCGCGGCCTCTACAAGCGGATGACCGTGCGTCAGGTGCTGCGGTACTACGGACAGCTCAAAGGCCGCACGGTCGGCGCGCTCGATCCCGTGATCAACGCATGGCTGGATCGCCTGCAGCTCGGCGACTGGGCCGACAAACGCGTGCAGACGCTGTCAAAGGGCATGTCGCAGAAGGTGCAGTTCATCTCGACCGTCATCGCCAAGCCGCGCCTGCTGATTCTCGATGAGCCGTTCTCCGGCCTCGATCCGGTGAACGCCGACACGCTGCGCGACGCCGTACTCGCCTTGCGTCGCGAGGGGACGACGATCGTCCTCTCCACGCATGACATGGGCACGGCCGAGCAGCTCTGCGACCGCATCTTCATGATCTTTCGAGGCCAGAAGGTGCTCGACGGATCGCTCGATGAGATCCAGGCCCAACACAGCAAGGACATCGTCCGCGTGCGCACCTCGGCGGGCGCGGGCGTGCTCATGGGCCGACCGGGCGTCCTGAGCGTGACCGACGTCGGCAACTTCCAGGACGTCACGCTGACCGGGGATCCGCAGGCGTTCCTGCGGGCCCTCTGCCAGGTCACGGCAGTACAGCACTTCGAGCTGAAGAAACCGTCGCTGCACGACATCTTCGTGGAGATCGCGCGACCCACGGCCGCCGAACTGCGTCGCGATGAGGTGGTCCCGGCATGACACGCATCCTTCTCGTCGCCAAGACCGAGTTTCTCGCGATCGTGAAGACCAAGGGTTTCATCATCGGACTGCTGACCGTGCCGCTGCTCATCATGGTGGGCGCGGCACTCGGGCGCGTCCGCAACCCTGATGGCGATCTCAGCGATCACCGCGTCGCGATCCTCGACCGCACGAGTGTGCTGTTCGACGCCCTGAAGACGGCCGCTGACGAGCACAACACCAAGGCCGGCCGCGGCACGGAGCAGACCGGCCCCTACTTCGTGCTGGAACGCGCGGGCGGCGCCGAGGCGGACGGTGCCACCGCCATGGCGCTCTCGCAGCGTGTGCGCGACAAGGATCTGTTCGCGTTCGTCGACATCCCGGCCAACGTGCTGGACCCCGCGGGCAACGAGGCAGGGCAGATCAGTTACTACACGCAGTCGCCGTCGTACACGCCGCTGCCTCAATGGATCGGCACGACGCTCGAGCGCGCGATCATGACGAAGCGCTTCGAGACCGTGGCGATCGACCCCGCGAAAGCCGTGTCCCTCACGCGTCCGACGCGCGTGAACACGCTCGATTTGTTCGAACGGCGTCCCGACGGCACGATCGTCGCCGCCCGTCGCGTCAGTCAGTTGCAGACCGTCGCCGTGCCGCTCGCGATGATGTACCTGCTCTTCATGGCCGTGATGACGAGCGCCCCACAGCTGCTCACGGCGGTGATCGAAGAGAAGATGAGCCGCGTCAGCGAAGTGCTGATCGCGTCGATCCCGCCGCTGCACCTGATGTCCGGCAAGCTCCTCGGCGTCGCCGGCGTGTCCGTCGCGCTGGCCTCGATCTATCTCGGGGGCGGGATCTACGCGCTGTTCACGAGCGGCAACTTCGATTTGGTGCGGCCAGCCCTCATCGGCTGGGCCTTCATCTTTCTCGTGTGCGCGGTCCTGATCTTCGGATCCGTCTTCATCGCGATCGGATCGGCGTGTTCCGATCTGAAGGACTCGCAGGCGATGATGCAGCCCGTGATGCTGTTCCTGGCGCTGCCCGTCCTCATGTCGACATTCGTCCTGCGGGCGCCGAATTCCCCGCTCGCCGTGGGTTTGTCGCTATTTCCCCCGTCGACGCCGTTTCTCATGCTCGTGCGCCTCGCCCTGACCCCGGCCCCGCCCATGTGGCAGGTCCTCCTCTCACTCGTGCTGACCATCTCGACCGCCGCCCTGTTCGTCTGGGCCGCCGGCAAGATCTTCCGCGTCGGCCTGCTGATGCAGGGCAAACCGCCAAATCTGCCGGAGCTGCTGCGGTGGATCAGGCAGTAGCCCTCGGCCGGCCTTCTCGGCGGTGACGACGGCCGTCGCCCATCCGGCGGCGAACCCCGCGCGGACGTATACTCGCTCTCTCCCGTTCCTGCCCGCTCCTCCCCTGCGTCTCCCCGGCGCCGGTCATCCGTTTCCGCCGAGGGTTCAGCTCATGCCGTTCTCGCCGTTTCTCGCCCTGCTGCTGTTCGTCGCGCTCTATCTCATGGCCTCGGTCAAGATCCTGTCCGAGTACGAACGCGCGGTCGTGTTTCGTTTGGGCAAGCTGTTGTCACGACCGAAGGGCCCGGGGGTGATCTTCGTCTTTGCGCCCGTCGACCGCATGGTGCGGGTGGGGTTGCGCACGGTCGTCCTCGACGTGCCGCCGCAGGACGTCATCACGCGCGACAACGTCTCGGTGAAGGTGAACGCGGTCGTCTACTTTCGCGTGATGGATCCGCAGAAGGCGATCGTCGAAGTGGAAAACTTCAACTACGCGACATCACAGCTCTCGCAGACCACGCTCCGGAGCGTGCTCGGCCAGGTGGACCTGGACGATCTGCTGTCGAAGCGCGACCACCTCAACATGGAGCTGCAGCAGATCCTCGATCAGCGCACCGATCCCTGGGGCGTCAAAGTCTCGGCCGTCGAGGTGAAGCACGTCGACCTCCCGGAAAACATGCAACGCGCCATGGCCAAGCAGGCCGAAGCGGAGCGGGAGAAACGAGCGAAGGTCATCCACGCCTCCGGCGAGCTCGATGCGTCGGCTCAGCTGTCGCAGGCCGCCAAGGTCATGGCCGCCGAGCCGGTGGCCATCACGCTGCGGTACCTGCAGACGCTCACGGAGATCGCGGCCGAGAAGAACTCGACCATCATCTTTCCGCTGCCCATCGATCTGCTGCAGTTGCTGCATCAGGTCACCAACGGCGCCCCGCCCGTCCACACGCGCGCGTAGGGCCGATTCGGCGCCGCACGTTCGGGCCGGGATGCGCCTGGCGTCGAATCGTCAGACAATACCGGACATGACGTTCGACGCTGACGTGATCGTGGCTGGCGCGGGGCCGGCAGGCGCGGTGGCCGCCAGGACGCTGGCCGCGGCCGGTGTCGACACGCTGCTCATCGATCGCGCGATGTTCCCCCGCAACAAACCGTGCGGCGGCGGATTGAGCGCGCGCGTGTTGCGTCGCTTCCCCTGGCTCGAATCCGCGACAAGCGGCATCGATGTCCATCGCATCCAGCGACTCCACCTCGAAGGTCCCCGACGCTCCCAGCTGGATCTCGACGATGACGAGACCTGCGTGGTGCTGGTGCGCCGCGTGGAGTTCGATGACGCGCTGGTGCGGGAGGCCGCCCGGACCGGCGCGCGGGTGCAGGGCGGATTCGAGATCACGCAGGCCGACCAGGACGCCGACGGCGTCACCCTGCAATCGCGCGATGGACGCCGGCTTCGCGCCCGCCTCGTCGTCGCCGCCGATGGCGTGCACAGCGTGCTCGGCAAGCGACTGGGCGTCAACCCGAAATGGCCGCGGAAGAGCCTGGCCATCGACATGATGGAGGAGACGCCGGTGGAGACGCTGCGGGCCACGCGCCCCGACGTGCTCTGGGTGGCCTACGCGCACAACGGACTCGACGGGTACGCCTACGTGTTCCCCAAGGTGAACCATGTCAATGTGGGCATCGGTTGCGTGCTCTCGCACTTCGACGAAGCGGTCACCGACGCCCCTTACACGCTGCAGACGAGCTTCGTGTCGTCGCTCGTCACGCGGGGTGTCCTCGACGGCGGCTCGGATCGAAAGACGTTCACACCGTTCCTGATTCCCGTGGGCGGGCCGTTGCCACGCGCGGCGCAGGAACGCGTGCTGTTCGCTGGTGATGCGGGCGGCTTCGTCCACGCGATTACGGCGGAGGGCATCTACTACGCCATGGTCAGCGGCGAACTCGCGGGTCGCGCGATTGCCGCCACGGGTCTGGAGGCCGCGCCGCGCCGCGTCGGTGATGCCTACGAACGCGCCTGGCGCCGCGAGATCGGGGCCGAACTGCGGGACGCCGTGCTCGTCCAGAAGTATCTGTTCTCGAGCCACGATCGCGTCGCCCACGTCGTCAACGGCGCGTCCGCGTCCGCGTCGCTCACGACCCTGCTCCTCGATTACTTCAAGGGACACGTGTCCTACGGCGCCCTGCGGCGCCGGATGATTCTGCGGTTCCCCATGACGATCGTCAGGCTGGCGACGGCGTCATGAGCGGACTGACAGACCGGGGGCGGAAGGGCGACACCCGGCCTCTCAGTCCGTTGAAGAGCCATCTTCGGTCTCTTCAGCGATGTGGCTCGCTCGTTGTCACGCTGACGATCCTGCTCGCAGTCGCGGGTACCGCCGGGGCCCAGCCGTCGCCCGTGACGTATGCCGTCTCGTTCCCCGCACCCGAGCACCACTGGGTCGAGATCGAAGCGACATTCCCTGACGTGGGGACGGCGCCACTCGACGTGCGGATGAGTCGATCCTCGCCGGGCCGCTACGCCGTGCACGAGTTCGCAAAGAACGTGTTCGCGTTCAGCGCGTACGATGGCCAGGGACGCGCGCTGAAGGCGTCGCGTCCGGACGCGGATGTGTGGCGTATTGCGGCGCACGACGGCACCGTGCGTGTCGTCTACCGGCTGTTCGGCGACTTTGCCGACGGGACCTACATGGCCGTCGACACGACGCACGCGCACGTGAACATGCCCGCCACCTTCATGTGGGCATCGGGACAGGAGGCACGACCGATCGCCGTCACGTTCACGCCGCCGGATGGATCGCGCTGGACCGCGGGCACGCAGCTCTATCCCACCGGCGATCCGATGCGGTTCACCGCACCCAACCTGCAGTACTTCATGGACAGCCCGACGGAGCTGGCCCATCTCGTCACCAGCACGTTCGAGGTCCCGAACGCGGACGGGCGACCCGCGCGATTTCGCGTCATGGTGCACAGCGCCGGCACCCAGGCGGACGTCGACGTGCTCGCCGGTCGGATACAGCGGCTCGTCCGGGAGGAGATGGCCGTCTTCGGGGAATTCCCCGTCTACGAAACGGGCGCCTACTCGTTCCTCCTCGATTTCGTCGCGTGGGCCGAGCCCGACGCGATGGAGCACCGCAACAGTACGTACATCTCGTCGCCGCGCGTCGACATCCGGACGGCAGACGGGCGGCTCGAAGCGCTCGACATGGTGGCGCACGAGTTCTTCCACAACTGGAACGTCGAACGCATCCGACCGGCGGGGCTCGAGCCATTCGACTTCACGCGTGAGAATGTCACGTGTTGTCTGTGGCTGGCCGAGGGCTTCACGGAGTACTACGGCCCCCTCCTGCTCGAGCGCGCCGGCCTCATCAACGTCGGCGTTCGCGCCACGCTCGAGGGCCTGACCGCCGCGCAAAGTCCCGCGCGCGGCGTCCGATCGGCCGTCGAAATCAGCGAACAGGCGCCCTTCGCTGACGCCGGCATCGCCAACGACGTGAACGATCGCAGCCGGACGTACATCAGTTACTACACGCTCGGCGCGGGCATCGCGCTCGGCCTGGACCTGACGCTGCGCGAGCGGTCGCACGACACGCTGTCGCTCGACGACTACATGCGGCGGCTGTGGCAGAAATTCGGGCGCGGGCCGGACGCGCGGCCGGGGTACGTTTCGACCCCGTATTCCCTCAAGGACCTGCGCGACACCCTGGCCGAACTCACGCGAGATCCAGGCTTTGCCTCGGAGTTCTTCGACCGCTATGTCGAAGGTCACGAGACCATCGACTTCGCCGCGCTGCTCGCCACGGTCGGCCTGAGACCGCCGGTGGCGCGCGAACCGTGGATTGGCGGCGACCCACCCGTCTCGATGGAAGACGCCGCCCTTCGGTTGGGCTCCGCCGATCCGCATCCCGGCGAGTGGCTCGCGCCGTTCGGCTCGCCGCTCTACGCGGCGGGACTCGACACGGGCGATCGCGTGGTGTCACTCGAGGGCGAGCCGGCAACCCTCGCGCGTTGGCAGGCAGCGATACGTCGTGCGCCGGGCACGCGGATCGCGCTCACCGGTGCACGACGCGACGGACAGCCGTTCACGACGACGCTCGTCGTCGGCGAACGGGTGACGGGCGGATCTCCGAGCCCCGCGACGACTCAGACCGACGCCCAGCGCCGGCGTCTCGACGCCTGGCTGGGGACGAAGGTCCCGTAGCGTCACTCAGCGACCAGTGCCGGGATCCGATTCGCGGCCATCGCCGCAACGGTCGCGCGCCGAACCCGGGCAAGGTGACTCTGGGTCTCGACTTCGAGGGCGGCCGCGCGCCCGGCGTTGCGCGCGCGCCTCGTTTCGAACGTTCCGGCCGCGACCTCCTCGACGCCGGTCGACTGCCGCGCTGCGAGCTGCCGCAGATCCAGACCTTCAATCTGTTCGACGACGTGCTCGAGCTCGTGGGCGATGAGCTCGGGAAAGTCGTACGTGAACGGCACTTCGATGCGGACGTCCAGGGCTCCTGAGGCTCGCCACGAAAACGTGGCGCGCGCGCGGCACCCGCGCAGGTCAGGCGGGGCCACGACGATGGTCAACCGCGTGCGGGGTCCGGCCGCCGCAATCGCCGCGCACTGCCGGCGAAGCGTCGAGGACTGCGCGAGCAGCTGATCGACGGCCAGCTGCAGCGCGAGCGGCATCTGCACGTTGGACGGCATCGTGGCGCAGGCGACGGCGCTGGTCGGCTCCTCCGCTAGGGCGGTTGCCGCCACGCCCTGAAACGCGACTCCAAGCAGGACTGCGATGCACCACGATCGACCCATGGTTCCTCCTGCGTCCGCGACGCGGCGAATTGAGGAGCAAGGTGCGGGCCATGTCCGGCGACCGCGGCGCTGTGTTTCCGCCAAGGTGCACCGCAGTCACGAGTTACCGACGATTTCGTGAAGCCGTTCGCGACACGGCCCTCAGGTCAAAAGGAACTAAAGCGTTGCTTTCACGAGCTCAGAGAACATTCACGGCGCCTGGTAACGTCGCGCGAACGTCATGCGGCCGGAAAAAACTGCAATGGCTTTGAAATGCCGTTGACCCAGCCGGCAATCGTTGCGACAATCCTGACCAGAGTAGAGGTCTAATCTACAAATATGTCTGGCTCATCTGCTTCAGAAACCAAACGCCTCCGCGACCGTCTCGAACAACGCCGCACGAAGGAGCTGCAGAAACTCAGCTCGCTCCTGCAGGTCAGCCAGGCCCTGTCGGGCACGCTCGACCTGCGCGCCGCGTTGCAGGAAGTGTTCGACACCAACAGCCGGCACCACGAAGCGCTCGGCAGCATCGTCGTGCTCGGTAACAAGGAGTCCCGCGAACTACAGGTGGAGGCCACCGAGGGGTTCGGGCGGCCCGGCCATCACACGGCCCTCATGGTCGGCGAGGGCATCATCGGGAAGGTCGCCGAGAGCGGCAAGCACATCGTCATCCCGCGGCTGACCCTGGAGCCGGCGCTGCTCCAGCAGCTTGGCCTGAAACTGCCGGCCGGCGAAGAGCGCAGTTTCTTCTGCGTGCCGATCACCATCGATCGACAACCGGTCGGGGCCATGGGCGTGGCGGTGCGATTCGAGACCGGGCGCAACTACGAGCGCACGACCAAGTTCTTCAACGTCGTGGCGTCGATGATCGGGCAGGCCGTGAAGGTGCAGCGGCTCGTCGCCGCGCAGCACCGCCGTCTCGTGACGGAGAACGCGCGGCTGAAGCAGGAACTCCGTGAGGGCTACGACTTCTCCACCATCATCGGGAACAGCGGATCGATGCAGCGCGTGTACGAAGCCGTCGCGCAGGTCGCCCGCACGAACACGACGGTCCTGATTCGGGGCGAGTCCGGCACGGGCAAGGAGCTCATCGCGCAGGCCATTCACTACAACTCGCTGCGCGCCAAGAAGCCCTTCATCAAAGTCAGCTGTGCGGCGCTGCCGGAAACGCTGATCGAGTCGGAGCTGTTCGGCTACGAGAAGGGCGCCTTCACCGGGGCGCAGGATCGGCGCAAGGGACGCTTCGAGCTCGCGCAGGGCGGCACGCTGTTCCTGGACGAGATCGGGGATGTGCATCTGCCAACGCAGGTCAAGCTGCTGCGCGTGCTCCAGGAACGGGAGTTCGAGCGGCTCGGCGGCACCGAGGTCGTCAAAGTCAACGTCCGGCTCGTGGCGGCCACGAACAAGGACATGGAACAGGCCATCGAACAGGGCACGTTCCGCGAGGACCTCTTCTATCGCCTCAACGTGTTCGTGATCTTCATCCCGCCGCTGCGTGAGCGGAAGCCGGACGTGCTGCTGCTGGCCGATCACTTCCTGCAGCGCTTCTCAACCGAGCATGGCAAGGACATCCGCCGTATCTCGACCCCCGCCATCGACATGCTCACGGCCTATCACTGGCCCGGCAACGTCCGGGAGCTCCAGAACGTGGTCGAGCGTGCGGTGCTCGTGTGCGACGGACAGGTTGTGCACGCCCATCACCTGCCGCCCACGCTGCAGACCGCGGAAGCGTCCGGCACGGTGATGAACGTGTCGCTCAGCGAGGCCATGGCGGCCTACGAACGGGATTTGATTCAGGATGCCTTGAAGAGCACGCGCGGGAACCGCGCGAAGGCCGCCCGCCTGATGCGGACCACCGACCGGATCTTCAATTACAAAGTGCGAAGCCTCGGCATTGATTGGAAGAGGTTCAAGACGTAGGACGGGGTACGACGGGTACGTCCGGGCCGTCAGGTACATCCGGTACGCGGATCTCTACCCGTCGTACCGGACGACCTGCCGTCCCCGTCGTACCGGTCTGGCTACTTGACCGTCAACGTCCCCTTCATGCCCGCGAGGAAGTGGCCGGGAAAGCTGCAGAGGTAGGTGTAGCTCCCCGCTTTCGCCGGCGCCTTGAAGGTCACGTCAGCTGTTTCGCCACCGCCCACCATCGTCGGCGTGTGCGCGAGAACCTGCGCCTTCTTCGAGGCCGGAATGTACGCTGTCGCGCTCGCCATCACGGCATCATTGACGAATGCCGTGGCGTCCGCGCCGGCGTTGAGCAGCACGAAGTTGTGCGAACTCGCCATCTTGGGCATCGTGCCCACGCCCTTCAAACGCACGTGCAGCAGCTCACCCGGCTTCGCCGTGATCGTGACCACCGAGAACTTCATCTGATCCGTCGCATCGATCTCGATGAGACGGCCCGCAGCCCCGGCAGCGGCCGGCGCCGGCTTGGGAGCGGTCTGCGCCATCGGGCGCGCCACGAACACCACGGCGGCAAGGAGAGCGACAACAACAACAGGTACGCGCTTCATGATTCGTCTTGTCCTTTCGTCGCGGCTGCCACAGCGGCCGCGGCGCTTACGTTCACGACCAACAACGGTCGGTTCAGAATAATGGGGTGCCCTCACCACCGCAACCCCGGGGATCGCGGTAGAAAGAGGACAGTCCACCTGCGTGTTCCTCCTTAGAGCAGGAACCGGGCCAGCCTTGTGTCGCCACGCCCGGACATAGGACAGTGTTCCCGCCCATCCGATGACCCCTCCTGCACAACCATCGCCTCGACACCCCTGGCTGGTCCTGCTCAGGCCCGCCAACGTCGTCACGGCCGCCGCCGATGTCCTGGCTGGAGCCGCGGTCGCAGGCCTGCCGAGGACGCCCGCGGTCGGTTGGCTGGTGCTCGCAAGTCTCTGCCTGTATGCCGGCGGAGTCGTCCTGAACGACTACTTCGATCGGGCGGTCGATCGGGTGGAACGGCCGGAGCGTCCGATCCCCAGCGGCCAGGTGTCTGCGGCCACGGCCAGAAACGTCGGCGCTGCGCTCCTGATCGCAGGGACCGCGCTTGCTGCCGGTGCCAGCGCGGGCAGCTTCCTTGTCGCAGGATGCCTGGCGCTGTCCATCCTGGGCTACGACGCCGCCAGCAAGCGTCATGCGTTCGCCGGCCCCGTGAACATGGGCACCTGCCGGGCGCTGAATCTGCTGCTCGGGATGACGATTCGGCCCGGCGCCCTGGAACAGCATGCCGGGCTGGGCCTGCTGCCCCTCGTTTACATCGCCGGGGTGACCATCTTGAGTCGCGGCGAGGTGGCGGGCGGCAAGCGCCCCGTAGCGCTGCTGGCCCTGGCACTCGTGGGCGCTGTGGCCGCCGCAGCGGCGTGCCTGGCGCTGGGCTCCACCCAAAGTGTGATCTGGTGGGCATCCCTGCTGGCGGCCCTGCTCGCCCTTCGGGTGCTGCCACCCTACTGGACGGCATGGCGTGACCCGTCACCGGGCCACATCCGTGCGGCAGTCAAGCGCGGCGTGCTCTCCCTCGTGCTCCTGGACGCTGTGATTGCGGCCTCGTACGCCGATATCATGGTCAGTCTGGCTGTGCTGGCCACGGCATTTCTGGCCGGTTGGCTGGCACGGTTGTTCGCCGTGACCTGACGCGATGGATGTCCTCGACCAGTCCGTTCGTGTGAATTTCCGCTTTCCCGTCCACTTCACGACGGGACTGTTCGACCCGGCCAACCTCGTGCTGCGCACGGCGGTCACCGTGCCGTCCGATCCCGCGCCGTCCGATGCGGTCGTGATCCTCGACTCTGGCGTGCACCACGCGCACCCGGTTCTCCTCTCGAAGATTCAGGCGTACTTCGTCGCGCACGCCGATGCGCTCCGGCTCGCGGCGCCGCCTCTTGTCCTGCCCGGCGGCGAAGCGGCGAAGAACGACCCGGCGCACCTCGAGGCGGTGCACGCGTTGATTCACGACGCCGCGCTCTGCCGTCATTCGTACGTCATCGCCATCGGCGGCGGCGCCATCCTCGACGTCGTCGGCTATGCGGCGGCCACGGCGCACCGCGGCATTCGCCTGATCCGTGTGCCGACGACCGTGCTGTCGCAAGACGATTCGGCGGTCGGCGTGAAGAACGGCGTCAACGCCTTCGGCAAGAAGAACTACTTCGGCTCGTTCGCGCCGCCGTTTGCGGTGCTGAACGACTTCACGTTCCTCGCCACGCTGGAGCCGCGCGATTGGCTCGGCGGCGTGGCGGAGGCCGTCAAGGCGGCGCTCATTCGCGACGCGGCGTTCTTCACGGAACTCGAAACGCTGGCGCCACGCCTCGTCGCCCGCGACGATGTCGCAATGGAGCGCGTCGTGCGCCGCTCCGCGGCGATTCACTTGTCGCACATCGCCAATGGTGGCGACCCGTTCGAGCTTGGCGCGTCCCGCCCGCTCGACTTCGGCCACTGGGCGGCGCATCGACTCGAACACCTGACCGACCATCGGCTTCGGCACGGTGAGGCCGTCGCCATCGGTGTGGCCCTCGACACCACGTACGCGTGCCTCACCGGCTCCCTCCCGCCTGGCGACTGGCGGCGGGTCATCGACCTCTTCCTCGCGCTCCAGCTGCCGCTGGCGGTGCCCGAACTCGACGCGCACTCGCACGACCCCGCTCACCCGCGCTCCGTCCTGCGCGGACTGGAGGAGTTCCGCGAGCACCTCGGCGGCCGTCTCACGGTGATGCTGCTACGGGGCATCGGGAGCGCCTTCGACGTGCACCATATTCGCACCGAGGTTATGATCCAGAGCATCGCCATGTTGGTACGTATCCAGGCCGCGCGCTCGTCTGCGGTGGCGGCCGATGACGTGCAGCTGCCAACTGTTGCGCGAGGACCGTCATGACCCCCCAGCCGGCCAGATCGCCCCTCACGGCCACCCAGCTCGTCGACGAGTACTTCATCGAGACGCGCAACCGCATCATCGAAGTGGCCGCGTTCCTCGATCGCATCGACCGCACCGACCCTGCGGTGAGCGAGCAGGACTTTCGCGTCCAGGCGCTGGCCGATGCGATCAACGTCCTCGCCGGCCCGGGCCCGAATCGTGTGCGCGAGATTCAAATTCTCATGAGCGACCCTACGACTGAGCCCTTGCCGGCCCTGGATCGCAAGGGCGCGGTCGGCGCCTACGATCGATCGAAGCAGGAGGTGCGCTGATGCGCTACATCGATCACCACGCGCACATGGTGTCGCGCACGACCGACGACTACGCCGCCATGGCGTTGAGCGGGTGCGTGGCAGTCACCGAGCCCGCCTTCTGGTCGGGATGGGATCGCAGCACCGCCGACGGATTCGACGATTACTTCAAGCAGCTCACCGAATTCGAGCCCAAACGCGCTGCGCAGTACCACATCCAGCACTACACCTGGCTCGGGATGAACCCGAAGGAATCCGACAACCGGCAGATCTCCGTGGAAGTGCTGCGCCGGATTCCGAAGCACCTGGACGGGCCGACCGTGCTCGGCGTCGGCGAAATCGGGCTGAATCGCATCACCCGCAACGAGATCGCCACCTACACGGAACAGGTCGAGCTGGCCACGCAATTCCGCCAGCTGGTGCTGATTCACACGCCGCATCTCGAGGACAAGCTCAAGGGCACGCGCATCACGATTGACGTGCTGCGGCGCTATCCCGATCTGGCGCCGGGCCGGGTCATCGTCGATCACGCCGAGGAACACACGCTCGAAGCCATCCTCGAGCACGGCTACTGGGCGGGTCTCACGCTGTACCCGCAAACGAAGGTTTCGGCACAACGCGCGGTGGACATGATCGAAAAGTACGGCCCGGATCGCATCCTGGTCGCAGGCGCCTGTGACTGGGGCCCGAGCGAACCGCTGGCCGTTCCGAAATTCATCGCGGAAATGCGCCGCCGCCGCCATCCCGATGAGCTGATCCAACGCGTCGTCCTGGACAACCCGATCCGGTTCCTCAGCCAGTCGCCCAAGTTCAAATTGCCGATCGGTGTCGAACACGCCGTCACCGCGCGACAGTGAAGGCGGGCCGTTTTCACCTTACGTACTGCACGAACATCCATGCCGCCCAGGGCTGGACGGCCGTGTTCGAGAACATCCGCCGCTACGCGCCGCCGTTGAAGCAGCGGTTTGCGGCTGACGCGCCCTTCGGCATCGGCCTGCGGCTGTCCGCCCGGGACGCGCGCGAACTTCTTGACGGCCACCTCGAGGAGTTCCGCGAGTGGCTGGTGCGCGAAGGCCTCTACGTCGCGATCATCAACGGCTTCCCGTTCGGATCCTTTCATCGTGCCGTCGTCAAGGCCGACGTCTACGCGCCGGCGTGGACCGACGACGAACGCGTGCGCTACACGCTCGATCTTCTCGAGATCCTGACGGCCCTCCTGCCGGCGGGGCTCGATGGAGGCGTCTCCACCGCACCCTTGTCCTATAAGGCGTGGCTGCCGAATGCCGACACTGCAGGCTGGCGGCTGGCCACGACCAACGTCGTGCGCGTCGCGGCGGCGATGGCGCGGTTGCGCCGCGAGCGAGGCATCGACATCCACCTGGACATCGAGCCCGAGCCCGATTGCAGCATTGAGAACACCGACGAGACGCTCGCGTTCTTCCAGCACTGGCTGTTGCCCATCGGCGTGCCGATTCTCGCCACGGAACTGCAGATGAGCGAAGAGGAGGCGCGCGCAGCCCTCCTGCATCATGTCCGCGTGTGCTTCGACTGCTGTCATTTCGCCGTGGAGTACGAAGATCCCGCCGTCGCTCTCGCGCGGCTCGCGTCGAGCGGCATTCGCATCGGGCGGATCCAGCTGAGCTCGGCGCTTCGTGTGACCATGCCCCGGGATGCGGCGTCGCGGGCGCGTGTGACCGGCCGGCTTCGACCGTTCGACGACTCCACGTATCTCCATCAGGTGATCGCGCGGCACGACGACCGCCTCGAACACTTTCCCGATCTCGGCGACGCGCTTGATGCCTGCCGCGGCGACTGCGGCTCCGAGTGGCGCAT
>JBDTNQ010000016.1:0-51275 GCA_039933635.1 Acidobacteriota bacterium
CTACGTTCCCACGACGCCGCCAGATGGTCGGTTTCATCGGCTACGCGCAACGGTCTCGTCACCGGCGAAGCAGCGGCTCGTCGTCCGAACACGGGCCGGTTACCTGTCGGCGCCACCGAGCGCGGACATTGGCCATGCCGTCAACTGACCGGCGCCGAGTTCCGCGGTGGGTCGTGTGGACGCTGGTGGTCGTCGGCCTTGCCTGCCTCGCATGGAGCGGTTTCGCCGCGTTTCAGCTCAATCGCTACCAGCGTGCCGAGCGCGCACGCCTGACGGCCGCGCGCGTGGAGACCGCTCCCGTGGAGCCAGCGTCCCCCGCGCCGTCCGCCCCGTTGCCGCCGGGCGATTCGTCCACTCCGGCGTCGATCGGGATCCTGGAAATTCCTCGACTCCATTTCTCTCAGGTCGTCGCGGAAGGTGACGCCGAAACCACCCTGAAGATCGCAATCGGCCACCTGCCCGACACGCCCTTGCCCTGGCAGATGGGCAACTCGGCGCTTGCGGGTCACCGCAATGCGCTGTTCGAGCCGCTCCGGGACATCAAGGTCGGCGACGACATGCGGATCGCCACGCCGCGCGGAGACTTTGCCTATCGCGTACGCGCGACGATGATTGTCAATCCGGAGGACGTGTGGATTCTGACACCTACGCGCGACCGGACGCTCACGCTGGTGACCTGCTACCCCTTTACCTACGTCGGCCACGCGCCCCAGCGCTTCGTCGTCAGTGCCGACGAAATCCCGCCCCGCCAGACCGCCAGCCGGAGATAAAGACGCTCGACGCCCTTCAGACCCGTCCTTCTGCGCTCAGCCGAACGTGAATGCAAAGGCTTCCGCGCCGGCATCAAGGAATTGAATTTCGAACTGTCGATCCTCGATGCGCCCCGGTTGACGAATCAGCTGATACAACCGCTGCTCGGTAACGACGCCTTGTCCCAGCTCGTCCACATCATGGCCATGGGACGCGCCCGGCGGCAGCCCATCGACGAGCACGCGACATCTGACGGACCCGCCGGGCATCGCCGGTCCCATCACAAGGTGAAGATCGCGCGCGTGGAAGCGGTACGTGATCCGGCCATCGCCAGCATTCAGCTGCGTCGACTGCCGCGTCATCGTCCAATCGCCCGAAAGAGCCCATTCATTGAGCCGCAACCGTGACGGGACGGCGTACACGTGGCGTTTGGCCGATACGGCGCCGCCCGGAGAGGCAAAGCCTTCGGTGCGAGCGTAGCCGACGTAGTTCTCGGGCGATCGCAGGCTCCCCCAATCGGCAGCGACTTCCGGCCCGCTCGCCTTGACGGACGTCACGTCAGCACCGGTGAGTCGCTGTCCGGCCTCGGTCAACAACTGCCGGATCATTCGCTCCGACTGTTCGTATTCACCCTCGCCGAACTGGTGGTGCCGAATGCGCCCCTTCGCGTCGACGAAGTAGAGCGCGGGCCAGTACTGATTGGCGAACGCGCCCCAAATCGAATGCGGATTGTCGACGGCTACGGGATACGTGATTCCCATGTCCTTCACGGCTCGTCGCACATTGTCGATGTTCTGCTCGAATGCGAACTCTGGCGCGTGCACGCCAATCACGACAAGCCCTTGATCCCTGTATCGCTCGTGCCACGCGCGCACGTACGGGAGGGTGCGCAGCCAATTGATGCAGGTGTAGGTCCAGAAGTCGACCAGCACGACCTTGCCGCGGAGGCTCTCGGCCGTCAACGGCTGCGTGTTCAGCCACGCGGTCGCATGGTCGAGCGATCGCAACGCCTCATCGGTGGATAGCAACGCGGCCCTCACCCTCTCTACGACAGAACCTCTCGTGCCCAACCAGGCAGCGGCCGTGGTCGCGGCGGCAGCAGCGAGGAACCGGCGGCGGCGTCCGTTGATATTCGACATGTCTCTCCCTACATGGCCGGCGGACGCCGGACAGCGGCGGCCGCCCTGCTCGTCCTATCGCGACGCGCGGAACGCGGCTTGACGTTCCGTGGCACGGAGCTCGGCCTGACGCCCGCCATTGGAGCATCTCCATGAACACGTGTCTATTGGACGATGGTGTCGAGGGTCCCGTCGTGTGGCTCGTGGGGGGGGCAGCGCGCCGCGGGCATCCAACGAAACAACGGCGCCGGCTTCAGTGCATACCGCCGACGACATCGTGTTCGTCGTCGACGACGAGATCGGATCGGCGGAAAAGCGCACAGTAGCGGTACTCGTAGCCCTCAATGCGTGAGAACCGGGGCAACACCCAGCTGTACTCGGGCGACCCTGGCGCGACGGGCTCGTCGCGCCGGCGTTCGTCCCACGATTCGTGGATCGCCTCGATGTCGTCCTGCACCGGGACGTAGCCCGTGTGCCGAAGGTCCCTCTCGATGCTGTCTGGGTGAAACGCCGACGCAACCAGGTAGCCGCGGTTGTAGCGCGCGATGTTGGCGAGCGCGATCGTTTGATCGGCCGGCGACACATACGTGATCGCGTTCGTCACGAACACGACGTCGAAGGCCTCGTCGAACACGGCATCGACGAACGAGACCGGCGGCAGGACGTGGACCATCGCGCGGACCGCTGCCACGGGCCGCACCCACCCGTCGCCGATCTCGAATTGCTCACGCTCGGCATCGGTCATCGTGGCCAGAATCGACTCGGAGTAACGAGCCTCCCGCGCGAATTCGAGAAAGTGGGGATCGATATCGGTCGCGCGGATGTCGAGGTCCCGCGTCGCCGCCAGCCCGTGCATCCGGCAGTACATGGCGAATGAGTAGGGTTCGGCGCCGATCGACGACGCGTGGAACAGCACCGTGATCCGGCGTCCAGGGTAGGCCGCCAGACGGCGCATCAGCAGACGCAGGAGCGGCCGGTTGCGAAAAAAGGACGTCGCGCCCTTCGACCCGCCGCTGTAGACGCGCAGCATCGTCTTGTCCCGCTGCGGATCGACGATGGGCGTTATGTCCATCGACTAGTTGGCAACCCGATTCGCGCCGACGTCACGGAGGACGTCAAACGTGCGGAGTGGGCGTGCGGCGTCGAGCCAGCGCCTGATGTCGTCGAAGCGCTTCGGGTGCTTCACGGCCGCCATGCACGCGTCAGGCAGCCGCGCGAGATCGTCGCAGACGCTGACGTCACCAGGCAGGAGCGCCAACATCCCTTCGATCTTCCACGTATTGGACCCGAGGGCCACGAAGGGCACACCGGCGAGGGCCGCGAGGCAGACTCCGTGGTGGCGAGCCGTCACGACCAGCCGAGCCGTTCGAAAGTCCGCTACACTGTGCTGCCACAGATCGGCCCGCGCCGCATCCTTCAGTGGGTAGTAGACGACATCATCGCCGAGCGTGTCTCGCAGCTGGCGCAGAGCGGCACCGACGTCGCCGTCGCGAGATGCGTGATGGTCCGTCACGATCACCTTGCCGCGGACATCCAGTGCCGGTCCGGTGACGAAGGGAGCTTCCAGCATCGAATCGAATACCACTCGATGCGTGACGCCCAACTGGCGCAGGTACGCGGCCGATGCACCGTCACGAACGGTGAAATCCGTCAGCCGACGCAACGTCGCGAGGTCGGCGTCCGACTCCTGAAAGACCGCGTTCACCAGCAACGTCGGGAGGCCCAGAGACTGCGCGCCGCGGAGGATGGTGAGGAGGTGCCCGCCCCCAGCGTGATGAATGGTGCCTTCGCCGTTGACGACGACGGCATCGACGCCCGCGAGATGCCCGACCAGGCCTGACGCCTGAAACGCCCTGTCGGCGAGATCCGAATCGGGGATTGCCAGCTCGCGCCACTCACCCAAGGCCGACCGATACGCCACGAGCACGTTCAGATCCGCCAGCATGCGATTGTGCGCGGCCGAGACGGCGCGACAGCCTACGTGGGGGTACTCGCCCGCGTCGTTGAACAGCGCGATTCTCATCGTGTGTGGTGCCTGCGGCGCCCGAGCGTACCATAGCGCTACGCGTCTCTTCAGAGCCTGGGCCTGGGCCGTGTACCCCAACACGGTTGCCAGCGACGCTACTCAGCAAGCTCTCGCGTCAACGTGCCGGCCGGGACCGCCCGGCATCCCGTGACGTTCTGTCCGGCCCAGAGGGTCGAAAAATCGCCACTCCCCTGAGCCTCGGCCTTCGCACGCAGGGGCGCCAGGCCCAACGCGGCCCATGGAAACGCCGGCACATCGGCACTCAACGGACCGAGGTCGCGCATCAGGCGATTGACGATGCCTCTCGCGGGCCGGCCGCTGAACAGGTTGGTGAGAGCTGTGTGGCGTGCATCCGGGCCGGCAACCGCGGCGCGGTGTACCTGAGAAGTCGCGGTTTCGGGAACAGAAGAAGTTGACGTTGTACGGACGCGCTGGGCCGGCGCGGATGACCAGAAGTTCGCGGCGCATCGCCTCGGGCGTCAGCAACGCGCACGGTAGCGCGCCCAGCCCGCCTGCCTCGGAAACCGCCACCGCGAGTGTGGCGCCCTGCGCGCCCGCCATGGGTGCCTGGACGATCGGCAGCCGAACGCCGAGCCGGTCATCGAGCCACATGCGCTCATCCTACCGCGGGCCGATCTCGAACACCGCCGAGGACTCCCCGACCGCCTCGGGGCCCTCGCACGGTGGTGATCCCCCGCGCGGAGAGGACCTCCTCCGCGCGATCGTCGATCGCGTGACGGCGGCGTTGGTGACGCCCGATGTGTGGCTGGAGATAGGGACGTTTCAGCGAACGACACGCATGGCAGCCGCTCAGCCGCCGGCACCGGGGCCTGTCAGCGGCTGGAAGCGGGTGTCGTCGGCACTCGGCGCCGAACGGATGGCCAACTCATCGAGAAAGGCCTGCGCATCGACCGGCGTGTCATGGGCCGGCGATCCTAGGCGCCACACGCCGTTCGCGTCGAGGTGCCGTGCTTTGACTGTGTCGCGAAGGAGCACGTCGAGCGCGGCGGCAACCTTGGCGGCGCACGTCGCGTCCTCGACCGGAAACATCAGTTCGACTCGATGATCGAGATTGCGTGTCATCCAGTCCGCGCTGGACAGGTAGACCTCGGGTTCACCGCCGTTGTTGAACACGAAGATCCGCGCATGCTCGAGGTACCGTCCGACGATCGACGTGACCGTGATGTTTTCGGACAAGCCGGGCACGCCCGGGCGCAACACGCAGATGCCGCGCACATTCAGCCGCACGCGTACGCCCGCCCGAGAGGCCTCGTAGAGGGCCAAGCACATCTCGACGTCGGTGAGCGAGTTCATCTTGGCGCGGATCTCGGCGTCCTGCCCCTCGCGCGCGCGCCGGACCTCGCGGTCGATGAGTTTCCGCAACCGGCTCCGAAGCGTGTGCGGCGCCGACGCCAGCGTCGAGAACCGCGGCGGATCCGAGTAGCCCGTGAGGGCGCTGAAGAACGCTGAGACCTCGGATCCGAATTTCGGCGACGAGGTCAGCAACCCCATGTCCGAATACACACGCGCGGTCCGGTCATTGTAATTGCCGGTGCCAAGGTGCAGATAGCGGCGCACGCCCTGCGATGTCCGGCGAACGACAAGGCACGCCTTGGCGTGGACCTTGTAATCGCGGACGCCATAGATGACGTGGGCGCCCATCTCTTCGAGGCGCCGGGCCCAGAGAATATTTCGAGCCTCATCGAACCTGGCTCGGAGTTCCACGATGACCGTGACCTGCTTGCCGCTGTCCGCCGCCGACGTCAGGGCCTTCACGATGGGCGAGTCGCCGCTCGTACGATAGAGCGTCTGCTTGATCGCCAGCACGTCGGGATCCGCGGCCGCCAGCTCGACAAACCGGACCACGGGATCGAACGACTCGTACGGGTGGTGCAACAGCACATCGCGCTGGTCGAGCACGGTGAAGATGTCGTCCATCTCATCCGAGGTCAGCACCGTCGTGGACAGTCGATGCGGGTCGAGCAGCGCGGGAAACCCGGCCAGATCCACCAGGGACATGAGGCACCGTAGATCGACGGGCGACGGGACGCGATAGACGTCGTCCGATTCGACGTGCACGTGCCGCATGAGGAGCGCGAGCAGCCCGTCGCTGACGCTGTCTTCGACCTCCAATCGCACCACCGAACTTCGGCGGCGCCGCCGCAGCTCGGCTTCCAACGCCTCGACGAACGAGCGGCCGTCGTCGTCAGGGTCGACTTCGGAATCGCGAGCCAACCTGAACGCAGACGATTCCAGGATGACCTGGCCCGGGAAGAGGGCCTCGGCGCACAAGCGGACCACGTCCTCGAGCAGGACGAACTCGTATCCTTCGCGGCCGTTCAGGCGAATCAGCCTCGAAAGCCGGGGCGGCACCTGCACGACGGCCAGGCGCTTCTCGCTCTGCCCGGCGGCCGGCGCCAACCAGAACGCAAGATTCACCGTCAACGACGCCAGCATCGGGAAAGGACGTTCCTCGTCGATCGCCAATGGCGTCAGCACCGGCAGGAGATCGTCGTGAAAAAACGTCTCCAGAGCCGCGCGCTGATGCTCGGTGACGCGATCGATGGTCTTGAAGTCGATGCCGTGCGCGCGAAGTGCCGGCAGGATGTCTCCGGTGACGCTGGCGTAGAGTTCGTGCATCAACTCGTGCGCGCGTTCCGACACGGCGGTCAGTTGCTCGGCCGGCGTCATCCCGCACGGCCCCGGACGACGCTCGCCTTCGGCCTGCGCGTGCTTCAGTTCGGCGACGCGCACCATGAAGAACTCGTCGAGGTTGGACGCCACGATTGAGGCGAACTTCGCCCGCTCGAGGAGTCGATTGGCCTTGTTCGCGGCCTCCTCCAGCACGCGCGCGTTGAAGGCCAGCCACGATAGCTCACGATTCAGGAATGGCGGGGTGCTGCTCGCCGTTGTGCTCATCCGTCGACTCCGGCCCCGTGCACGACCACCCGACGGCCAAACACCTGCGTCAACATGTCCGCCCGGGATGTGGCCACCAGCCGTTCCATCGTGAGGTCACCTGTGCCTTCGAGCTCGAGCGCCCACACATCCTCGCCAGCGGTCAGGCGCACCTGGAGAATCTTCTGCAGGTGTTCCGCATCGAGCGCGTTGGCCAGTCGAAGAATTGCGCCGAGTTTCTGCACCCGGACCCGATCTTCCCGGCTCAAGCCGGTGTAGGACAGATGCGTGGCCTGCGGGAGGCCGCGCCGGTGATATCGGGCGATGTTCGCCACGAGCTTCATGTCGTCCCGGGACAACCCGAAGATCTCGGACGACTCGAGGACGTACTGCGTGTGCTTGTGGTGGGCGCGGACGCTGACAAAGGCCCCGATATCGTGCAGCAGAGCCGTCACTTGCAGGAGGAGGCGATCGTGCCGTCCCAGCGCGTGCTCGCCGGTGAGCGCTTCGAAGAGTTGCGTCGCGAGGCGCGAGACGGCCTCGGCATGGGCCACGTCGTACCGGTATTTCTCTCCGAGAGCCTGGGCGCTTGCGATGACCTGCGCATGGAAGTCCGACAACGCCGGTTCCGCGCTGCCGCCGGCCATGGCGACCAGGATCCCGGCGCGCAGGGACACGTCGGGGACCACGAGATGCGTGGCTCCCGTCTGCAGCAACAGCGCGCGGTAGATCAGCAGGGCGGGCACGAGGGTTTCGGCGCTCACCTGCGGCAGCCGGTAGCGCTCAACCAGCGTTTCCTCGTCCTGCGCGATGATTTGCGCGGAAAACTCCAGGAACCGTTCGCGCTCCAGGATGGCGATCTCGTCTCCCGCATCCAGTTGACTCGCCACGAACCGGATATCACTGCCGAGCGCCACCACCTCTGTCGCACCGGCAACCTGCACCTCTCGGCCGATGTCGGCGACGACATTCGCAATGTGCCGGCTGAGCAGCGCCACGCGCTGTTCGTGGCGTCCGTGCCAGGACGCAAGGCTCTGACGAAGGCGAATCGCGCCCAGCGGATACACCCCGGACTGCCGTGGCTGCAGCCGCTCCAGTCGCGACACGACGAGACTGCCTCCACCGACCTCGAGGAGCAGCGCATGGTCGGCCCCGGCAGACGGATGGCCGGCCAGGCGTTCGCGAATCGCCAGATACGTCAGCCGGCTCTCCTCCGCGCCGTCGATGATCTCGACGTTGATGCCCGTCCGCGTGCGCACGCGGTCGATGAAGATATCGGCGTTGGCGGCCTCTCGGACGGCGCTGGTCGCGACGGCTCGACTCATGATCGCGGCGTACCCGTCCATGATTCGCCGGAAGCCAAGGATGGCCCGCACGGCAGCGTCCATCGTGGCCGGGCCAATGCGTCCGGACGAAAACGTGTCTCGTCCGATCAGGATGCCCCGAGACGCCTGCTCGAGGATCTCCGGCGGTCGGCCCGGTGCGATGTTCGCGATCACCAGGCGAAGCGCCGAAGCGCCGATGTCAATGACGGCCACGGGGCCAAACAGGGCGTCCACCGGATGGGCGCCCGTGGCCCCTCCGGCAGGGTGTCGTCGTAGCGAGCGCGGTGGTGAGGGCACGTCGGTCACCGAGATGGTACGAGACAGAACGGCGATGCGCGTGACGACGCTGCAACACTTGTGTTTCGTCGACGTAAGAAACGGTCGTCGCCGCCGCGTTCACGAGGCCACGTCCTGCAAATCAGCAGCATCGATCGCCGCGCGGGGTCTGCCGGCACATGGGTCTGCCGGCTGCGGACCAATGTCCTGGTGCATGGCGAACCGCCATGCCTCGCACAGAGGCCGCAGCGCGATCGGCCAACTGCGAAGTTCAGCCGCGGCCCGAGCCAACGTCCCCATGGCGCGTCGGCGCCTCGGCGACCGCAGCAATTCCACGAGCCGGCTACCGAACTCGTCCACGCTGCCCGCACGGCAGACGTATCCCGTCACGCCGTGTGTGACGTGTTCTGACGGACCACCACGGTCGGAAACCAGCGCCGGGATGCCGCACGCCTGACTCTCGAGGACGACGTTCCCGAAGGCGTCGGTCGCGCTGGGGAAGAGAAACACATCGGCCGACGCCATCGCCACCGCCACATTGTCGTGAACGAGGTTGCCGAGGAAGATGGCGTCGGGACAGTCGTTCCTGAGCGATCGCGCCATGGGGCCGTCACCGACGAACACGAAGCGATGCTTGATGCCATGCCGGTGCAGGACCCGTTGCAGCGGCGCCACCAGGGCCAATCCCTTCTCGGCTGACAGTCGGCCGGCATAGAGAATGGCGGGGCGACCGTCGTCGACGCCCCATCGGCGTCGCAACGTGGCGGAGGCGCGATCGGGCGTGAACTGCGCGGATTCGACGCCGCGCGGCCACAGCCGCAAGCGATCGGGGCGATACCCGGCCTCGGTCAGCATCTGCGCCGTCGCGCGCGACGGCACCAGAAGCGACCGGCACGGGCCATAGAACCACCGCATGTACTCGTTCATCATCCGGCCGAGCCGGCGTGCCCCACTGAGGCCTTCCACATACTCGCCAAGGTGGGCGTGATAACTGCCGATCATCGGCAAGCGCATGTGCAGACCCAGCCACCTCGCCACGAGACCCACTGGCCCGGGCGTCGTGATGTGGATCACGCTGACACCGTCGCGGTGCAACTCGCGAGCGAAGCGTCTGATCCGGGGCCAGTAGATGCGCATGTCCCCGCACCACGGCAGACCAATTCCCACCGACGATGCCGAGAAATAGTCCGGCAAGTCGACGGCGGTATCCGCGGCCGTGTAGATGCGCGGCGCCCACGGATGTGGAGCATGCCGGGCCACGGCGCGCAAGGTCGTCGTCACGCCGTTGACCCTGTCGAAGTCGTTGTCGGTGAACATCGCGACCCGCATCAGCGCCACCCCGCGGCGGGAGAAACCGGAGATGGTCGCAGAGCGTGGCGGTACGCATGAACGTGGGTGTCAGGTTTCAACGATTCCCTCCGGCGTGCCAGGGCACGCCTGACGTGTTGCCGCCTTCTGGGCGAAAGCGACGCGGCGCGGGCGGGTCGAGACAGTGTCGCTGTCGCGCGCGACGAGGGAATGTCAGGGCCGGAACGGGGGTGTTAATTCGCCCAGTCGCTGCGGCGTACTCTTGCTTGCTACAGGCGGCAATGGACGGTTGGCCGATTACAGAACGGGCCGCTGCGGCCCAGAATAAGCAGCGAAACATCCCCGCTCGACCCAACCAACGCCAAATTGTTGGTTCATAAGGCTTTACGCCGTGGCACTGGCATTGCGTACAGATATGTATTGTCTCCCTCCCTTCGCTCGCCTCCCATCTTTAGCTCGGGCCTCTGGCCGCGGGCGGCACCAGCGCGCCAGTGCCTCTCCCGCTGGTCGGTGTTCGCGTTCCTGTCGCTGGCGCTCTTCGGTTGCGGTCCCCCTTCGACGAAAGCCGCCCTCCCTCCTCTCACGACAATCAAACAGATTCGAGACGTCCGGCCGGGCGATGGGGAGCGCAGTTACCCAGTCCGGTTCACCGGAATCGTCACCTACGCCCACCAGGGGTCGAACTCACTCGTCGTCCAGGCTGGTACCGACGGGGTGTTCGTGGATGTCGCGACGGTCCCGGCCGCGGCGTCCCTCGAACCGGGTCGTGAAGTCGAGGTTGAAGGCATTGCGGCGCCGGATCAGTCGTCGGCCTTCGTCGTCGCCCGAACGGTGAAGGACCTGGGCGCTGGCACGATGCCGCCCGTCGAGAAGGTTTCCATCAAGGAACTGTCTGCCCGCCGCTATTCGTGCCTCTGGGTGCAAATCGAAGGCGTCGTCGAGTCCAGCAGGCGCGAGAACGATGGACGGCTGACGTTGACGACCAACACCGCCGACGGCACCTTCGTGGTTCGCACGAATTCCCCTGGCGGCGCGGGCGACCCGTTCATCCGCTCAACGGTCACGATTCGCGGGGTCGCGTACACGACGTTCGACGTCAGCGGTCACGCGGTCCGCCCTCAGGTCCTGGTGTTCAGTCTTCACGACATCGTCGTTCACCAGACGCCCGACCGCGCATCCTCCTCAGCCACGGAGCCGGGACCGGCGTCCCTGCCACCGACCACGCTGCTGACGAACGTGCGGGACATCCGTCAACTCGCGCCTGATGAAGCACGACGTGGCTATCCGATCCAGATTCGCGCCGTCGTCACCACTCAGCTCAGGGTTGGTTCCAACGCTGGATTCGTCCAGGACGGTACTTCCGGCATTTTTATCGGCGCGGCCGATGGAGCCCTGCCCGTCGGTCGACTGGCCGACATCAGCGGGGTGACCGCCGCCGGGGATTTCGCCCCGATCATCAGCAACGGGCGTCTGCGCGTGATCGGGCCCTCCGCCATGCCGACGCCCGCGCGCATGCCGATGAGTGAGTTGTTTTCCGGCCGATACGACAGCCAGTGGCTCGAAGCGGAAGGCATCGTCCAGACGGTCACGCGTCAAGAGCAGCAGCTGATTCTCTCGATCGCTTCGGGCTCGTACAGGTTCACCGCGGCCATCGTGGCGTTCGGCGATGGTCCTGCGCCGCCCGACCTGATCGACAGCAAGGTGCGGGTCAGCGGCGCTGGTGCGTCATCGTTCAACGAAAAGCGGCAGCTCCTGGGCATTCGGGTGATCGTGCCCGATCTCGGCCATCTCACGGTGCTCGAGCGAGCCCCGGCGGATCCCCGCCTGCTACCCGTGCGAACCGTCAGCACCCTGATGCAGTTCGATCCTGATCGGGCCGCCGCTGGGCACCGCGTCAGGGTCCAAGGCGTGGCGGTCCTTCAGCGCGCCGACGGCAGCGTCTATCTGCGCGACGAGACGGGTGGCCTGGTGGTGCACATCGCGGAGGACACGCCCATCAAGGTTGGGGATGCCATTGACGTGATTGGGTTTCCGATCCTCGGCGCATACGTCCCCGAGTTGCAGGATGCGTCCGTGCAGAGCCGGGTTCCTGGATCTGCGCCAGCGCCGGTCTACATCACCGCCGAAGAAGCCCTCAGTGGCAACTATCACGCGCAACTGATCCAGATGGAGGCGTACCTCATCGGACAGAGCCTCAGCGCGACCGGATCGGTTCTGACGCTTCGAGCCGGGCGCCGGATGTTCAGTGCCTTCGTCGAAGGCGATGCCACGACCTCAGTAGCCAACATCCGACCAGGCAGCCTGGTCCTCGTGACGGGGGTGTGCGTGGTCGAACCGCAACGACTGCGGCTCGAGCAGGCCGTCTCGATCGCGGACTTCCGTCTGTACCTGCGCAACCCCGAGGACGTCGTCCTCCTGCGCGGTGCGTCGTGGTGGTCGACCACCCGCGTGCTCTGGGTGCTGGCGGCGACTGTCCTCGTGGTCCTCACGGTTCTGGCGTGGGTCGTCGTGCTGCGGCGCCGGGTGCGCATGCAGACCGCGGTCATTCAGCGGCAGCTGAACACCGAGGCGGCGCTCAAGGAAGAGGCGCAATCGGCCAGTGCCGCCAAGTCGGAATTTCTGGCCAACATGAGCCACGAAATCCGCACCCCGATGAACGGTGTGATCGGCATGACGGGCCTGGCCCTCGACACCAGCCTCAACGACTACCAGCGCGAGTGCCTCGAGACCGTGAACAGTTCGGCCGAGTCCCTGCTGACGATCCTCAACGACATCCTCGACTTCTCGAAAATCGAATCGCGCAAGCTCGAACTCGAGTCGATCTCGTTCTCGCTGGCGGATGCCGTCGGCGATGCCGTGAAGCCGCTCGCCGCGCAGGCCGACAAGAAGGGGCTCGAGCTGATCATCGACATCGAGCCGGAGGTGCCCGAGGTCGTCGTCGGCGATCCGGTTCGGTTGAAGCAGATTCTCACCAATCTGACCGGCAATGCCCTCAAGTTCACGAGCGAAGGCCACGTCGTGGTCTCCGTGAGCGAAGAGGCCCGGCTCGGTAGTCAGACGACGTTGCACGTGCGGGTCACCGACACGGGCATCGGCATTCCCGTCGAGAAACACGCCAGCATTTTCGAAGCGTTCAGCCAGGTCGATGGGTCCACCACGCGCCGGTTCGGCGGCACGGGCCTTGGCTTGTCGATCTCGACCACACTCGTTCAGTTGATGCACGGCCGCATCTGGCTGGAAAGCGCGCCCGGGGAGGGGACCACCTTCCACTTCACCATCGAGCTCGGTGTCGATACACGCCCCGTGGCCGCCGCGCGCAATATGCAGCTCACCGATCTCCCCGTGTTGATCATCGACGACAACGCGGTGAACCGCCGGGTGCTGGAACGACAGACGACGGGTTGGCAGATGCGACCGGTCACGGTTGAAAACGGACGGCAGGCGCTCGACCTGTTGGCAGCGGCGAAGCGAACGGGACGTCCGTTCGGGCTGGTGTTGCTGGACGCCAACATGCCGGACTTCGACGGCTTCATGGTCGCCGAGGAGATCACGAGACGTCCCGACCTGCAGGGACCTCCCATCGTCATGCTGAGTTCCTCAGGGATCGGCGCCGACAGCGCGCGCAGCCGCGAGTGCGGCATCTCGGTGTTCCTGACAAAGCCGGCGAAAGCCAACGACCTCCTGAACGCGATCGCGCGCGCCTTGAATCCAGGTGGGAGCGAGTTCCGATCCGCGCACGCACGACCGACGCAGGAGGTCCACCGCAAGAAGATCCTCGTCGCCGAGGACAACATCGTCAATCAGCGCGTGGCGGTCAGTCTGCTGTCGAAGCGCGGGCACGACGTGACGCTCGTTGACAACGGCCGGAAGGCCGTCGAGGCCCTCGTCCAGCAGGCCTTCGATCTGATCCTGATGGACGTCCAGATGCCGGACATGGATGGGTTCGAAGCCACGGCCGCCATTCGCGCCCGCGAGGCCCTCGAAGGCGGTCATATCCGGATCATCGCGCTGACCGCACATGCGTTGAAGGGCGATGCCGAGCGGTGCCTTCAGGGGGGCATGGACGCCTACTTGAGCAAGCCGCTGGACGCGCAGCGACTGTTCGCGCTGGTGGAAGAGCGTTCGCCGACTGACGCACTCCTGCCGACGTAGCCGACGGAGCCGGCAGGCCCGCGCGGCGACCGATCAGTCGTCGTGGTGATCGTGCCGGTAGTGCTCGCGCTCTTTCTGATTGGATTGCGACTTCACCCGCTGCTGCGCGCCAAGGGTCTGTCGATTCTTGAACTGCGTGCCATCAGAGCTGACCGCGAACAGCGACAGAAGGCGCTCGAGCGAGGTGCCGCCGCACGAAGGACACGTGGGGACCGCGCCTCCTCGAATCAGGAGTTCGAACTGGCTGTCGCACGCCGGGCAACGGTACTCGAATAGGGGCATAGTCGCGTCCGGAACGTTGGGCAGGCGCTAGTACATCACGGCCGGCGTTCGCGCGACACCCAAAACATCCGCCTGAGGTTCCCTATCGTTCTATGATGAACGCCTCGCCACGGAGGTCCCATGCAGAAGTCCGCTCCGGTATATTCGGCCGACTACGTATTCCACCCTGAGCAAGACCTCGCGTACCGGCACTTTGAAGACGCCGCGGCGCATCCGTTCGAGCCCACTCCGGCTGCGGTTTCACGAGTGAACGCCTGGTGGCTGGCGGAAGCGGCGTTGCTGTCGTACTCGAATCCCGATCGCGCGATTCCAGTCTTCGAGGCGGCCGGACTCGAGAGCGAGTTCCTCCGCGCCAACACGACGGACTGCTACGTCGCCTGGAACGCGGCCGCGGTGATCGTGGCGTTCCGCGGGACCGAACCCGACGAGTGGCCCGACGTGCTGACCGACGCGAAGATTCACCTGGATCCGTGGCAGGCAGGACGCGTGCACCACGGTTTCCAGGAGGCGCTCCGCGACATCTGGCCCGCGCTGACCATCCGGCTGTCGACGCTGTCGGCCACGCGCGCGGTATGGTTCTGCGGTCACAGCCTCGGGGCGGCCCTTGCCAACCTCGCGGGCGACCTCTATCCGTCCACGCGAGGCGTCTGCAGCTTTGGCTCGCCGCTCCTGGGCGATCAGGCGTTCGTGGACGCCTTCAACACGCGGCTCAGCGGGCGCTGCCTGCGCTACGTCAACCACCTCGACGCGGTCACCCACGTGCCGCCGTCCCTGTTCGGCTACCGGCACGTAGACGCCGTCCGGAACATCGCGAAGAACGGCAAGATCACCGGAAACACCGCGCCGTTTCTTCACTACTTCTCGGACCTCTTTGGACACTCGGAAACGCTGCTGCCCATCATCCAGACCATCCAGAGCAAGCCAACCGGGGCAACGCCGACATTCATGCTCGATCACATGCCGAAGGCGTACGCGATCTGGACCTGGAACGACTACGACGCGCACGGATGAACGCGGGCTGTCGCACAGACGCTGGCAGGTGGCGAGCCTCGTGCCGACATGGCGCCCACGAGTGACGGCTCCGCGGCAGGCGATATCCTGTCGGCAGCATCGGCATGACGCACACACCAACAGCACTGCAGCGCGTGTTTCTGATTCGTCACGGCGAGACGGCGTGGTCGTTGACCGGTCAGCACACCAGCCACACAGACCTGGCCCTCACGGCCACCGGTGAGGCTGCGGCTCGCGAGCTTGGCGAACGGCTCCGCGGCATCGCGTTCACACACGTGGTGTCGAGTCCGCTCGAGCGGGCACGCCAAACGTGCGCACTGGCCGGGCTCGCAGCGCGAATGCGGATCGACCCTGACTTGAGGGAGTGGGAGTACGGCGACTACGAGGGCGCTCGCCTGGTCGATATTCGCCGTGACCGGCCGGGCTGGAATGTCTTTCGAGATGGGTGTCCCAACGGAGAGATGCCGTCCGACCTGTCGGCCCGGGTCGATCGGGTGATCGCACACGTGCGGTCCCTGCACGGTGACATCGCCCTGTTCTCCCACGGGCATCTGGCGCGCGCGCTCAGCGCGCGCTGGGTGGGGCTTCCGATCGCCGAAGGCCGAACTTTTCTGCTCGGTACGGCCTCGGTCAGCGTGCTGGGTTACGAGCACGACCAGCCGGACGAGCCGGCCATCGTCCACTGGAACGTGACGTCTGGCCGGGGTTTCTAGCTAGCGCAGAACGCCACCGCTGCCGAGATTGCCCGTCAGCCAGAGCAGCAAGACAATCAGCAGGATGAGCCCGAGCAGTCCGCCGCCGAAGTGCGGCGTGCCCCAGCCGGCGCCACGCCCGTAGTAGTAGCCGCCGCCTCCGCCAAAGAGCAGCACCAGAACGATAATCAGGACGATCAACATCAACGCGCCTTCTTGATGGCATGCCCCAGCCCTTCGAGGGCCTCGCCGACCTTGCGCTTGGCGTGTCCCAGGGCATGCTGGGTCTTCCCCGCCACTTCGTCCGCGGCACCCTCGCTGCGCAGACGGTTGTTGCCCGTCAGATCACCGGCGGCCTGCTTCACCTTGCCCTTGATCGTCGTGGCCTTGCCTGCGAGTTCATCGCGATTCATAGAAACACCTCACCGTCACCATGCCATGAACCTTAGCGCCAACGGGCTGGCCGGGATGTTCACTTTGCAACACCCGGGGGCGGGTCCGATCCGGTGGTCATTGACTCCGCGGACACGGCGATCGCATTCTGCTCAGAGCGTCCACGATTTACCGTGAAGGTTGTGCCCAGATGAAGAACCTCAGCCCGCTCGCCGGGAAGCTTGCGCCCGCATCGATGTTGATCAACGTCCCCCGGCTCGTGACGGCGTACTACGCTGAACATCCGGACGCCTCGATACCGGCCGAACGCGTGGCGTTCGGCACCTCGGGTCATCGCGGCTCCGCGCTGGATCGATCCTTCAACGAGGCGCACATCCTGGCCATCACGCAGGCCATCTGCGCGTATCGCCGGGCGCACGCGGTCGACGGTCCGCTCTTCCTGGGCATCGACACGCACGCGCTTTCCGAACCAGCCTTCGCCAGCGCCCTCGAGGTTCTCGCGGCGAACAACGTGGACGTGATGGTCGACCTCGACCGGGGCTACACGCCGACGCCGGTCATTTCCCACGCAATCCTCTGCTACAACCGCGGCCGGTCCACGGGCCTGGCCGACGGGATCGTCGTCACGCCTTCGCACAACCCGCCGCGTGACGGCGGCTTCAAATACAACCCGCCAAACGGTGGTCCTGCCGACACCACCATTACGGCCTGGATCGAGAAGACCGCCAACGGGCTGCTCGCTGACGACCTCCGCGAAGTTCGCCGCGTGCCGTTCGAGCGGGCCCTTCGCGCCGCAACCACGCACCTGCACGACTACATCGGCCCCTACGTGGCCGATCTCGGCGCCGTGGTGGACATGGAACGCATCCGGAGCGCCGGCATCCGCCTCGGCGTCGACCCGCTCGGCGGCGCGGGCGTGCGGTACTGGGGCCCGATCGTCGAGCGATACGGGATCAACGCCACGGTCGTGAACGACACGGTCGATCCCACGTTCCGCTTCATGAGCGTGGACTGGGACGGCGAAATCAGAACGGACTGTTCCTCGCCGTACGCCATGGCACCGCTCGTGGCCATGCGCGACCGCTTCGATGTGGCCTTCGCGAACGACGCCGATCACGATCGTCACGGCATCGTGACGCCCACCTCGGGCTTGATGAACCCGAACCACTACCTGGCTGTCGCGATCTCGTACCTGTTCACGCATCGCCCGCTGTGGGCGCCGGCTGCCGCCGTCGGCAAGACCGCCGTCAGCAGCAGCCTGATCGATCGGGTCACGAACGGACTGGGACGCCGCCTTCTGGAAGTGCCGGTCGGCTTCAAGTGGTTCGTCGACGGGCTGTTGACGGGAACGATCGGCTTCGGCGGCGAGGAGAGCGCCGGCGCGTCCTTTCTACGTATGGATGGCCGGGTGTGGACCACGGACAAGGATGGATTCGTCCCGGGACTGCTGGCAGCGGAAATGACCGCGGTGCTCGGTCGCGATCCCGGAGCGCGCTATCTCGAGATCACGCGCGACTTGGGCGCCCCCGTTTACGAACGCATCGACGCAACCGCCACCGCCGATCAGAAGCGCCTGTTGCGGCAGCTCTCGCCCAGTCAGATCACGGCCACCGAGCTGGCCGGCGATCCCATCCGCTCGATTCTGACGTCCGCCCCGGGGAACGGTGAATCCATCGGCGGGTTGAAGGTCATCACCGAGGAGGGCTGGTTCGCCGTTCGCCCGTCTGGGACGGAGGACGTCTACAAGCTGTACGCCGAGAGCTTCCGCGATGCGGCCCACCTCGAGAGGATTCAAGCCGAAGCGCAGGCCATCGTGGCCGGGTTGTTCGAGAGGCCCTGATCAACCTTTGCCCTTTCGCGACCTTCTTCTTAGCAGGACGCGGCTCGTCGTGCCTGGAATCCTTCGCGAATCTGCATATCGCCCCATCCAGTCCCGAGTACACACATGGCCTGCAGATTGCACACACAAGGGCGCGTCCCCACGCTGAGTTCCTTTCTGGAGGAAGGGCCATGTTGTATACCATCGCCGTCATTTTGTTGGTGCTTTGGCTGCTCGGAATGGTGAGCGGCTATACGATCGGCGCTTTCATCCACGTCTTGCTGGTGATTGCGATCGTGTTGTTCCTCGTCGGGCTCATCACCGGCCGTCGGACGATATGACCGAGTGCCGCTGAGGTTCACCGCGTCGACTCTGTATTGGAGAGTCCGCCGGTGGCCTCGGCGGCCACGCATAGATCACCGATGTTGCGTTGCCAAGCGTACCGCCGTTACAACGCGCCGCTACCGTGGGCCATGGTACGCACATTTGTCTTCGACGATGGGCAGACGTGGCGCATGGAACTGATGCGCGTGATGCGCGAACGTCACGACACCATCAGCATGGACGCGAAGTTCTGGACCGATGCGGCGCCAGATCAGCGGGTCATCGGCCAGATAGCGCCCAGGGGATTGGCCCTATCGGATGCGGAACTCGCTGAGGCCCTGCGGAGGGCGCTGAGGCACCTGACAGAGGACGTGGCGCGGGACGCCTGACGGTCTGACGCTGGCCATGCATCGCCGGCGACCGAGGCGACCGAGGCGACCGAGGCGACCGAGGCGTTTGTCCCCAGGGCCGGGCGATGGACGCTGTCGGAGTCAGAACGGGCCGGGTGCGGAACATACGCCCACGACCGGCCGCTCCCCCATCAGCAGACCATCGCCCCGCCCCGGGGCTGGCAAGACCGAGTGTCGTACCCAAACGCAACGACGGCGTGTCGGGCCTCGAACGCGCGTGTTAATTCCGCCTTTCCTACCGGACGTAGATCTGCGAAGCGGTCGTGAACTCCGTGCGACTGTCCTGCGAGTCCGCGAACACCTCCACCTGTGCGCGCGTGTCTTCCAGCATCCGCACCATGAGCAGCCCCGCGGCTCGGGGGCCGGCTTGTCCGTAGAAGAGCCGGTAGCCAATCGCGCCCGACGCTGCGGACACGTCGGCCGGATCCGGCGCTCCCGAATCAATCGCGAAGACCCCTGTCATCGCCAGCGTGCCCCCGACGGAAATCCGCACGGCGGATGGATTCAGCACGTCACGCACGAACGCCAACTGTCTCGGACCAGCGCTCACGTTGCTGCTGTCTGACGGTGCGAGCCCCTCCAGAAACCAATTTCCCGCAAGCCGTCCGGCCCGATCGAAATCGATCCGTCCGTTGTTGGCCGGCATGGCGCTCTCGACCTTCGCGTAAACCGAGCTACGCAGCGGCTCGGCGAAATACGGGAGCGGCGACTCGGCGTGCAGCGTGTTGCTGCTGTATCGCAGCGGGTTGACGAAGAAGACCGTCACGGCGTCGTTGATCACCCCGAGGTCGAGACCGTACGACAACTGACTCGTCATGCCGAGGTGCTGGCCCGCCGCGACGACGGATCCGCCGGTCAATCCCGCATCCACCAGCACGTGGCCCAGGTAGTACATCGTGGTCGTGGTGGCCTGCACGCCAATGGCATCATCCGCACCTCGCGTGACATATCGGACGGTGCCGGCCGCCGGCGCCACGACGTCGTAGCGCGGCGCGCTGGGATTGCGGAGCCGGTGATAGAAGTACGCATGATCGGTCGGCAACGTGTGGCCGGGAGGATTGAGGTTGCCAATCGGCACCACGAACTCGACCGCGGAAAGGGCTATCGGAAGCTGTTCAAAGACGAGCGGTGCGGACGACGGGACCGGCTGAGCAGGCACGGGGGGGCCGGCCGGTGCGGTCGGTGACGACTGGCGGCACGAGGACAGAGCGATGAAGGCGACGAACGTGAGGCAATAAGGACGCATGGGACCGCAGGGGCTGGATCAGCAATCGGCGCCTGCCGTCAGCGGCGCAGGGGCGCAAGGTGCCACAATGACCTATGTCTTCCCCGTCGCGCGCTGCAGGTGTCAATGGATTCAACGAACTCGGACTGGTCGAATCGGTCGTCAAAGCCGTGACGGCGCTGGGATACGAGGAGCCTACCCCGATTCAGCGCGAGGCCATTCCCCTGATTCTGACGGGCCGTGACCTGCTGGCTCAGGCCGCCACGGGAACGGGCAAGACCGCCGCCTTTGCCCTGCCCTTGATCCAGCGTCTGCTCGAGCCCCAGGAGCCAGCGGCCTCCGGCTCTGGCCGGGCACGCGTGCGCCCGGGCGGGCTCGTGCTCGTGCCGACCCGGGAACTCGCCATGCAGGTGGCGGAGGCGGCGCACAAGTACGCGCGCGGCACCGGCATCTCGGTCGTCCCGCTGTATGGCGGCGCACCGATGTCGCAGCAGATCCGCGCGCTCGAGCGCGGCGTGTCGCTGGTCGTCGCAACGCCGGGTCGCGCGCTCGATCACATCCGCCGCCAATCGCTCGATTTGTCCGGCATCAAACTGTTGGTGCTCGACGAAGCCGACGAGATGCTCGACATGGGCTTCGCCGAGGATATCGATGCCATCCTCACCGCGACGCCAGCGGGACGGCAGACGGCGCTGTTCTCCGCGACGATGCCGCCGCGTCTCCGCTCGATTGCCGAGCGGCACCTTCGCGAGCCGCAGCGCCTGAACATCACACAGGAACGTCCGGCTGCCGGCAAGCTGCCGCGCGTGCGTCAGGTCGCCTACGTCGTGCCACGAGCCCACAAGCCCTCGGCCCTGCAGCGCGTGCTCGACGTCGAAAATCCGACCTCCGCCATCGTCTTCTGCCGCACGCGGCTCGAGGTGGATTCGCTGGTCGAGACGCTCAATGCCCACGGTTACCGCGCCGAGGCGCTGCACGGCGGTATGCAGCAGCGGCAGCGCGAGGCCGTCATGGGCCGCTTCAGAGCGGCCAAGACCGATCTGCTCATCGCCACCGACGTCGCCGCGCGCGGGCTCGACGTGCAGCAGTTGTCCCACGTCTTCAACTACGACGTCCCCACGGATGCGGACGCCTACGTCCACCGCATCGGGCGAACTGGGCGCGCCGGACGTGAAGGCACGGCCATCACACTTGCCGAGCCGCGCGAACACCACCTCCTTCGCACGATCGAACGCGTCACGAAACAGAAACTCGAGATCGCCACGGTGCCGACCGTCGCGGATCTCAAGGCCAAGCGGCTGGAACTGACACGCGCGTCCCTGCACGAACGGCTCCTCGCCGGCAACCTCGACGACGTCCGCGTCATCGTCGAGTCACTGGCGCGTGAATTCGACGTGCTCGATGTCGCCGCGGCGGCCGTCAAGCTCGCGCACGAGGAACTGAACGGCGACCCGGAATCGGAAGTCGACCTGCCAGCCGCGGCGATGCCCCACGCCGCGCCTCCACGTCGCGGGTCACCGGCGGGACCTGGCGACGGCCCCCCGACCAAGGCCAAGCGCCATGCGATCAGCGGACAGGGGCGGGCGGTCGCGCGCCTGTACTTTGGCGCGGGCCGGAAGGCCGGTATCCGGCCCGGCGATCTCGTCGGCGCCATCACCAACGAGGCGGGACTCACGTCGCGCGATCTTGGCGCCATCGAGATCACGGATCGCTTCTCGCTCGTCGAAGTTCCGGAGGAAGCCGCCGAGGATGTCATCAAAGCGATGCGCCGCACGACCCTGCGTGGCGAGAAGGTCCAGGTTCGCCGCGACTTCAAGGACGCGGCCGGCGCCCCGCCGCCGCGCCGGTCTGATGATCGATGATCCTCACCGTCAACGGCGGGTCGTCAAGTATCAAGTGCGCGCTGTTCGGTGATGACGAGGCGGGGCCAACGTTGGCGGCGCGAAGGGAAGTGTCGGTCGAAGACCGGGGCCGGTCGGCGGCTGTCGCGGGGATGCTCGAATGGCGTTCGTCCCGGGCAGCCGAGGGTGCGGTCACAACGGTGGCGCACCGGGTCGTGCACGGCGGAGAGACATTCGAGCGCCCGTGCCGTCTCACCCCCCAGGTCCTCGCCACGCTCGACACCATGGTGTCGCTCGCACCCAATCATCTGCCGGACGAAATCGCGCTCATCCGGGCGTTCATGGACGCCATGCCAGACGCGACGCATGTGGCCTGTTTCGACACGGCGTTCCACCGCACGCTGCCGGACGTTGCGCGCGTCGTGCCCCTTCCAGGCCTGCGTCGATTCGGCTTTCACGGGTTGTCCTATGCCTTTCTTCTCTCCGAACTGGAACGGATCGCAGGTGCGGACGCCGCACGCGGGCGCGTCATCCTGGCGCACCTTGGCAGCGGCGCCAGTCTCGCGGCCGTTAAAGAGGGGCAAAGCATCGACACGACCATGGGCATGACACCGGCCGGTGGCCTCGTCATGAGCACGCGATCCGGCGATCTCGATCCGGGCGCCATCGCGCACATCATGCGCGAACGCCACTGGACACCCGACGATCTCGACCTCGCGGTGACGAAGCAGTCCGGTCTCCTGGAGATCTCCGGCCGCACCGGGGACATGCAGCAACTGCTCGCCATCGAATCCGACCATCCACCCGCGGCCCTTGCGGTGCGGGTCTTCTGCTACCAGGCCGCAAAGTCGATCGGCGCGTTGACCGTCGCTCTGGGTGGCCTGGATACCATCGTGTTCTCCGGAGGCATCGGCGAGCACGCGGCCACGATCCGGCAGCGCATCGCCACGGCGTTGTCATGTCTGGGCGTGATCCTCGATGCCGATGCAAACGCCCGGCACGCCCCGGTGATCAGCGCGCGTGAATCACAGGTCGTCGTTCGAGTGATTCCAACCAACGAGGCCTTGGTAATGGCCCGGCAGGCGCGTGACCTGCTCCGAACCGAGAAAGACACCACGCCATGACGTCCGAATTGCCGCTGGAGCTTCAGGCCCTCGACGCGTATTGGCGCGCCGCCAACTATCTGTCGGTGGGGCAAATCTACCTGCTCGCAAATCCGCTGTTGCGCGAACCGCTGCAGCCGTCGCACATCAAGCCGCGGCTGTTGGGACACTGGGGAACGACGCCCGGGCAGAACTTCGTGTACGCGCATCTCAACCGGATCATCAAAGAATACGACCTCGAGATGTTCTATATCTCTGGTCCTGGCCATGGAGGGCCGGCCGTGGTCTCGAACGTCTACATGGAAGGGACGTACACCGAGATCTATCCCCACGTGACGCAGGACCTCGCGGGATTGACGCACCTGTTCAGGCAGTTTTCCTTTCCCGGCGGCATTCCGAGTCACGTGGCGCCGGAGACCCCGGGCAGCATCCACGAGGGCGGCGAGCTGGGGTACTCGCTCTCCCATGCCTTTGGCGCCGTCCTGGACAACCCGTCGCTGATTGCCGCGTGCGTCATCGGCGACGGCGAGGCCGAGACCGGGCCACTCGCCACGGCGTGGCACTCGAACAAGTTCCTGAACCCGGCGACCGACGGCGCCGTGCTCCCCATCCTGCATCTCAACGGGTACAAGATCGCGAACCCCACCGTCCTGGCGCGCATCCCACGCCACGAGCTCGAACAATTCCTGCGGGGCTGCGGCTGGGCGCCCTACTTCGTCGAAGGCGACGTGCCGGCGCTCGTGCATCAGACGATGGCGCTGGCGCTCGATCGAATCGTCGCCGACATTCGTCGCATTCAAGACGACGCACGGAGCGGTCGCTCGTCTACACGGCCGACGTGGCCGATGATCGTGCTGGCGACGCCGAAGGGCTGGACGGGGCCGAAGGTTGTCGACGGCAAACCCAACGAAGGCACCTTTCGGTCCCATCAGGTTCCTCTCACCGCGCCGCGCACCAACGCCGAGCACCTCTCGCAGCTCGAAGCCTGGATGCAGAGCTACCACCCCGAGGAGTTGTTCGATCGGGATGGGAGACTCCGGCCGGCCATCGCGGCGCTGGCCCCATCGGGCTTGCGGCGTATGAGCGCGAACCCGCACACCAATGGCGGCCTGCTGCTGCGCGAGCTCGAGATGCCCGACTTCCGTAGCCACGCCGTGCGAGTGCAGGCACGCGGCGCGACAGACGCGGAAGACACGCGAGTGCTCGGCGGCTTTCTCGCCGAGGTCATCCAGGCCAACGCCGCGCAGCGGAACTTCAGGATCTTCGGACCGGATGAAACCGTCTCGAATCGTCTGGGAGCCGTTCTGGAAGTCACGGCGCGTCAGTGGGACGCCGAGCGCCTGCCGGGCGACGAAGGTCTGGCGCTCGACGGACGAGTGATGGAGGTCCTGAGCGAGCACCAGTGCCAAGGCTGGCTCGAAGGCTATCTGTTGACGGGCCGTCACGGCATCTTCAACACCTATGAGGCGTTCGTCCACATCGTCGATTCGATGTTCAACCAGCACGCCAAGTGGCTGCAGGTCACGCGCGGGCTGCCGTGGCGCAGCCCGGTGGCGTCACTGAACTATCTGTTGTCGAGCCATGTGTGGCGGCAGGACCACAACGGCTTCACGCACCAGGACCCCGGCTTCATCGACGTCGCGCTCAACAAGAAGCCGGAAATCGTGCGGGTGTATCTCCCGCCGGACGCGAACTGCCTCCTGAGCGTCATGGATCACTGTCTCCGCAGCCGTCACTACATCAACATTGTCGTCGCCGGAAAACACGCGGCGCCGCAGTGGCTGTCGGCCGACGAGGCGGTGGCGCACTGTACGGCCGGCATCGGCCGATGGGCGTGGGCGAGCACGGACCAGGACGGGGAGCCGGACGTCGTGATGGCGTCCGCCGGTGACGTCCCGA
The DNA here is from genome assembly GCA_039933635.1 of Acidobacteriota bacterium. Lineage (GTDB taxonomy): Bacteria > Acidobacteriota > Vicinamibacteria > Vicinamibacterales > SCN-69-37 > JBDTNQ01. The sequence continues at coordinate 24,853 of JBDTNQ010000016.1, forward strand.
CGCTCGAGACGCTCGCCGCGATCGCGCTGCTGCACGAAGCGCTGCCTTTCCTGAAGATCCGCATGGTAAACGTCGTCGATCTGATGCGGCTCCAACCGGAGATCGAGCATCCGCACGGATTGAGCGACGCCGACTTCGATGCGCTCTTCACCACGAACACGCCCGTGATCTTCGCGTATCACGGCTACCCGTGGCTGATTCATCGGCTCACCTACCGGCGTCACAACCATCCGAACATTCACGTCCGCGGCTACAAGGAGCAGGGGACGATTACGACCCCGTTCGACATGGCCGTGCTCAACGATCTGGACCGCTTCCACCTCGCGCTCGATACGATCACACGCGTGCCTGGGCTTGCCGATCGGGGTGCGGACCTGCGGCGGACGCTCGAAGGCAGGCTCGCAGAACACTACGCCTACATCCGCGAGCACGGTGAGGACATGCCCGCCGTGCAGCAGTGGCGGTGGCCGACAGCCGGTCGAGGTTAGACGCGAACCTCGTCGGTTCTACTTCGCGAGCAGATCCGTCGCGGCCTTGAGGCCGGCGCCCACGTCGGCCGGCGTGCCTTCGGCCCAGAAGTGCATGAAATACAGCATCGGCGAGCCGTGCAGCATGTGATTGTGGAGGGCGGTCACGGCGATGCCGTGCGACGTCAGGGCCTTGGCAATCGGATTCACTTCGTCGTCGATCATGACGAAGTCTCCCGTCGCAGCCACCTTGCCACCACCCGCGGCCTGCACGTTAATCGCCGTCGCCATCCCCATCGAGGGTGGCAGTTCGACGCCCATCATCATGATCTTCTCGGGGCGCGGGATGCTGACGGCCAGAACACCACCGCGGACGGTCCCGGTGCGGCCAAGGGCACGTTGCAGGGCGTCGGCATCGAATCCCGGATCAGCCGCGGCGGGCGGCGCCGCCGGAGCCGTAAACGGCGTGGCCGTGTGCTGCAGCGCCGCCTTCAGCGCCGTGGCCAGGGTACCTTCCGGCGCCTGGCCCCAGTAGTGCACGTACATCACGTGTGGCGTTTCGCCGATGAGGTGATTGTGCACGGCGGTGATCTGCAGACCACCGGACAGCAAACCACTGATCGTCGGAGCCACCTCATCCTGGAGCAGCACGAGATCGCCGTGGACGACCGCAGAGGTCCCGGCCCGCTTGAATGCCGCCCAGCTGCCGAGGGCCAACCCCGGCCTGATGGCGATACCGCGAATGGTCACGGCAAGGTCGGTTCGCGGAAGGCTCACGCGGTAGACGTCGCCCTGCATCTGGCCAGACAGTCCCATCGCGCGATCGATTGCGGCCGTGTCGAGCGGCGCCCCCTGAGCGCGCGTGCCGAGCACGGTGCCCGCGCAAAAGGCCGCTGCGATGACGATACGCGCCAGGCGCGGCGCGCGGCTCCGGACGAACAGTGATGTGAGCATGAGATCGATGATACCGCCAGTCGGAGGTTGCGAGATTAGCGCATCGACAGGGCGCCAAGGGCGGCGCCCACGGCCAGAAGCCACGCCGGACTGACACGCCAAACCACGAGCGCGAGCACGCCCGCGCACGCGAGGAGTCCCGTCGGAATGTCCACGATCGCAGAGCGGCCCAGCTGGAACCAGACAACGGCCATCAACGCGAGCGACGCGACGTTGACGCCATCCAGAACGCCGCCGGCGAGACGCGAGCGGCGCATACGTGGCACGAGCGGGCCGCTGATCGCGACGTACACGAATGCCGGAAGAAAGATGGCGACGGTGGCGACCGCCGCTCCAGCTGGACCGGCCAGGACGTAGCCGATGAACGTCGCGGTCGTGAACACCGGGCCCGGAGTCACTTGCCCCACGGTGATCGCGTCGAGTAACTGACGCTCCGTCAGCCAGCCGAGACGATGCACGAAATCGGCGCGGAGGAAGGCGGCCAGCACATAGCCGCTGCCGAAGAGCAGCGCACCAGCCTTGACGAACACCAGAAAGAGTCGTCCGAGCGTAACGCCGGTGACGGCGGCTACGGCCGACCCGGCCGTGACGAAGGCCCCAGGCCACGTTCCCGACACAGGCGCGCGCGGCGTGCCGATCCAGAGCAGTGCCGCCGCTGTGGGACGTCCGGGCCACGTGACGATCGTGGCGCCCAGGACACCACAGACGGCGAGGACCACGAGTTCGTGGACGCCGGCGATCAGACCCGCCACGGCGATCGCCGCGACCACCCCGTGCCACGGGACGCGCACCGCCGAGCGCGCGAGCTGCAGAAGTGCGACGCCGACGATCGCGAGCACGGCGGGATTCACGCCATAGAACAGCGCGCGGGTCTGTGGCAGGGCGCCAAACCGCACATACACCACCGCCAGGACGAACACGATCAGCGCGGCCGGCACAATGAAGCAGGTGCCCGCGACGAGCAGGCCCGGCCACCCGGCTCGGCGATGGCCGATGTGAATCGCCATCTCGGTGGAGTTGGGTCCGGGGATCAGATTGGTGGCGCCGATGAGATCGAGGAACTCCTGCTCGGTCAGCCAGGCACGCCGGTCAACGAACTCATGGCGCATCATCGCGATGTGCGCGGCGGGACCGCCGACCGCGATGGTGCCAAGCTTGAGGAACACGAGTGCCAGTTCGCGCACGGCGGTGGCGCCAATTCTACGCGGCGGAGCGGCCCCGGACCTGAAGGTCCGGGGCTCCATGGACCGCCGGTCCACGGACTGCCGGTCCCTGTCTCTTGGCCCGTTCGTCCCCTGGTCCCCTTCGTCCCCCTGGTCCCCTTCGTCCCCTGGTCCCCCCTTGGACCCCTGGTCCCCTGTCCCCGCTCCGCTCACGGTGCCAGGCCCTCCTGGCCTATCCTTCTGGCCGGTGCAGACTCTCCTCTCGATCCTCACGGCCGACATCGTCCCCATCTTTCTGATCGCTGGTGCAGGGTGGCTTCTTGCGAAGGTCATTCACACCAGCGCGAAAGCCTTGACCGAGGCTGTCTTTCACGTTCTTCTGCCCTGTTTCGTGTTCCACATGCTGGTGTCGGCGTCGCTCGATTCCGGGATGGTGGGCCGGATGATTCTCGTCGCCACGCTCGTGATGGGCATCACCGGCGTGGTGGGCTTCATCGTTGGCCGCAGTCTGCGCCTCAGTCGGCCGGAGCTCAGCGGTTTCCTGCTCGTAGTGATGTTTTCCAATGGCGGCAACTACGGCCTGCCGGTCGTCTCCTTCGCCTTCGGGCCGGCGGCCATGCCTTACGCGACCGTGTATTTCCTGACGGGATCGCTGCTGACCTGGACGGTGGGCGGCTTTCTGGCGGCCGCGGGCAATCGGAGTCTGAAACAGGCGCTGCTGAGTGTGCTGAAGATGCCGAATCTCTACGCCATCGCCACGGCGTTGATCGTGGTCGCCACGGGCACGGTCGTGCCGGCGCCAATCACCCGGGCCGTCGGCATGCTCAGCGACGCCGCCCTGCCGTTGATGATCGTGATTCTGGGCATCCAGCTCCACACCGCCATCCGGCCGGCGCGTCCGTCGATTGTGGTCATCGCCGTCCTGCTGTCGATCATCGGCACGCCGATCATCGCGTTCGGGCTGACGTCGCTGTTCGGTCTCACCGGTCCCGCCCGCCAGGCCGCCGTGGTCCTCGCGTCGATGCCCGTGGCTGTGACGACATCGATTCTGGCGATCAAATTCGATGCGGATCCGGATTTTGCGATGAGCGCGATCTTCGTCTCCACGATCCTCAGCCCGTTCACGCTGACACCGATCATCGCGTATCTGCAGTGAACGACGGCTATCCCGATGTCCAATCGCCCGATGCATTGCCCCGATGGTCCGTTGACCCGATGTCATGCCCCGATGATCCGATCATCGATAACCCGACGTCAGGGTTGTCTCGCCGCTCTGAAGCCAATCATCCGATGAGCCTGGAACGATGGCCAGGCCGCTGAGCGCGCGTAGGTGCGGAGGTTGAAGGCGTCGAGGAAGAATGTGCCGCCGCGAACGACGCGGTAGGCGCCGGTCTCTGGACCTTTCGGGTTCTTGCGCGGCGAGGCCGCGTAGTAGTCGCGGTCGTACCAGTCCGCGGTCCACTCCATGATGTTGCCGGCCATGTCGAAGGCTCCGTACGGCGAGGCGTTGCTGCGCGTCTGCAGATCGCCGCGTTTGGTGCCGTCGTAGAAGCCGACGAGCTGCCCGGTATCAAATGCCTGGGCGCCCACGAAGTTGGCGGACGAGCGATCGATGGTGTTGCCCCACGGATAGCGACGTTGATCCGTCCCTCGCGCGGCTTTCTCCCACTCCGCCTCGGTCGGCAGCCGGTACTTTTTGCCCGTCTTGGCGCTGAGCCAGTTGCAGTAGGCCACCGCGGAATCCCAGTTCACGCCGAGCACCGGGTAGTTGTCCGAATTGGGCGTGCCGCCGCCGTGGTTGTTCGGCTGCGTCCAGTACGGAATCTGATCCTTCGGGGCCACGCGCCCGCCAGGCCAGAACGTCGCGTCGTCGTAGCCCGGATCGTCGCGAAACCTTCGCCACTCGCCGTTGGTCATTTCGTACTTGCCAATGTAGAACGCATCGAGCTCGACCATGTGGACCGGACGTTCGCGGGGCTCGCCATCGTTGAAGTTGTCGCCCATCCTGAACGCGCCCGCGGGCACGTACACGTAGTCGCCGTGGCCATCGTTGACGGGCGGGGTCACGGGACTCGCGGGCTTCTGCGGCGCGGCCGCGAGGACCATCGCACACGCGGGTACGACCACCGCCAGGCCGAGGGACATCGAGACTCGCATCGTTACTCGCTCCCGCTCAGGAATCCGTCCATGTCGAGGAAGTGCTTCAGGATCGGCATCCACCCCGAGAACTCCGGGCTGCCGTCGCCGGCACCGAAACCGTGCCGGCCCTTTTGATACACGTGAATCTCCGCGACGGCGCCCGCACGCGTGAGTTCGGCAAAGAGCTGCGCGTTGGCCAGCGACGGCTGCTGATCGCCGGCCGCGGACAACAGGAACGTCGGCGGAAAGTCCTTCAGTGATTCCCCAGGCATCGCGCGTCCGGCGCCGTACACGAGCGCCAGGTAGTCCGGCCGCGCGCTCACGCGCTCGACGGGATCAGCGGACTGTGGGTCGCCGGAGGTAGCCGAGGCCACAATCGGACGGCCCATGTTCGACCCGGCGGAGAACCCGATGTACCCGATTCGCTTCGGATCCAGCTTCCACTCAGATGCATGTGCGCGGACGATCCGGATTGCGCGCTGGCCGTCGAGCGTCCGCGCGTTGTCGTTGTAGCGCGGCGACATGCGGTACGTCAGAACGAATGCCGTCGCGCCCCAGTCGTTGTAGTGCTCGGCGACCTCGAAGCCTTCGGCGCCGTACATCAGCATGATGTTCGAGCCGCCCGGCGCAATGACCACGGAGCTGCCGTTGCTCGTGCCCGGCTTCGGCAGGAACACCGTCAGGAACGGCGCATCGAGGGGCGCGGTGCCCGTCGCCAGCGGCACCTGACCCGAGGGCCACAGCGGAATGTTCTGATACCTCGCCAGCGCCGAAGACTTGGCGCCAGTCATCGTGCCCTTGGTTTGTGCGCGTAGCTGCCCGCCTGTGCTCCACGCACAAATGGTTGCCAGGGCCGCCAGGCTGCCCAGACGCACGAATCGCGACGTCGCGCTCCGTTCGGATCTCATGAACGCTCCTTGTTGGGGGCCTATCATACAGGCTGCGGGCGGCGGTCCGCGTCCACGGTCGCGAGGCCACAGGCGTCAGGCCACGCGGTGGCAAGGAACCTCGCTGCCCGGAAACTCACGCCCCTCGCCCCCTCGCCCCCTCGTCCCCTGGTCCCCTGGTCCCCTGGTCCCCTGGTCCCCTTGGTCCCCCGTCCCCCGTCCCTGTCCCCAGGTAAACGAATCATCCGCACGCGTCTTACTGAGCCTGGGGCCACCAACAGGTTATTCGTCTGCCTTCGGGCCGGCGATCGGAGGAACAAATGACGAGAGCAGTGTGTACAGCCATGTTCGCGGTGTGGGCGGCGGTGGCCGCGCCAACTCTGCAGGCGCAGCAAACGATCCAGACCGCCCCCGGTACCGGTGGAAGCCCCCATGTGAAGACCACGTGGACCATTGACGGTGCGGCGTTGGCGGTCGACTACGGCCGGCCGTCGCTCAAAGGACGGCCTGAGACGCAGCTCATGCCGCACGGCCAGCCCTGGCGGACGGGAGCGGACCAGCCAACACTGCTGACCACGGACAAGCCCCTGAAGATCGGCTCATTGACGCTCGCGCCCGGCACGTACACGATCAACACCATCCCAGGCCCATCGTCGTGGCAACTCCTCGTTGGGCGGAACGCAGCCGATTGGGGCATTCCCTATCGACCGGACCTCGAAATCGGCCGAACGCCGATGCAGCTCGGCACGACGGCTGCCCCCGTCGAACTGGTCTCGATTCACATCGACGACACCGCGGCCGGGGCCACCTTGCGCATTGAGTGGGGCACGGCCAGCGCGACGATCCCCTTCACCATTGGCTGAGGTCGCTCGCCGCACGCGACGCTCCCGATGACCGTCCGCCCCCCAGTTACGCACCCGGATGACGAGACGGGTGTGCCCGGGCTCCGTACCTGGCCCCGGGTCTACACCGTTGTCGTCATCAGCTTCATCACCTGGGTGACGTTGCTGACGTTGCTCATGCGGACGTATTCGTGAACGCGCTGGACTACGTCGTCCTGTTCGGAGTGCTCCTCGGCATCGCCGGCTACGGCATCTGGCACACGCGGCACAAGCGCGATCTCAGCACCTACGTCAAAGGGCACGGCACCGCGCGCTGGATGGTCATTGGCCTGTCGGTGATGGCCACGCAGGCGAGCGCCATCACGTTTCTCTCCACGCCCGGACAGGGCTATACCGATGGCCTGGGGTTCGTGCAGAACTACTTCGGCGCGCCCTTCGCCCTGATTCTGATTTCCGTGGTGTTCCTGCCGATGTATCGACGGCTCGGCATTCACACGGTGTACGAGTTCCTCGGCCAGCGATTCGACACGAAGACCCGGCTGTTCGGCGCGCTGCTGTTTCTCGTGCAGCGTGGCCTCGGCGCCGGCATCACGGTGTATGCCCCCGCCATCGTGCTCTCCACGGTCATGGGATGGTCACTCAGCATAACCATCATCAGCGTCAGCCTGCTCGTCATCGTCTACACCGTGAGCGGGGGATCGGAGGCGGTCAGCCTGACGCAGAAGTACCAGATGACGATCATCATGACCGGCATGGTGCTCGCGTTCATCATCCTGGTGCGCAAGCTGCCGGACGGTCTCGGTCCGTCGGAGGCACTGGCGCTGGCGGGCGGGTTCCACAAACTGCAGGCCGTCAATTTTTCCGTCGATCTGCGTGAACGTTACACCTTCTGGTCCGGGCTCCTTGGCGGCATGTTCCTCGCGCTGTCGTACTTTGGCGCCGACCAGTCTCAGGTCCAGCGCTACATTTCCGGCGCCTCGTTGCGCGAGAGCCGGATGGGCCTGATGTTCAACGCCGTCTGCAAGATTCCGATGCAGTTTGGCATCCTGCTGCTGGGCGTGTTCCTGTTCGTCTTCTACCAGTTCGAGACGCCGCCGGTGTTCTTCAACACCGTGGCCTGGAAGCACCAGGCGACCTCCGCCCAGGGACCGGCCCTCCAGAAGCTGGATTCGGAATACCAGTCGCAGCACGAAGACATCCGACGCTCTGTGAGCGAGTGGCTCCGCGCACGCGAGTCGGGCGAGACCGAGGTGGCATCGCGGGCGCTCGACGCTGCGGTCGCCTCACGCGCTCGAGCCGAAGCCATCCGGACGGACGTCAAGACGCTCCTCAAGCAGGCCTCGCCAGGCACGTCGACGAACGACTCGGACTACGTGTTCATCACATTCATCCTGCAACAACTACCCCACGGCCTGATCGGTCTTCTCGTGGCCGCATTCCTGGCCGCGGCGCTGCAGTCCAAGGCCGGAGAGCTGAGCGCGCTCGGCGCGACGACCACGGTGGATCTCTATCGGCACATGGCGCGGCAGGATGCGGGAGACGACCACCACGTGACCGCCACGCGCTGGTTCACGGCGCTATGGGGTCTGGTGGCGATGTGCTTCGCGCTCTTTGCCAGCATGTCCGAGAACCTCATCCAGGCCGTGAACATTGTCGGCTCGATCTTCTACGGTGTCGCGCTGGGACTCGTGCTGGTCGCGTTCTTCGCGCGTCGTGTGCAAGGCACGGCGGTCTTCTGGGCGGCCGTGGGCGCCCAGCTCCTCGTGTTCGTCCTGTTCTCCGTGCTCGACATCTCCTACCTCTGGTACAACGTCATCGGCTGCGCCGGCTGCGTCGTGTTCAGCCTGGTCCTGCAAGTCCTGATCGACGCGACCACGCGCCCGCACGCGTCCGTCTGACACAAGTTCGTCGTTGCGTTGCGCCGTGGCGACCTGCTACTTCTGGCAGTGTCGAACGACTGGCAGCGGCGGCCATTCTTCCGGCCGTCGGCAGGAGGCACAACGTGACGTACGTCCTCACCTGGATGCTGACAGGAATACTCGTGGGCTGGATTGTGCGCGTCGCCATGAAGACGCGAGGCGACTTCGGCCTCATTGGCGATCTCACGATGGGATCACTGGGCGCCATCGTCGGCGGTTGGATCTTCCGGCACGCTGGAATGTCGGCGCCCTCCGGCTTCGTCGGGCCGACCGCGGTCGCTATTGTCGGCGCCATGCTGACGCTGGGCGCCTTGCGGCTGCTGCGCAGCGCGATGCTCGCGGCGGGGCTGCAGCCGGGCGCCAGCGCCGCACCGAACGTCATCGATCTCGAGGGACAGATCGCCCGATTGGGCGACATCGAGCGCCGGGCGCTGTCGGGCATTCTGAGGCGGAAGCCCACGACACCCGATCCGAACCGGTCGTTCGACGCGCAAATGACGTTCGGCGAACGCATCTCGGATCGCGTCGCGGCGTTCGGCGGGTCCTGGACCTTCATCAGCATCTTTCTCCTGGCCATGGCCGTCTGGATGGCGGTGAATCAGGAGAGCGAGCGGGCCTTCGACCCGTATCCATTCATCCTGCTGAACCTGATGCTGTCGTGCGTGGCGGCCCTGCAGGCCCCGATCATCATGATGAGTCAGAACCGCCAGGCGGCCAAAGACCGGTCCGACGCACGACTCGACTACGAAGTCAATGTGCGCGCGGAGCTGCAGATCACCGCGCTTCATGAGAAACTTGATCTCGCACGCGATCGCGAGTGGGCGCACCTGGCTCGGGTGATCGAGGACCATCAGGTCCTTCTCGCCCGGATCGAGCGGAAGCTCGACAGCTTTGCCCCTGGTGACGCGTCGCGCGAATAGGTGTGCCGTTCGTCCCGAGAAATCCATGCGACCTGTTGTCGTCGGTCTGCTGTTCGGCGTCATGTGGTTCGGGCTCGGACCAGAAGTGGCGCCCGCGCGCGCGCAACTCGCGGCCACGGCTGGGGGCCCGGTCGTCCATCCCGCTGTGCCGTCCATCGAGAGCGCGCAGCGCCTGTTCTACATCGGTGAGTACGAAGAAGCCGCCGCGGCGGCATTGCAGCTGCGTGAGGCGGCGCCCGACGACCTCTCGACCTACGAGCTCCGTACCTCCGCGCTGCACTTCCTCATCAAGCGTCAACTCGGAGACGCGAAGGACCGCGCCGCGGCGCTCAAGGCCTGCACGGCGTGTCCCGCGCTCCTCGCCACGATGAAACAGGACGTCACACGCGGCCAGGAGCTCGCGCGTGCGCGATTGAAGGTTCAGCCGCGTGATGTCACCGCGCTCTTCTTTCTCGGCAAAATCGATCTGAACCACGTGTGGCTGTATCTCGGAACGCTGGGACAGCGGACCGGCTGGGGCGAGTACTGGGAAGCCCGCCGCTCGCTCGACAGCGCACTGGCCATCGAGCCCGCGCATGTCAGGGCCGGGGTCGCACGCGCCTGGATCGACTACATCGTCGACACGCGCGTGCCCCGCGGCTTGCGCTGGGTGCTCGGCGGGGGCAACAAGAAGGGCGCGCTCAAGACCATGCGGAGCGCCGCCGTGGCCAACACGGACTTCTACTCGCGCACCGAGGCGGGCTTCGGGCTCTGGGAAATGCTCGGCCGGGAAGCGCAGGACGCCGAAGCCGTCACCGTCGCGGAGCGGCTCGCCGTGGACTTCCCCGAGAACAAAGAGATCACCCGCTTCCTGAAGGCCCGCGGACACTAGGCAGACGAATCTCGAACGTCGCCCCGCCGGGTTCGGCCGGCGGCAGGAGGCGAATCGAACCGCCCGCCCGCTCGGCCAGCGTTCGCGCCATTGACAGGCCAAGCCCGCTGCCGTCGAATCCGCGCGCGCGCGCATCACGGCCTCGAAAGAATCGATCGAAGATGCGTGGCGCATCGTCCGGACTCACGCCCGAGCCGCTGTCCGCCACGCGGACGACCGCGACCGGCACAGCCGAGGTGGTTTCCGTCACGGCGACGGCCACCGAAATCCTTCCTCCCTCTGGCGTGTATTTCACGGCGTTGTCGAGGACGGCCCGCATCAACCGCACGAGCGATCGCTCATGTCCGAACACGGGCACCGGCTCCGGCGGCTGATCGACTCGAATGCACACGTGCTTCCCGTCCGCCACGGGCCTGATCCCGGCCACCACCACGGCGACGACGTCACGAATGTCCTGTTGACCGGCGCCGGCATCGTCGACACCGGCGTCGGCGCGCGCGAGCCGCAGCAGATCGTCGACCAGGGTCGACATGCGACCCGCCTCCGCGGCCACCTCGACGAGCGCCTGCCGGTACTGCTCGGGGTCGCGCTCGCGATCGATGGCGAGTTCCGCCGTCGTTCGAATCAGCGCGACCGGCGTGCGCAACTCGTGCGACGCGTCGGACGTGAATCGCACGATGTTGGCGACGGCCTGTTCGAGGCGCGCCAGCATGGCATTGAACGTCACGACGAGGCGCCGCAACTCGTCGTCGATCGCGGGCACGACGAGACGCCGATCGAGATGCTCCACCGTAATCGCCTCAGCCGCGCGCCGAATCTCCTCGACTGGTGCAAGGGCCTGGCGGCTGATGATGTACACGCCGAGACCCGCAACCACCAGCACGGCGGGCGCGAGGATCATCAGAAGGACGCCGAACTGGTGCACCGCCACCTGGAGAGCGGCGGTTGGCACGGCCAGCGTCACGCGATAGATTCGACCATCGACGTCGACTCCGCCATCGACGACGCGTAACTGACGATCACCGCGGGTCCACGTGCGAAACGACGGGCGCGCGTCATGAGACCGTGGCGCCGCATCGAGTTCGTCCCACCAGGGCACGCTCGGACGCAACAGGACCTGGCCCGCGGGATCGATCACCTCAATCAGCGACTCGCCGCTCGTCAATTCGCCATACTCGCGGAACTCGTCGAGCACCTCCTGCGGATTCGTCTCCGCTTTCATGCCGTCGATGAAGTGGTGCAGACCCGTGAGACGCGCGGCCAAGTCACGATCGGCCGCGTCCGTCACCGTCCGCGACATCAACCACCATCCGCCACCCGCCAGGGTCGCGACGACGAAGACCAGCACGAGCACGTACCAGCTCGTCACGCGCGCGCGCCACGACTGCAGCCTCATTCCTCGGCCTCCTCGCGGAGGCAGTAGCCCACGCCGCGGATGGTGTGGATCACGCGGGTGCGGCCGCCGTCGTCGAGTTTGTGTCGCAGGGACTTGACGAACGCGTCAAGCGTGTTGCTCTCGACCTCGCGGCGTCCCGTGCCCATGAGCTCGAGGAGCGCGTGCCGCGTCACCACGCGGCCCGCGTTCCGGATGAGCCGCTCGAGCAGCAGATACTCGGTGCGCGTCAGGGAGACGGGCGCGCCGCCCCGCGTCACGACGTGCGCCGCGTTATCGAGGACGATATCGGCGACGCGGTGAACGTTGGCGGCCGTGGACGGACGCCGCCGCCCGAGCGCGCGCAGCCGCGCCAGCAACACGGGGAACGCAAACGGCTTGACGAGGTAGTCGTCCGCGCCGGCGTCGAGTCCTTCGGCAATGTCGTCCGGCGAATCGCGCGCGGTGAGCAGCAGAATCGGCGTCAGGTCGCCGCGTCGACGCACAGCCCCGACGAGATCGAGCGCGCTGCCATCCGGCAGCATCACGTCCATCACCGCGACGTCGAATGCGTGCGTCGCCAGTGCGTCTCGGGCCTGCACCAGGCTGCCGGCCGTTTCGACCGCATGCGCGTGCTCGCTCAGTCCACGGCGCACGAGCGCCCGCATGCGGGGATCGTCCTCAACGAGCAAGATGCGCACGGGCCATTCTTGCGCATCCCGTGGAGCGGGACGCCCGGCGTCACAAAAGAATCACGACGCGCTGATCCAGGCGGGCCGGTGCGCCTGGGACCGGCACTCTCCACGCCGGTCACCCCTGCCCATTCCTGAACGTGACGGCTCCTCCGCCGACGAATTTGACGGTTCTCAACCTGTCAGACACCACGGAGTGGTTCCGGACACAATTTTTTGCCCCGCAGGGTCCAGATCGGCCCGGATGGGTGCTCCAGTCCGATACAATGCCGTCGGCGTCATACTCCCTGGTGCCCCCAGAACACGTGACTTCACCCACTCGCACACAACCATCGAGCCGCCACCGGCTCCTCGAAACGTCGGCTGATCTCTTCTGGACCCGCGGCTATCGCGCCACGACGACGCGACAGATTGCCGCAGTGCTCGGGCTCCAGCAGGCCTCGCTGTATCACCACGTGTCCAGCAAGGAAGATTTGCTGTTCGAGATCTGCCGTGCCTCGCTGGCGGAACTGCTGAACGCCGCCGAGACGAGCGTCAACGGCGTCAGCGATCCGCTCGAGCGGCTGAAGCACCTCGTCCGCGCGGCCCTGAGCACCCAGCTCCAGAATCAGAAGACGCACGCGACGATGGCCTTCGAGCTGCGTTCGGTGTCGCCCGCCCGGCAGGTCGAGCTCGTGGCGGTCTTCGACCGCTACCGTGAGCTGTCCCGCCGCGTCATCGCGGAGGCGCAATCGGCTGGTGCGTTGCGCGACGACATCGACCCGCGCTACTTCGCGTTGTCGTTGTGGAACATCATGTCGTGGGTACTGCTGTGGTACCGCCCTGACGGCACGTTCACACGCGATGCGCTCGCCGGTCACATCCTCGACCTGTGGCTCAACGGTGTCACCACCGATCGCGCCGCGGCCTGGTCGCTGTGTCCGGTCAACACGGAACCCGACGTGGCTCCGGGCGCCGTGCACGACGACGACGGCGTCGATGGCTCCACGCGCACGGCGGATCGTGTACTGGACGTCGCGGCGGCGCTGTTCCGCACCAAGGGCTACGACGCCTCAACGGCGCGCGAAATCGCGTCCGTGCTCGGTATCCAGAAAGCGTCGCTCTATCACCACACCCGCGGCAAGGGACACCTGCTCTACCAAATCTGCACCGACTCGCTCGTCGACATCCGCCGAGACGCTGAATCGGCCATCGCGGAAACGACGACGCCGCTCGATCGGATGCGACGGCTGGCGGTCGCGCACGTGACGAGCCTCCTGCACCACCAGGATCAGCACGCGACGTCGCTGCTCGAACTGCGCGCCCTGTCCGGTGAGGAGCGCGAGACTGTCGCCGCCTTGCGCGAAGCGCATGAGCAGGTCGTACGCGGGGCCATCGACGAGGGCCGTCGCGCGGGCGTCGTCCGGACCGATCTGCCGGTCGGCATGCTCGCCCTGCACCTCTTCAGCCTGACGAACCGCTCCATGTTGTGGTTCAGGCGCGAAGGCCCTCTATCCCCGGAACGGCTGGCCGACCTGTTCGCCGCGATGTATCTCGTGGGGATTGCCGCCAAGCCCGCGGCATAGCAGCAACGCCATCGGACACTCGACCCGGCGCGGGCCGCGCCCGGCGATACCCGGATCGCCTCATCCACCTACGCCCTCCGCGCCCAAACGGCCCGCGACAATGGTCTAACCTCTTGATTTGATGCGACATCCGGCCGAGCTATCGGCCGGCTGGCGATATACTTGCCGGGTTTCCATTCCCAGGAGGACGCCCGCTATGGCATTTCGCAATTGGCTCGTACTGTCCGCTGTCACGCTCGCGTTTGCCGGCGGGTATGTCGCTCGCGGCAGAATGCAGCCGATCGCCGTGGTTCACGCGTCGGCCGCCGACCGTGTCTTCGAGATGCGGACCTACACCGCATCGGCCGGCAAATTCGAAAACGTGAAGACGCGTTTTCGCGACCACACGATCCGCATCTTCAATCGCCACGGGATGGAGAGCATCGGGTACTGGACGCCCGCTGATGCCCCGGGTGCCGGCACGACGCTCGTGTACATCATCGCGCACGCGAGCCGCGAACAGGCCGTCAAGAACTGGGCCGCGTTCAACGCCGATCCGGAATGGGTGAAGGTGCGGGCGGACTCGAACGTCGACGGCAACATCGTCGCGAAGGCCGAATCCGTGTTCCTCAACCCGGTCGATTTTTCACCCATCAAGTAGCCAGGTCCCATGTCACATACGCACGTACTCGACAGCTTCAAACTCACCGGTAAGGTCGCGCTCGTGACCGGCGGCGCGCGCGGGCTCGGCAAGACGATGGCCCTCGCCCTGGCGGAGGCCGGCGCCGACGTCGCGCTGGCCGCGCGCACGGTCGGTCCCCTCGAGGAAACGGCGGCGGAAGTCGCCGCGGCCACCGGCCGTCGCGTCAAGGCGTTCGCGGCGGACGTCACGAGCCTGGCCGATGTCACGCGCCTCGCCGCTGAGGTGCCGGCCGCGCTCGGCCCGATCGACATCCTGATCAACAACGCGGGCAACAACATCCGCGGATCGGTGCAGGAGCTGAGCGAGGCGGACTGGGACTCGGTGCTCGACACGAATCTCAAGGGCCCGTTTCTGTGCTCGCGCGCGATCGGACCGGAGATGGTGAAGCGCGGCTGGGGCCGCGTCATCAACCTCGGATCGATCCTCTCGTTCATCGCGCTGCCAGGGCGCGCCCCGTACGCCTCGGCCAAAGCCGGCGTGACCGCGCTCACGAAAGTGCTGGCGCTGGAGTGGGCGGGATCGGGCGTGACCGTGAACGCGATCTGCCCCGGCCCGTTCGGCACCGAGATGAACCGGCCGCTTTTGAACGACCCGGTCAAGTACCAGGAGTTCGTCCGCAACATCCCGATGGGCCGCTGGGGTGAACTCGACGAGCTCGCATCGCTCGTGGTGTATCTCGCATCACCGGGGTCCTCGTTCGTCACCGGATCATCCATCCTGATCGACGGCGGCTGGACGGCGCGCTGACGCGCATCCGGGCAGCGTTGCAAGATTCGACGTTCTAGTTCGACGTTTCAGCGGTTTTGGAGGCACGAGATGGATCCCTGGAAGACAAAGAAGTGGTTTACGAGTCCGTGGAACTGGCTGCCGGAAGTCCGCAAGCCGATGAACTTCCCGAAGAAGATCAAGATTCACGACGTCACGCTGCGTGACGGCGAGCAGCAGACGAAGGTCGTCTTCCGCCGCGAAGAGAAGGTGGCCATCGCGAAGAAGCTCGCCGCCATGGGCGTGCACCGCATCGAAGCCGGCATGCCCGCGGTGTCGCCGCAGGATCGCGCGGCCATTTCGGATATCGCCGCGCTCGGCTTGAAGTCCGAGATCTTCTCGTTCGCGCGCTGCGTCGTCGCCGACATCAAGGCCGCGAAGGAATGCGGCGCGACCGGCGTCATCGTCGAGATTCCGTCGAGCGACCACATCATCAAGAACGCGTACGGCTGGACCGTGGACCGCGCGATGAAGTCGTCGATTGACGCGACGCTGGCCGCCAAGGAACTGGGCCTGTACACGGTCTTCTTCACCATTGACTCGACGCGGACCGAAGTGAGCCGATTGATGGACATCGCGCTGCAGGTGGCGTCCGAAGGCCACATGGATGCGTACACCATCGCGGACAGCTTCGGGGGTGTCGGGCCGGAAGCGGTCTACCACGTGGTGAAGCAGGTCGTGAAAAAGCTCAAGAAGCCGGTGGAGATCCACTGCCACATGGACTACAGCCTCGGCGTCGCCAACACGATCGCGGCGTTGCAGGCGGGCGCGTCGGTGGCGCAGGTCACGATCACGGGTCTCGGTGAACGCGCCGGCAACGTCCCGCTCGAAGACACGGTCCTGGCGCTGAAGACGATGTACGGCGTGGACCTGGGCATCAAGACGGAGCTCTTCTGCGAAACGTCGAAGTTCGTGCTCGACCTCGCGCGGGTCACGATTCCTGGAAACCGGCCGATCGTCGGCGACCTCCTCTATCAGATCGAGTCGGGCATCGTCGCCGGCTTCTTCCGCAAGGCGCGCGAGAAGCACCCGCTCGAGTACGTGCCGTTCTCGCCGGAACTGGTCGGCCAGAAGCCGGTCGGGATCGTCATCGGCAAGAACAGCGGCCTGCCGTCCGTGCAGGAGTGGTGCGAGAAGATGAAGATCAATCTCTCGGAAGAACAGATGATGGCGATGATTCCCCTGATCAAGGAGAAATCCTTCGCCAAGAAGGATCTGCTCACCGAGGACGAGTTCCGGAAGATCGTGGACAAGGTTCAGAACCGCAAAGCGAGCTGACGCGCGTTCGTTCGCACTCTCGAGGCGCGGCCCGCTCCCGGGCCGCGCCTCTCGCCGTTACGGAGATTCCCAGACGTGATCAGCAGCTTCACCGAACTCATCGACCGCGCCCGCGAACTCGGGCCCGCCCGCATTGCCGTCGTCGAGGCCCACGATCCGGATGTGCTCGAGAGCCTCGGCCAGGCCGAGCCGCTGGGATTGGCTACGCCGATTCTGGTGGGCAATCCGGCCAAGATCGAAGCCTCTGCCAGGAAGGTGGGCTACACGATCAAGGACGGGGCGCTCGTCGCGACCGCGAGCGAGGACGCGTCCGTCCGCCAGGCCATCGATCTCGTGCGCGAGGGCAAGGCTGACTTTCTGATGAAGGGCAAGGTCACGACCGCGACGCTGATTCGCGGCATTGTCGACCGCGAGCGTGGTTTGCGCACGGGCAGCCAGTTGAGCCAGGTGATCGTGTTCTCGGTCCCGCACCTGAACCGGCTGATGCTGATGACGGACGCGGCCATCAACATCGCGCCGACGCTTTCGCAAAAAGCCGACATCACCCGCAACGCCATCATGGTGGCGCACGCACTGGGCAAGGCGGAGCCGAACGTGGCACTGCTGACGGCGCTCGAGTTCGTGAATCCAGACATGCCGGCCACGGTCGACGCCGCGGCGCTGGTCGGGATGCACCGGCGCGGCCAGATCACCGGCGCATACCTTGAAGGCCCGATCGCTCTCGACGCGCCGCTCAGCCGGTTCGCCGCGGAGCGCAAGAACATCCAGAGCCCGATCGTCGAGGACACGGACATCTTCATCTGCCCGAACATCGAGGCGGCCAACATCATGTTCCGCGCAATGCTCTACTTCGGCCACGGCAAGTCCGGCGGCATCGTCGTCGGCGCCAAGGTGCCGCTGGTCCTCTTGTCGCGCGCGGAGAGCGCCGAGACCAAGATTCAATCCATCGCCATCGCATTGCTGGTCCAGCACCACCAGAAGACGGCGAAGGGCTGACCTGTGAGGGTTCTGATTCCGAACCTCGGGTCCACCTCGCTCAAGTACCAGCTGGTGGACATGGACGGCGAACGCGTCCTCGCGCGCGGCAAGATCGAGCGCATCGGCAGCGACGACGCCATCATCTCGTCCACGACGGGTGACGAGCCGCCGGTGCAGTCGACGGGCTCCGTTCCGGACGAACGGGCGGCCATTCGACGGCTGATTGAGCACCTGAAGACGACGAGCCACCAGACGATTGACGCCGTGGGCTTCAAGGCCGTCATCGGCGGGCCGCGCTACCGCGGCAGCTTCGTCGTTGACGATGACCTCCTGGCGGCGATGCGCGAGTTTCTGCCCGTGGCGCCCGTGCACAACGCGGTCTACATCGCGGCAATGGAAATCTTCCGCGACGTCCTGCCCGGCGTGCCGATGGTCGCGGTCTTCGAGCCCGGCTTCCACGCGACGATGCCCGACAAGGCAGCCGTGTATGGCGTGCCGTACGAGTGGTTCGAAGAGCACGGCGTGCGGCGATATGGGTTCCACGGCTCATCGCATCGCTACGTCGGCGGACGTGTTCCGCAGGTGCTCGGCCGGAAGCCGGAAGACCTGAAGATCGTCTCGTGCCACCTCGGCGGCAGCTCGTCGATCTGCGCAATCGATCGCGGCCAGTCGATTGATTGCAGCTTCGGATTTTCGCCGCAGTCCGGCATTGACCATGCTGCGCGATCCGGTGAACTCGATCCGTTTGCCGTGTTCTACATGATGGACAAGACCGGCATGAGCGTGGCGCAGGTTCGGGATGCGCTCACGAAGAAGAGCGGTCTCCTGGGCCTGTCGGGCGTCAGCAGCGACCTGCGCGACATCGAGGAGGCCGCCGACAAGGGCAACGCCCGCGCGGCGCTGGCCGTGGACGTCCTCGCCTATCAGGTGAAGAAGTACATCGGTGCGTATGCGGCGGCCATGGGCGGACTCGATGCTGTGGCCTTCGCCGGCGGCATCGGCGAGAATTCCTCGCGCGTGCGCGCCGCGGTGTGTTCGGATATGGCCTTCCTCGGCCTCGAGCTCGACGAACGCGCGAACGCTCAGCGCGTGGCGCAGGATCGGATCATCTCGACGCCAACCTCGCGAGTCACTATCGGAGTGATCTACACGAACGAAGAGATCGTCGTCGCGCGCGAATCTGTGCGAGTGTTAGGTGCGACATAGGAGACCGGGTCTCCTCGACGCTCACGGAGACCCGGTCTCGTAGACACCCATGGACTTCATCTCTCGCGAACACGCCGTCCTCGCCGTCATCGATGTCCAGGAACGCCTGGTCGCGGCCATGCCCGAGGACGGCCGCGGGGCGATGCTGCGCCACGTGCTCATCGCGATCGATGCGGCCAAAGTGCTCAATATTCCCGTCATCGTCTCCGAGCAATACCCGAAGGGCCTGGGCCCGACGGTGCCGGAGATCCGCGAGCGGCTCGGCGAGTCGTTCGCGCCCGTCGAGAAGATCGTGTTCAGTTGCGGGCGATCGGCGGAGTTCCGCGCCGCGCTGGACGCAACGAACCGTCGGGAGGTGCTCCTCTGCGGCGTGGAGTCGCACGTGTGCGTGTTCCAGACCGCGCTGGACCTCGTGAACGACGGCTACCGCGTGTACGTTCCGGCCGACGCGGTGATGTCCAGGCGCAGCCTCGACTGGCAGCGGGCGATTGCCCTGATGGAGGACGCAGGCGCCATCGTCGGCACCACGGAGATGTTCCTGTTCCAGCTCCTCGAGCGCGCCGGCACCGACGAGTTCAAAGCGGTGTCGAAACTGGTGAAGTAGGACGAATTGACGCGGTCATGCTGACTCTCGCGCCAGTCACCCTCGAAGGCCACGGCGTTCGCCTGGAGCCCCTGTCCCACCATCACGCCGACGGCCTCATCGCCTCGGCGGCTGATGGCCAACTGTGGGATCTCTGGTACACGTCGGTGCCTCAGCCGAACCAGGTCGATACGTACATTGCGGACGCGCTGGCCGGACAGTCCGCCGGGCACATGTTGCCCTGGGCCGTCCGCGAGCTCAGCTCGGGAACCGTCGTCGGCACCACCCGCTACCACGACATCGTCTCTGCGATCGATCGCGTCGAGATCGGTTATACGTGGTACGCCGCGCGCTGGCAGCGGACGCATCTCAACACGGCGTGCAAGCTGCTGCTGCTTGCGCACGCCTTCGACGCGCTCGGCTGCGCCGTCGTGGGCCTGCGGACCGACAACTTCAACTTCAGGTCGCAACGCGCAATCGAAGCACTCGGCGCCAAACGCGACGGCGTGTTGCGTCATCATTTCGCCCGACGCGACGGATCCGTCCGCGACAGCGTGATGTACAGCATCCTGGCCAATGAATGGCCGGACGTGAAGCGTCACCTCACGCTGCGCCTGCGGCGGCTCGGTCCATCGGCATGATCAACGCCGCCTGGCACAAGGCGCACCGCATTCCCGCTGGAGCCACACTCGATCAGCGCGTCGCGTGGCACCTGGCGCACAGGAAGGCGTGTGGCTGTCGGACGGACCTTCCGGCCGCGGTCGCGGCCGAGCTCAAGCGGCGCGGCGTCGAGGTGCCGCGAGCGAAGAGGAGTTGAACACCGATGCGCACGACTCTGGCTATCGCCGTCGTCCTGCTGCTGGTCATCGCCGTGTTGACCTTCATCCGGCTGTTCGTGCGGTAAGCCCGGCTCGAGGACTTCAATCCCATGGATCCGTTTCTCGCGTCAACCGACGTCATCGACTGGCGACACCGCGACGTGGCCGCCCGCGCCCTGTCGCTTCGTGGTGACCTCACCGACCACGCGGCGATCGCGCAGGGCTGTTTCGAGTGGGTGCGGGACGAAATCAAACACACCACCGACCACAAGCTCAGCGTCGTGACCTGTTCGGCGTCCGACGTGCTGCGGGAAGGCAGCGGCTACTGTTACGCGAAGAGCCACCTGTTGGCGGCACTGCTGCGGGCAAACGACATCCCCACGGGCTTCTGTTACCAACGCCTCGCCGTCGACGATCCGTCCGGTCCGTTTTGTCTTCACGGCTTGAACGCCGTGTGGCTGCCCCTCACTGGGTGGTATCGGATCGATGCGCGCGGCAACCGTCACGACGTCGACGCGCAATTCAGGCCGCCCGTCGAACGTCTCGCGTTCCCCATCGTCCATCCCGGCGAAGCGGACCTTCCCGAGATCTGGCCCGAGCCGCTGCCCGTCGTTGTCAGCGCGCTCCGCGTACACACGGACGCCGTGGCCCTCGGACGCGCGTTGCCGGACGTCGCGCTGTGGACGACGAGACGATGACCGCGGTGTTGAACTGCTACACGCGGTCTCTCCGATCTCGTCGGAGGAGTCAAGAACAGTGAATACCATCGTCGCCATCATTGACGCACTGGAGCGCGCGCCCGAGATCGTCGTGCCGCTCGTACGCGAGGTGCCCGCCCATCTGCTGAAGCGGCGCCCGGCGCCATCGAAGTGGTCCGCTCACGAGCACGCGTGCCACCTGGCCGTCGTGCATGCCCTGTTCTTCGATCGCCTGGACCAGATACTGACGTCGCCTGCCCCGGTTATCACGCCATACGATCCGGCCAGTCAGCACACCGACGACACGCTTCTGCTGATGGACCTCGAGCCGGCGCTCGACGCCTACGTCAGCGACCGTCGGCGTCTGGTCGCGCGGCTTCGGCGGCTCTCGGCACAGGACTGGTCACGAACGGCCGAACACGGCGAGTACAGTCACTACTCCGTCTTCATCATGTTCCGGCACGTGGCCCTGCACGATTTCCTGCACGGCTACCGGATCGAAGAGCTGCTCTTGAAGAAAGAGTGGTTCGCGTGAGCTGGTCGCGCCGCACCAACTCGTCAGCCTTTGCCGACCTCGCGACCGACGACAACGTCTACTACCCGAAGTTCGTCCGGCTGACACGCTGTCGTTAGGAGATGGAACGACTGCTCACGGCCCTTGCGCATGTCTGTGACCGCCTCCCCCACTGAACTCACCACGGCGTTGACCGACGCCGCGCTGGCCGTCGTGTGTCTGGTCCTGCTGGCCAGGCTGCTGAAGTTGCCGCTGCGCGAGCCATTCAAAGTACGCGTGTGGGCCTGGGTGTTTGGCTTCCTCAGCCTGGCATCCGCGCTGGGCGCCCTCACACATGGCTTCGAGTGGACGCCGTTCTGGAAAAGCGTCCTGTGGGCACCACTCTATCTGTGCCTCGGAGTGGTCGTCGCGCTGTTCATCGTTGGCGCGGTGTCGGACTGGAAGGGTGTGGCAACAGGCCGCGCGCTGCTGCCGTGGGCCATCGGCGTCGCCCTGATGTTTTTCGTCGTCACGCGCCTGACGGATCGGTTCATCGTCTTCGTCGCGTACGAAGGTGTGGTGATGCTCGCCTCACTCGCCATCTACATCACGTTGTGGCTGGGACAACGAAAAACGTGGGCGGGCGTGGTGGCCGTCGGCATCACGCTGAACATCATCGCCGCCGCAGTGCAGGCCAGCCCACTGAGGCTGGTACTCGTCGTGCCGTTCGATCACAACGGCCTCTTCCACCTCGTCGAGATCGTCGCCGTGATTGTCACCGCTCGCGGCCTGCGTGAGGGGCTCTCGACTGCGTCTTAGACTCTCCGCGGAAGCCTCAGGGCTTCCTTCAAGGAGCCACCAGGGCTTCAGCCCGAGGCTCGACTAATGCGCGGGACACTCGCCGATGTTCTTGGTGTAGATGCAGACTTCGACGATGGTGTTGGGCTTGTCCGGACCGGCAGCGCCGTAGTAACTCAGCGTAAACCCTGTGGGCGTCGCGGTGCGCCGCATCCCCGCCCATGGCTGCTGCTTGTACGCAGCATCGACGCGCGCGTCGAAGAAGTTCACCTGCCAGTCGGCGGGCTGCGGCAGGTTCGTCCACATGAAGTACCAGTCGGAGGGAGTGCGGAAGTTGCCGCTTTCCATCCGCCAGTCCGCGCCGGCTCCAGCGCGCGTGCACACTTCGAGGTAGTTGCCCTCCGTGCCGGGCCGCGTGAACATGATGCGGAGACCCTTGCCTTTAGGCACATCGATGATCGGACTGTTGCCCGGCGTTTCCGCCGTCACAGGCCGCACGCCCTCCACACCTGGCGGGACTGGACACGCCGCCCAGGCGTTGCCCGACAGGACCGCCAGCGCCACAGCCGCCACCGCGACTCCCAATGCCAGTCTCATCTCGCGTCCCCCTTGAAGTCAGTTCTGCGCGATGGCAAGCCGCTCCTGCCAGGCTTGCCGAGCCCGATACTCGGCGTCAGCCACCTGGCTGCGCCAGAGGGCCCGCAGCGGATCGTCGCTACGGGTCTGCTGTGCCGCGGCGATGGTCTGCTGCAGCCGCGCGTAGTTGTTCGCGCCAAGCTGATTGCCGAGACGTGACGCCCGTTGATAGTCGGCCAGCGCCGCGTTCGTGTTGCCGAGTACGCCCTCGAGCGTGCCGAGGTTGTTCCAGCTGGCTGCATCGGCCGGATCCAATGCCAGCGCGCGCCGATACGCGTTGGCCGCCAGCTTGAACTCCTCCATCGTCAGAAATCCGTTGCCGAGGTTGTACCACTCGGTCGCCTTGGAGTCGGCTGTCAGCGCACGTTGCTCGCCCTCCAGAGCCTGCACGGCCATGGATAGACGGTTCTGGTACGAGTACGCAGCCGCCAGGCTGTTCCAGTAATTCGGTCGTGTCGGCGCTTGTTCTGTCGCGTGCGTAAATGCCGTCACCGCATCGTCGTACCGCTTCAGGTCCACACTGACGAAACCAAGCGCGTTCCACGCTTGCGGCCAATTCGCCCGCAGTTCCACGGCGCGTTGAAACGCAGGTTGCGCCTGATCGGGACGCTTCAGGCCGATGCCATAGGCGTTACCCAGGTAGTACCATCCCATTGCATCGTTCGGCGTGGCCTTGGTCCACGCGGTGGCGTAACGCAACAGCCCGTTCCAGTCCTGTGCCCGCACTAAGGCGTTTGCGGCATCGACCGTGTACGCGCTCTGACTTCCGGCGTTGACGCACGCCGATAGCAACACGACCACCGCGAAGGCTGCCGCGCGAGTTCGCATGCGCGCAGTCTACACCGCCAAAGCATGTCCATCGAGACGATGGCATCGCGGCGCCCCGTCTTGGACGTGAGACACAGCAAGATCTGCGCTACGCTGAAGTGCCATATATGCCACCCACCACACGCCGCGCACCTGTCACCCGCAGCAAGGCCGACGCCCGATTCCACGAGATCATCGATGAGCTCAAGCTCCTCACGGTGGCGTTTCCGCACCTGCGGGACGCGTATGACCCCGAGGATCTGCCCGTGAACTTCCTACTGAAGCGTGGCGCCGATCGCGCGGCCAGACGGGCGAAGCGCCCCGCGACGAAGCGCGCGGCCGGCAAGGTCGCCGGTGGGCGAGGCCGCAAGGCGACTTAGTCATCAAGCTGTCTCTTCGGTCGTGGACGCTTGCAACGTGGCTGCCCTGAAACTATGCTGCACGCAGCGCGTCAGGGCGCTTCCGTGTCCGCGGAAAGGACTGCGTCCGCCTGACCAGATGCCACGCTCGATCGCTTCGATGAACTCTTTTCTGCCCGAGTGAGCGGACACCGGGCGCCGGCTGACGCGAATGCGCAGCCACGAAAGGAGTTTCATCATGCCCTCGCGGAAACACCTCCCCACTCGCGCGCTGCGCGACAAACCGGACCTCGCCCAACTCAAACGCCAGGCGAAAGAATTGTTGCAGGCCTTTGTGGCCAGAGACGCCGTCGCCACGGCCGAAATCACCGCGCACTACCACGGAGCGGATCCGGCACGCTTCGCGTTGCACGACGCGCAGCTGGTCCTCGCGCGTTCCTACGGGTTCGAGAGCTGGCCCAAGCTGAAGGCGTTCGTCGACGGCGTCACCGTCCGTGGTCTCTGCGACGCCGTACGCGCCGGTGACATCGATGGCGTGAGGGCGATGCTCACGGTGCGTCCTGAGCTGGTCCACCTCGATGTGGCGGAAGACGACGAGCATCGGGCCCTCCACCATGCGGTACTGCAGCGACAGCCTGAGATCGTGCGACTCCTGATGCAGCATGGCGCCGACGCGCGTAAAGGCATCTGGCCCCACCGGGACGCCACGAGCCCGCTCACGATGGCCATCGAGCGTGGCTACGCCGACATCGTCGCCATCATTCGAGACGATGAACGTCGTCACTCTCAGGGATCTGCGGGCGCGGCAGATGCCGCGGCGACACGTGACGTGCGGGACTCGTCCGGGCACGCAAAGGAAGCCATCAGACGAGGCGACGCAGACTGGTTGCGGGCGCGGAAGCTCGACGATTCGCTCGGGAATGAGCGCCGGCTCGTCACTCACGCCGTGACATCAGGACGAACGGACATGCTGGCGCTGTTGCTCGACCTCGGACTCGATCCCGATGAGCGCGAACGTGTGGATGGGCTCGAGGAGGTCGTCTACTCCTGGGGTGAGCCGCTCCGCCAATGCGCGCTGTCGAGTCAGACCGGTATGGCGGAGCTCCTGCTGACGCGAGGCGCGAGTGCCAACACGAACGTCTATGCGGCCAGTTCTGCGCTGTTCAACGCCCACCAGCGGAACGACGATGCGATGATCGCGCTGCTCGAGCGGCATGGCGCCCGCCTCGATCCCTGCGCTGTCGGCCTGCTGGGCCTGACCGATCACGCTGCCCGTCTGCTGGCAGAGGCCTCGCCCGATCGAGCGCCAGACGAGTTGACCTCACCTGAAGCGAGCGTGGCACAAGGTCTCTTGTGGGCGGCGATTGAGAGTCCCTCGCCGGACATCGTGCGGATGGCCTTGGCCCACATCAATTGGCCGCGAGACGACGCCCGCTGGTACAGCATCTTGCAGAACGGGCTATATCCAAGTGTAGAGAGCAATCGGGCCGCGCACGTCGAAGGTCTGCGCCTGGTGCTGGAGCGATCGGATCCCAACCTGCGAAGCAAGCGCGGCGCGACGCTGTTGCACTACCTGGCGGCCGCGCATGGCGACCGGACGCCCAACGATCGCATGACATTCGCGTCGATGCTGCTGGACGCAGGCGCGCGCCTCGATCTCCGCGATGACGTCTTGCAAAGCACGCCACTTGGCTGGGCGTGTCGTTGGGGACGAGTCGAGCTCGTCACGTTGTTCCTGGAGAGAGGCGCGGATCCACTCGAGGCGGGCGCTGAACCCTGGGCAACGCCCATGGCGTGGGCGGAAAAGATGAACCGAAGGGCCGTGCTCTCGGTGCTACGGACGTCTGTTCTCGACGTTCCGCGCGCTGATCTTCAAGCCCGGCCTTCTCGCGAGTAACTTCCTCGCGGGCCGTCGGAAGTCTCAGGTGGGCCCCGTGCAGCTGTTTCTCATCTGCAACGTGCTCTACTTCCTGATGCAGCCCTGGTCTGCGGCGGCCCCGTTCACAAGCACGCTGTCCATGCAGACGACGATGCGCTCGTGGAGCGCGCTCGCAAGCCGGATGGTGGCCCGCACGATCGACGCCCGTCACGTCGCCCCGGAAGAATATGCGCGCCGGTTCGACGAAACCGCGCACCTTCAGGGCAAGACGCTCGTGATCATCATGGTGCCGATCTTCGCGCTCGGCGTGCGGGCACTCTATCGCCGGAAGGGCTTCTACGCCGAACACCTGGTGTTCGCGTTCTACACCTACGCGTTCATGCTCTTGTGGATGGGCGTGAGCACGATCATCATGAAGCAACCCATCATCAGCGCGATCGACCACGGGTGGTCTGGCAACCTCATCGAAAACCTGGTCTCGACGTTCATCGCGGCACCATTCGCGCTGTATCTGCTCGCCGCCGTCCGCCGGGTGTACGCGGAGTCGCGCGCGGTGACGTTGTTCAAGACCGCGCTCTTGTCAGCCTGGGCCGTGGGCGTGCTCACCATCTACCGGTTCATCCTCTTCTTCACGACGTTCTACGCGACCTGA
>JBDTNQ010000017.1:0-50144 GCA_039933635.1 Acidobacteriota bacterium
CAGACCGCCGCGCTCGAACGGCAGCGTCGCGAGAGCACGCTCTGCCAGGCCGTCGAGCACCTGTCGGAGTTGTCGGACGTCACCGTTGGCCGCGCGGAGCTCGCGCGTCTGACGGAATCCTGGCGCGCGCTCGGCGCGTCGGACGCAGCGGCCCTCGAGCGTTTCACGCAGGCGTCCGTCACTGCGGAGGCCGCCTTCGTGCGCCGCGATCGCGAGGCCGAGGAAGCCGCCGATCGTCAGCGCGCGCGCGCCGAGGCTATTGCGACCCGCATCGCGCTCTGCGAGCGCGTCGAGACGCTGGATGGCGACGACGTGCTGGCGCAGTTGGTCCCAATCGAAGAGGAATGGCGGTCGCTTCTCCCGCTCGTCGGCCACGGCCCGGAGGCCGACCGACTGGGAGAGCGATTCGCCCGGGCGGTCGCCGCGTGCCGTAAACGGCATGAGATGGGCGCTCAGCTGGTCGAGACACGTGCGTCTCTCGAGGCGCTCGTGACTGAAGCGGAAGGCCTGGCGTCTCTCGAAGATGCTGCCGCCGCCGAGACCCGCTGGCAGTCCCTCAGCCGCGAGGCACGCGGTCTGACCGCTATTCTGGATGGCGCATCCCGGCCCGCCGCCGATCTCGCCGAGCGGATGCAGGCGGTCTCAGCCGTCTGGGCCGCCAGGGATGCGGCCCGCGAGGCCGATGCCGACAAGGCGCGGCAGGGCGTCGTCACGCAGTTGCAGCGTCTCATCGAACGCGCGCGTCGCGTGTCGGAGTCCGACAACATCACCCTTCGCGAGGGCGAGCGGTTGATGCGGGACATCACCGCCGGCCTCGAGGCGGCCGCGCACGCGGGTTCGTCCAGCGAGCTCGACCAGACCGCCGCGTCCCTTCGGACGATGCAGGAAACGGTCGCGCCACGCGTGCACGAGCTGCGTGAGCTCGACGAGTGGCGCCGGTTCGCCAATGCGCAACGCCAGGAACAGCTCATCGGCATGGCCGAGGCCATCGTCGGCTCGCTGAAGGCGGACGAAGAGGCGGCCAAGCCATCGGACCTCGCGGCCACAGCCCGCGCCTTGCGCGAGTTGCACGCCGAGTGGCAGCTGGTCGCCGAGGCGCCGCGTCAGGTCGCGCAGCGGCTCTGGGATCGCTTCCGCACGGCCACGGATTTCATCCGCGCCCGCTGTGAAACGTACTTCGCACAGCGTCGGCAGGAACGCGCGGCGTCGGCCGACAAGCGCACGGCGCTCGTCGAGGAGGCCGAACAGCTCGCCGAATCAACGGATTGGGCCAAAACCGCAGCGCGTTTCCAGACGATGCAGGCCGAGTGGCAGGCGCTGGGCCGCCTCGTCGCCGATCAGGATCGCACGCTCGCCCAGCGGTTCCGCGCGGCCGGCAACGCCTTCTTCGCCCGTCGTCGTGAGGATCTGCTGGATCGTAAGAAGGTGTGGACCGACAACCTGACGCGCAAGGAAGCCTTGTGCGCGCAGGCGGAGGCCCTGGCGGACTCGACCGAGTGGGACGTGACCGCCGCGGAAATGAAGCGTCTGCAGTCTGAGTGGAAGACCATCGGACCCGTCCGCAAGAACAAGTCCGAGGTCATCTGGACGCGGTTCCGTGCCGCCGCGGATCGCTTCTTCGAGCGCTACCACCATCGTCACGAAATCGGACTGGCCACGAAGCTGGCTGAACGGGAGGCCCTCGTGGTCACCCTCGAGTCGCTCGCCGCGGTTGCGGAAGCGCCGTCCGATCTCGCCGAGCAGGTGCATCAGGTGCGCGGCGCATGGACGCGCGGCGTGCCCGTGCCGGTACCAGGGATGAAGCAGCTGTCAGAGCGCTGGCAGGCCGCGATGGGCCGCCTGATGACGGATCGGCCCGACGCGTTCCTGGGTACCGATCTCGATCCGGCCACGGTCATCCGGAAGATGGAGAAGCTGGTGCTCCGCGTCGAGGCCCTCGCCCAGGACGCCGAACGGCCCCAGGCGTCGAAACTGTCCGCGACCGAGCTGTTGGCGGCGAAGCTGCGCTCGGCGCTGGCGAACAACGCGATGGGCGGCCGCGCGGCGGAAGAAACCAAGACGCGCGCGACGCACGACGCTGTCCGCGAGGCTCAGGCGGCGTGGCATCGGCTGCCGCCGGTCGAAAACCCCGAGGGCCGCGGTTACGCGATGCGGTTCCGCGAAGCCTGCCGCCGTCTGGCGGGCGACGACCGACGGCCGAAACCGCAGGCTCCACGTCAGGCGCCGCGGCAGGACGATCGGGAGCCGGCCACGGTGTAGGAGGTCGACCAAAGCTCGCCGCCCTCGCGACGGCAGGATTACACGCGGGAACGCGTGCGCGGGGCACTGGCCGAAAAGAAGCGGGCCTGCGCGTCCTTGACGATCATGCGGCTTGTTGCGAAGTCGTGGCGTCGTGAAAGTGCAGCCGCCGCTCGGCGAACAGGAAGTACGGCATCGCGAGCGCCGCAATCAGGCCCGCCCCGGCGATCGCCCACCGGAACCCGAATGTGTGTGCGGCGACGCCAAAAAGCGACGCGCCGGATCCGATCCCCGTATCGAAGGCCGCCAACATGGCACCGAACGCCGCCCCGCGGCGTCGTGTGGGTACGTGGGCCAGCACGTAGGACGTGAAGGACGGCTGCATCAAACCGAAGCCGGCGCCGAAAATGAGCGCCGCGATGGCGAACGACGTACGCCCATTCGCGACCGCGAGCGCCACGAGGCCGATCGCCGGCACCGCGAGGCTGGGCACAAGCACACGCCTCGGGCCGATCGTGTCCAGCGCCCGGCCGATCGTCACACGGCCGATGATCACGGCGATGGCCACCATCATCAGGAACAAGCTCCGCGGCGACACGCCCAGCTCATCCGCGTAGAGCGCGGAAAAGCTCGTCAGCGCGCCGTACCCGAACGAAATCACCATCGTGGTGATCGACAGCCAGAACACACGCCACTCCACGTGGGCCCGGACGAATTCGCCGATCGAGACCGGCCACGTCTCCGGTTCGTGGTCTTCAATGTGCGCGTCGACCCGGTCGTCCGGAAGCGCCCACGCGATGATTGCCATCAACAGGTTCAGCCCGGCCATCTCGAAACACAGGGTGTTCCATCCGTGCCGATAGACCAGGAACCCGATGACGGGGGCCGTGCCGGCCGCGAGCATGGTCGACAGGCCCCAATAACTGAGTCCCTCGGCACGTCGCGAGGCGGGAATGGTCGCCGTCATATAGGCGCCGGAGGCCGCGAGGAGAGCGGACCAGATGGCGCCGTGCATCAGCACCACACCCAGCATCAGGCGGTAGTCGTCGATGAAGGCGTAGCTGACCGAGAAGACGGCGAGGACGAGGGACACCGAAATCAATACAGGACGATGGCCGATGCGGTCGCTGATCACGCCGGTGATGGGACCCGTGGCGGCGGAGGAGAAGGTCAGGAACCCGTGAAACAGACCGGCCACGGCGGTCGACCCCCCGAGCGCCAACACCCGGTACGGCGCGGTTGGCAGCAACTGGAACACGGACGCGAACACCGTGAAGGTGTAGCAGAACATGATGCAGAAGCGCGGCGTGAACAGGCGTTCCGGCATGAGTAAGGCAGTATAGCCGTCACGTCCGCACAGCCAGTCCGGCCCGGAAGGCGGCGAGTTACGGCGAGTCGGGCTCGCCTGTTAAGATCAACGCCTATGTCCGATCGTCCGTCTCAGCTCTGGAAGAACATGCCGTCAGACAAGCGGGTCGAGGCTGCGGAGGCCTTCTGGCGCGACACCGAGTCGCAGGATATTCAGGCCCAGCATGCCGAGGCGTTGGTCGCGCTGGCCAAGCGGCTCAACTTCCGGATGCGCACGCTCCAGACGCTACCGGTGGAGCGGCGGGCGAAGCACCTGGCGCAGCTTGGCGACGTGTCGGACCCGGTCGCGACCCGCGCGCTCATTGCGTATCACTTCGCCACCAAACGGCCGCTGATGGGCGCCTTCCTCGACGCACTCGGCATCACCCACGAGGAGGGACTGATCTCCGAGGAACAGGTGACGCCGCCGACCGCCGATCGTCTCGCCGCGGCGGTGGCGACCCTCAAGGGTTCGTTCGACGAGACTGACGTCGACCTCTACCTGCGCACGCTCGCGACACTCGATGGTGAGACGTGGACGCATCTCGCCGACGTGTTGAAACCGTCACACTGAGTCCCCGCCTGGACGCCGTGGTACGTGACTTGCTGTTCGACTGCGTGGCGACAGAAGGCGTCTTATGGTTCAGATGAGATCACGCGGAGTTCCTCGTCGGGCGGCCGCCTTCGTGCTGGCGGGGGCACTGGCGCTCGGCTCGGTGCATCTGACCGCGCAGGGCACTCCCACCCCGGCGCCGCCGGGCGCTACCGGCTCGGCAGTGTCGGAGGCGGATCTCAGTCGGATTCGCAAGGCGCTTCAGACGCCGGCCACGCTGAATCTGGACGAAAACCAGCTCCGCTACTACGTGCGCATTCTCGCGCAGCGGCCGAATTTCCTGGATTTCATGAAGGGCTACGACTTCAAGAACGGACCCACGCGCCGCGGGAATCCCATGACGCACCAGGAATTTCTCGCGATGGTGACGCCGAAGGAAATGAACAGTTCCGGCGGCATCACGGCCATGGAGACCCTGCAGTTCGCGTTCACGAACTGGCTGGGTCAATCGCTGGTGAAGAAGGCGATCGAGGATCTGCGCAACGCGAAGTCCGAACGCGAGATTCAGGAGATTCGCGACCGAATCGATCGGGAGCTCGCCGCGCTCAGGCCTCCCGGCGGGAGCAACTAGCGAAAACGCCGTTCCAGGGCGGGATGACGATCGACACCGCGCCGTGTGCGCGCGCCTGACACGCAAGGCGAATCAGCGGCCGTTCCTCGGCTGAGTCCAGATAACCGAATACCTTCATCCGGCGTCGCTCATCCCGATCGACGACGGGCGACAGTTTCTCAGCGCCGCCGAGCACACCAATCCAGCACGTGCCGCAGGACGCGGCGCGACACTCGACGGGAATCGGGCCTTCATCCGGCGTGCAGCGCGGATCGCGTGAGTGGTACTCGCGCTTGTCGGTGCGCGCGCCGCTGGCAATTTCCTGCCCCTCGATGAGCGTGAACTTCGCCTCCGGCTCGGCTTCGTCGAAGGTGACGCTCCATAGTTTCTTCAACCCCCGCGTGAACCCGAGGAGGCCCTGCCAGTCGTCTCGCGCGCGCGTCTTCAGCACCTGATGCGGCGACATCGCCCGCGCCCGGTCGCTCAAGTGAATGGTTCCCGGCGCGTCCGCAAATG
Source organism: Acidobacteriota bacterium (assembly GCA_039933635.1). Classification (GTDB taxonomy): domain Bacteria; phylum Acidobacteriota; class Vicinamibacteria; order Vicinamibacterales; family SCN-69-37; genus JBDTNQ01. The sequence goes on from JBDTNQ010000017.1 coordinate 5,265, forward strand.
CAGCGGGTCCGACCTGCCGCAGCGTCATGAGCAGCACGGCGGCGATTCCCAGCAGGAACTCGCGGTCGACCCGCGCGGTGCGTCCGGCCGCCTCCGCGAACGCGCTGACCAGCGCCGCAAGATCTTCGGGCAGCACGTCAGACGGCCGCTGGATGGCCGCCTTGACCTGAGGCCAGTAGCGATGTGCGAACAGGAACCGATGGGACGAATCGATCTGGTCCGCGAGGCGCCACTTCCCCATCAGACCCAACTTCCGCGCAAGCGCCGCTTCGTCTTCGGCTTCCGCCAACGCCAGATGCAAGTCGAGCGGATAGAACGCGAACCAGATTCGCGTACCGTTCCGGTCGATCGGGTGGATTTCGGCAGAGAGCTTATCGATGGCGGTCCGCCACGCGAGGGCGTCGTAGCGGCACAGCTGGGCGTAGAGCGCGTTCATGCAACCGTCATTCTACCCGGCCTCGGCCGGTGACGATGAGGGCATCCCCCACAGGGCGGGCACCTGCGGGGTCTGACGGCTTGTTCACCACCTGCCCCTTCACCACCATGGTGGTCGATCCCCCGCCGTCCAGGTTCAGCGCGTCGGTCAGCTGCAGCCGATCCGCCAGGCGCTGAAGGTCGGCGAAGGTCATGCCGACGCTGTAGGTCGGCAGGCGTCCGTCGACCGCCGCGAGCCACACCTGTCCGTGGGTGTCGACGCCGATAAGCGTCCGGGGATGCCGGCCGGCCGTAAACGCGTCTCCGGCCAGGCCCTCGGCCTTCCAATCGCTCAGCACGACCCCAGCGTGCCGCAGAAGGCCCGCGCCGGCGACGATGTCGGCGGCCGACTCGAAGGTGTCCACCGGCAGGCCGCGCGCGCTCCTCCAGCCCGTCGTCATGGTGACTTCGACATCCTCAGTGAGCGCCGTCAAGGCGGGCGGCAACGTGGTCCCGCCGTATGACAACACCGCGCCGTGGCGCGGGATGCGGCTCCGTCCCACGCCCGGGCGCATTGCGGTCACGCGCATGGGCTGGCCATCCAGCACCCACTCGGTGCCCGTCGGCGCCGTATCCGTGTCCGCGTGGTACGCCGGCGTGTAGAGCATCAGGCGTCCACGCTCGCGGGTCGTGTCCACGCCATCGATCGGCACGGACCACGCGTGCCCGTCGGCCGTGAACGTCAGCGTCATCTTGGCCGCGAGTTGATCGAACGTGAAGATCTGGTGGGCGCCAGGCGGGTTGTTCACGATCACCACGCCCTTGGACGCGGTGCTGTCGCTGACGAGCTCGCCTGCCACCTTCAGCAGACCGAGCGGCTCGCCGTTGGCGTTGAAGTAGCCGCCATTCACCGCGGCGAGGGCGCCTCGGCGCGCAGCGATGTCGACGACCGATTCCGCGTCGACGACTTCGTCGTTTGAGAGGGCCACGGCCACGTGCGCGTCAGCCGGATCGATCTTCAGCAGGAACACGGCGATGGGGCCGGCCCCGTCCACGAGGCTTTCGTCCGCCGCACGGTAGAAGACGACGCCGGGCGCCACGGCCTCTGCCGTGCCCAGCCAGGAACTTGCGGACTGAGACGCGCAGGCGGTGAGACACCCCAGCAACACCGCGCCGATCGATCGGCAGAACGTGCGCATGCCGTTACGCCCGCCTGGACATGCCCTCGGCCCGGCGTCCGGAGTACTCGAGCATCTGGGTGGTCAAATCCTGCGGATAGGAGATACGCACGTCGGCGATGTGGCCGCGGTCATCGATGACCGGCTCGAGACGCGGCTGGACGAAGCCCGTGTAGGACGGCAGGTTCAAGCGATCGACGCGCCGGACGACCTCATCGCGCAGCGCCGGATCGAAGTGGGTGCCGTGTTCCTCGAGCAGCGCCATGGCCGCATCGTAGTCCCCTTCCGACTTGACGCGCTGCACTTCGGCGAGCAGGCGCGCGACACCCTCACGAAACGCCTCGACGCTCGCCATCACGTAGTAGGTCTTGCCGTCCCGTTCGCGGACGTCGATCGCCTCGCTGTTGGCGAGCAACCACCGGACGATCATCTGCCGGTTACGCATGTGGTCTTCCTCGATCGTGGTGCCCTCGCGGACGCGCCGCAATTGCACCAGCGCATTTCGCGCGTAGGCTTCGTACTCCGCCTGGACGATTTCATCCTGATGCGCCGCCGGCAACAACCCGACCTCCGCGATGCGGGGCTCGGACACGAAGTAGAGCGCCACCAGGTCTGCGCGTGCTTCCTCAATCGACGAGTAGGTCTCTTTCAGCGCCAGCTGCGGCTGCCCTTCGAGCCGCTCTGCCACGCGGCCGGACCCATGCCCCAGCACTTCGTGAATGGCCGTCGTCACCTCGCCGGCGACGGCGCCCCACGTCTCGGCGCGCGCGACCTCCTCCTCCGACCAGCAGAATTCCTGCCGATAGCTCGGCGGCAGCGATTTCTCGTACGCCTCGTTGACATTCGCGAGCGACACCGACTTGCTGCCGTACTGCTCGCGAATCCGCTGATCGTTTGGCAGGTTGATCCCAATGGCCGTCGTCGGTCCCGCCTCCCCCGTTTCGACGATGACGTCGATGGCGCGGGCGGTGACGCCGACGACATCCGTGCGACGCCACTGAGGATCCCAGGGCATTCGAGCCTCGAACCAGCCGGCCGCCTCGGCCAGGCGGTGCAGCCCCTTGGTCTTTTCCGGGTTCACGTAACACACGATGGCTTCCCACGCACCCTTCACGCCGCGCGCATCGAGGTAGTTCTCGATGAAGCCGTTGATCGTGTCGATGGGTGAATCCTTGTCGGCCACCCAGGCGATGTCGTACTGGACGCGATCTTCGTCGTCGCCCGAGAGGTAGAACCGAATCAGCGCCTCGAGCGCCTTGCGCATCGGTTGCGGCGCGTAGGGCAGCGCCGAGCGGAGGTGTTCGACGATCCTCGAGATCGCATCGCCGTACCGTCCGCCGGCGCGATACACCTCTTCGACGAGGGATCCGTCGCGCTTGACGAGTCTCGAGTTCACCGGAAACTTCTCCGCGAAGCCCTCGAGATCCGCCATGACCACGCCGGTATACAGGTTGTTGGCGCTCGCCGTGAGGATGTCGAGATTCCCCCCCGGTGACTTCGACGTGACCATCGGGTCGACCGTGGGATCGAAGAAGGGCCCGTCGAGGCGATCGAGCAGGGCCTGCAGTGATTCGCCGTCACGCATCGGCAATGGAGCGCCGCGCTGTTGCGCGAGCGTCGCGAGTTCACGGAACGCTTCGCGCGAGCAGCCCGGCACGAACTTGCGCGCCGTCATGCTGTTGTGCGGGCCGGAGTTGATCCAGAACAGCTTCGTGTAGCGATGCACCTGCGCCAGCGCGTCGGCCAGTCCAGCGTCGGCCGGTGACACGTGGGTCAGGATGGCCTCGAGCACGCTGCGCATGTCGAGCGCGTGCCGGTACCGCTGGTCGTAGTAGATGTCACGCCCCGCGAGCGCGGCCTGATAAAGGTGCCAAGCCAGGATCTTCTGGTCGACGGTGAGGGCGTCGAAGCCGTCGGCGTAGTACTGCACGACCGCGGCATCGCCGACCTGCTCGAGAAGGTACTTTCGGGACATGGGTCTCAGGCTTCAGGCCACAGAACGATGCGCTCCTGGTGCGCAGGGGTTTTGACCGTCCAACCGAGCTCGCGTTCAATGCGGCTCTTCAGCGCGTCCATCGGATCCGGTTCGCCATGCACGAGGCACGTCAGCGATGGCGGCTGCGTGAAACCGTGCAGCCACCGCATGATCTCGTTGGCATCGGCATGCGCGGACATGGAGTCGATGGCTTCGATCCGGGCGGCAACGGAGACTTCGTGTCCGTGGATCACCGTCATCCGCGCGCCCTCGAGCAACAGCCGGCCCCGGGTGCCCGCGGCCTGGTAGCCGGCGAACAAGACGGTGTTTCGTGCGTCCGGCAGGGCTCTCTCCAGGTGGTGCAGAACGCGGCCTCCCGTCGCCATGCCGCTCGACGAAATCACGATGGCCGGCTCACGGGATTCCTGCAACGCGCGCGATTCGGCGATCGTGCTGACCACCCGCAGTTGCCGCGTACAGAACGCGCACATCCGGCGTTCGGCCCGCAGCCGCGATTCATCGGACGTCCCCGCGGCAATCTCCGGGTCGAGCTCGTCGAGGCGTCCGCGATAAATCTCCAGGACGTGGGTCGCCATGGGGCTGTCCACGTAGACCGGAAGCACTGGAATGCGCTGCTCGTCCTCGAGGCGTCCCACCCAGTACAACAGTTCCTCGACACGACCGAGGGCGAACGCCGGAATGATCAGCTTACCCCCGCGCTCCGCGGTGGTCGTGATGATCGACGCGAGCCGCGATCCGTTGTCGTCGACCTCATGCGTCCGACTGCCATACGTGGATTCGACCAGGAGCACGTCGGCGTCGGCGACCGCCGTCGGATCGGGCAGCACGGGGCGCCCATAGCGGCCAAGGTCCCCTCCAAAGAGGATTGTCCTGCCACTCGAGTCCAGGTGCACCCGCGCGTAGCTCGATCCGAGCAGATGACCGGCGTTGATGAACGAGGCGCTGATGCCGGGTGCGACGGGCACGGGCCGTTCGTAGCCCACAGGCTGGAGGAGCGTCATGGCGCGTTCGGCATCACGCATGGTGAAGAGCGGCAGCGCGGGCTTGTGCTTCGTATAGCCCTTGCGATTCGCGCGCTCCGCGTCCTCTTCCTGAATGTGCGCGGCGTCGGCAAGCACGATGCGTGTGAGCTCGGCGGTGGCCGGCGTGCAAAACACGCGGCCGCGAAATCCCTGACTCACGAGTCGCGGAATGAATCCGCAGTGATCGAGGTGCGCGTGCGTCAGCACCACCGCGTCAATCGAGTCGGCGCGCACCGGCAGAGGCTGCCAGTTGCGCTCGCGCAAGGACTTGAGGCCCTGGAACAGGCCGGAGTCCACGAGGATCCGGTGTCCGTCCACCTGCAGCAGATGCTTCGATCCCGTGACCGTTCGCGCGGCGCCAAGGAACGTCAGCGACGTTCCCGTCTGGTCACTATGCACTCAATCCTCCGGTGTGCCAGAACAGCACGGTCTGGTCCTTCGTGAAACGGCCGTCGCGCACGCGCGCGATGAGGCCAGCCATCGCCTTCGATTCGTAAACCGTGTCGAGCACGATGCCCTCGGTCCGGGCGACAATCGTCCGCGCGTCAGTCGATGCCGACGTCGGGACGCCGTATCCGTCGCCAATCTGACTGACGTCGACGTCAACGGGATGGCCGCCGCGCAGGGTCGCCGGCTTGCCGCCCAGCATGACGGCCATGCCATCGATGAGTTGTTCGACGCTCGTGACCAGAGTCGGCCCAGGTTCGTCGACACTCACGCCAATCACCCGCGCGCCCAAACCCACGAGCGCACACCCCACGGTCAACCCCGCCTGGGTGCCGGCCGACGAGGATGCGTGGATGATGACGTCCGGTTTGACGGCGTCGGCACTCAGTTCGGCGACGCCGCGCGCCATCCCGGCCGCACCGAGCGGCGTGGACCCGCCGACCGGAATGATCATCGGGCGACGGCCCTGGCGCCCGGCGTGATCGGCGGCCTCCTGCATCGCCGCCTCGCGGCTGGACCGATCGGGCACGATGCGCACGTCCGCGCCAAAGAGATGGTCATATGCGAGGTTGCCGGTGGGTGGATCGCCCGGCGCACCGTTGAGCACGAGCACGACCTTCCACCCGAGCGCCGCACCGGTCGCGGCGGTGACGCGGGCATGGTTCGACTGGACCGCGCCGCAGGTGATGAGCGTGTCCACTCCGGTCCGCTTCGCTTCGCCAGCCAGTGTCTGCAGCTTTCGAACCTTGTTGCCACCGAGCGCGAATGACAACAGGTCATCGCGCTTCATGAGCAGGCGCGGGCAATGCGGCCCCAGCGCGTGTTCGAGGCGGGTCAGGTGATCGACCGGTGTTCGGTGGGGTGCCAGAATCACCGAGGGCAGTGACATGAGGGTCGCCAGTGCGGTCGCCATCGAGGTGTCCATGTTACCCTCGCGCCCGTCGCTATACTTCCCTGATGTCAGCGCTCGTGAAGGCCCTTCGTGAAGGTCCCGGCGTGTCGGTGGAGCTACGGCCGCCACGTGCGGAGCTGGATGCGGCGGCGGGGCGTGATGCGTGGATCGACACGCACCATGCGGTGCGCGGCTTGGTGCGCGACCGCACGTTTGTGTTCCTGACCGACAGCGCCGTCGGCGCGCGTGAGGAGCACAACCTGCGTCATCTGGTGATCAATCTGGGCACCGACGTGCCGCGCGATCACGTGGTGCCATTTCTCACGACAAAGCACTCCCTCGAGTTCTGCCTCGCGTACGCCGAAAAGGCGTGGCACGAAGGATTTCGATCGCTCGTCGTGCTCGGTGGCGATCGCAGCGTTGGCGCACCGCGCTGCGTGAACCACGCGTGGGAACTCCGCCGGGCGATTGCCCGGCACGTGCCGGAACTCTCGCTCGGCGGCTGGGCCAATCCGCACGCACGCGCGGCGTCGCAAGTGGGATACCTCGTGGATGGGACATTTCACGGCGAGTATTTCCTGACGCAGGTCGTCTCCCACCACGACATGCCGGCCGTCGAGGCGTTCCACGCGGAGTACGCGCGCCGCAACGTGACGCTGCCGGGCATCTTCGGCGTGTTCTACTACCGGAGCGCCAACCCGCAGACGCTGAAGATCCTGAAGCAGTTCCTTCCCGTACCGGCTGAAGGTCTCGTGAAGGAATTTGGCGAGGGCGCGTCCGCCGATGAAGTCTGCGCTCGGACAATCCGTGCGCTCCGGGCCTCGGGCGTCACGCAGATGTACGTCTCGAACCTTCCCGTGAAGACGGCACGGCGCACCCTGGAGAAGATTCTGGCGCTGGCGACGTAGCCGCCCCTTCGCGCTCTGATGACCTTCTTGACGCTCAGCTTGTCAGGGTCTTGTCCAAATCGCCGTCCCAGGTTCCCCAGAATACGAACTCGCGGATCGGTCGGCGCTGACGCGGCTGGAGCTCGGCATTGCGATGAGTCTCGACCTCGAGGCGCTCGGGATCGCCTACCCGGCCGATGGCAATGACGACGGTGGGTTCGAAGAGGGTCGGCATGCCGCTCGCGGTGCGCACGCGCTCGGGGTCGAAGCCCACCATCTGTCGCGTCGCCAGCCCGTCGGCCGTCGCCTGCAGCGACAGAAACCCGACAGCCTGACCGGCGTCGTACCACGCCGCGGTATTCGGCGCGCCGTTGCGCTCGAACGTGAGCCGGACCGCGGTCAGTACCAGTGCGGCGGCGTGCTTGGCCCACGCCTGATTCTTCGGGTTCAGCGCATCCAGCATCGCCGCAAACGCCTCCGGCGTGCGTCGCGCCGACGCCACCACGAAGCGCCACGGCTGCTCATTGGCCGACGACGGCGCCCAACGCGCGGCCTCGAACAGGCGGTGCAGTTCGGCATCGCTCACGTCACCGGCCGCGTCGAAAGCGCGCGGGCTCCAGCGGTGACGAATGACGTCAAGAATTTCGTGGTCGGCGCTGGCGATCTTCGGATGGTCCGGGTCACTCATGGCTGGCTCATCGGACACCCGTCACGCCAGGTGACGGCCGCCGTCCACACGAATCGTCTCTCCGGTCATGAAATCGGCATCGACGAGCGCGAGCACAGTCTTCGCGATCTCACCGGGACCGCCCCACTGGCCGAGCGGTGTCGCACGCGCGACGGCCTCGCTCTCCTCGTCGGTCGTCCCGGGCGGCGCGAGAATCGGGCCCGGGGCAATCGCGTTCACCAGGATGTGGTCGGACGCGAGCTCCAGCGCGAGTGCTTCAGTCAGCGCCTTCACACCGGCTTTCGCGACGTAGTACGCCACGTACCCCTTGTAGCGCGGACGACCGCTGGCCGCAATCCAGTCGCAGAAGTTGATGATGCGCCCGCCCCCCCCACGCCGTAGCAGCGACACGGCCGCATGCGACACGTTGAACGTGCCGGTCAGATCCACGGCCAGTTGCCGTTGCCAGTGCTCCACCGTCATCGCGTCGAACGGCACCGACTGGTACATCGACGCCATGTTGATCAGCACGTCGAGGCGGCCGAACGCGCGGTCCACGTCCGCAATCATGGCGGTCGCCGACGCGGCATCCGACACGTCGGCGTGCACGGCCACGGCGCGCCGTCCGGTCGCCGCGACGGCCGCCACAATGGCGTCGGCATCCGACGATGAGGATCGGTACGTCACGGCCACGTCCGCGCCGCGCTCCGCTACCGCCGTGGCAATCGCGGCGCCCATCCGGCGGCCGCCCGTCAACAGCACCACCCGAGACGTGAGATCCATGTTTACAGGCTACAGGCTTCAGGCCGGATGCGACAGGCCAGAGGTGGTGGCTAGCTGCGATCGCGGACGCGGGCACGGGCGGCGGCGCGGGACGCCGCCGAGTTGGCGCGGCTCCCATCGATCGACCAGTCTCCGGCGCCTCCCAGCAACAGGCACGCCAGCACACCGACGAAGAGCACCGCGTACTCCATTCCGTTGCCGCGTGTCGGATCGTTGATGGAGTTGAGGAAGAAACCCCATCGGCCGGAGTCCTTCCAGATCTGGAGGCACTCGAGCACAAGCAGCGCACCCGCCATCAATCGCGTGAAGTACCCGATGGCGATCAGGAGGCCCCCCGCGAGCCGGAGGACGCCAGCGGTCACGGCAAAGGCCATCGCGGGAGTCAGACCAAGCGAGCCGAAATACGCAGCCGTTTGAGTCAAGCCACCAGGCCCCGCACCTTCCTGCGCGAAGGTCCCGAACAGGATGTGGCTGCCGTGCATCACGAGAATCGTCGCAAGCACGAATCGGAGCAGCAGCAGACCAGGCCCGAGCATCGCGAAGGATTCTGCCACCTTTCCGGCCCGCGGACAGGGGTGATTCGCGCCAGTTTCTGTTTAGAAATAGAACGCCATCCCGCTCGTGATCATCGACCCTGTGTGGGACAGCTGCACCTTGTCGCTCACGAGAGGAATATTGATCGGGTCGGCGCCGGGATCGGGCGTGCCGAACTTCACGAAGCGGTAGCGGTAGTCGAGGAAGAACGCGGTGTGACGGCTCAGGAACACCTCGGCGCCAAAACCGACGTGCGCACCAGTCTTGCGTTCCATGACCGAGGTCGATGTCAGGCCCACCGGGCCGTCGAGGTAGTCGGTCGTCTGCTGGTACAGCCCGTATCCGGCGAGAAGATACGGCGAAAACGTGGAGCGCGCCGGGAAGAGCAGGAGCGACCCCTGAAGTGGGCGCTCACGGAGCCGGGTCAAGCCGTCGTCGCTCAACTGGCTGCGATAGTCCATCGCCACTTCGAAGACGACGTGCTTCGAGGACGACATGCGCATCGTGCCACCGAAGAACCGCGTGGATGGCGTCGCCGAGGGGACGTCACCCCGCACGAAGCTCATGCGGGGTCCAATCCCGAAGCCCTGGGCAGCAGCGGGTCTGGACCAGATAAGAGCCGAGGCGGCGAACAGCGCGAACGCGAGGGCACGACGACATGACATAAGCAGATCCCCCTCCCTTTATCGGTCCAGATCTGGATTCCTGCAGCTGCACACGTCTGCTCGCCGGCACGACCCCGCCGCGGCGATCTACGATAATGATTCCATGCCGGCCAGCACCTCGATCCACGTGTCCGCCCGTGTAAATGCCTTCAGTTACGCGATTCGCAACATCGTCGCGGAGGCGAAGAAGGTCGAAGCGGCGGGACGCGCGGTGCGGTACCTGAACATCGGCGATCCCATCCAGTTCGGCTTCAAGACGCCGCCGCACCTGATTGAAGCGGTCGAGCGGGCGATGCGCGATGGGCAGAACGGGTATGTGCCCTCGGCAGGCATCGAACCGGCGCGCGTGGCTGTGGCGGAGGAGTATGCCCGTCGCGGCATGGCGGTCCCGGCCGATCGCGTCGTCGTCACACAGGGGACGTCGGAAGGCATCGAGCTCGCCTTGAGCGTCCTCGCCGACCCGGGCGACGAAGTGCTCGTGCCAACGCCCACCTACCCGCTCTACACCGCCGTACTGGCGAAGATCGGTGCCCGCGCCGTGTACTACCGGACCGATCCGGCGCGCGGATGGCAGCCGGATCTCGACGACATCCGCCGCCGCACCACATCTGCGACCCGCGCGATGGTCGTCATCGATCCGAACAACCCGACGGGCGCGGTGTACCCCGAAGCGACGCGGCGCGCACTGATCGACTTCGCGGATCGCGCCGGGCTGACGATCCTGGCCGACGAGGTGTACGGCGACGTCGCCTTCGATGGCCCCGCGCCCCTCCTGGGCTCACTCGCGCCGCAGGCGCCAATCATCTCGTTCTCGTCCTTGTCGAAGGCCTACCTCGCGCCGGGCTGGCGAACCGGCTGGCTCGTCGTCAGCGATTGCCGGCGGCTCGACGATGTGCTGGCGGGGGTGCGGAAGATGGCGGACGGCCGACTGTGCAGTCCGGGGCCCATGCAGTACGCGATCGCCCCGGCCTTGAACGGCGACCGATCGCACCAGGCGCAGTTCGCGCGTGCACTCCACGAGCGTGCGCAACTCACCACCACGCGCCTCACCGCCATCCCAGGCGTGAGCTGCGTGATGCCGCGGGCTGCGTTTTACGCGATGCCGAAGGTGGATCTGCCGTCGGGCAAGACCGATCAGGACTACGTCCTCGAACTCCTCCGTGCCACCGGCATTCTGTGCGTCTATGGATCGGGCTTCGGCATGCCTACCGATGAGGGATACTTCCGCATCGTGTTCCTCGCGTCCCCCGGCGAGCTCAACGGCATCTACGACGACATGGCAACCTTCACGCGCGGATTCCTCGGCCGGTGACAGGCAAACGCCAGGATCCCCGCGGGCTGATTGCCTACGCGATCACAGCCTCGCTGGCCGGGATCGTCGGTCTTTATGCCGCCTATCTTCTGAGGGACATCCTTCTCCTCCTCTACGTCGCGGGCCTTCTGGCCATTGGCATCAGCCCGTCCGTTCGGTGGATCGAACGGCGGTCCGAAGGACGCCGCCTCCCGAGGTGGATCGCGATCCTGTTCATCTACCTGGGCCTGTTGGGCGTTGCGGCCATCACGTTGATGCTCGTCGTGCCACCGCTCGTGACCCAGGCGACCGACCTGTGGACGAACCTTCCGGCCTATGCAGACAGCGTCCAGAAGAAGCTGCTCCAGTACCGCCTGATCACGCACACCTACTCGTGGAGCGAGATTCTGCGGCAGGCGCCCAACCCGGGAATTGCGCTCGTGGGCGTGCTCGGCGCGTTGCAGGGCATCCTCGGCGCACTCGGAGCCCTCATCACCGTTCTGGTCCTTCCGTACTACCTGCTGCTCGAAGCCCCCGCACTGCAAGTGACCTTCGTGAAGTTCTTCGCGCGGGAACACCGCCCCTTGCTCGCCCGGGTGATCCACAACGTCACCAACAAGGTGAGCGCCTGGCTGAGCGGCCAGTTGATTCTCTCGGTCATCATCGGCACGACGGCGGCGCTGGGTCTGTGGCTGCTGGGCGTGCCCTACTTCTACGTGCTGGCGCTCGTGGCAGGGATCGGCGAGTTGATTCCCGTCGTCGGACCGATTCTGGCGGCCATTCCCGCGATTCTTGTCGCGCTCACCGTGTCGCCGCAGACGGCCGCGTTCACGATCCTCTACTTCTCGGCGCAGCAGTTCATCGAGAACCACTTCCTTGTGCCCCGGGTCATGGAGCGACAGGTCGGCGTCAGCCCCGTGACCGTCATTTCCGCACTGCTCATCGGTTCTGAACTGCTCGGCATCGTCGGCGCCCTGCTGGCCGTCCCCACTGCCGCCATCGTGCAGGTGCTGGTGCACGAGTGGTTGGATCGGGAGAGTCGAGACAGTCGCTAGGGATCCCCGCAGCGCGAGTGGCTGTTCAGGATCGCTCCGCGACGTAGGTCATGAGCGCCGCGATTTCATCGATGACTGGATGCAGCCCCACGTAGTCGTACTCGATGATCGCCGGGATCGGACGCGTTGACGTCTTGAGCGTGTCGAGCACCGCCGCAATGGGCGTGTCCCCTTCGCCGAATGGCTGGCTTGCGCCTCCGTTGCGGAGGCGATCCTTTACAAGAACCAGCGCCACCCGCGATTGGTACCGGCGCAATTCGCTGACCGCATCACAGTTCGAGGCGGTCAGGTTGCCGATGTCGAGTTTGAGGGTGAAGGCCGGCGACAGCGCCAGCGCGGCTTGGAGATCCCCTGTGGCGATCGCGCCGGCGGCGTTGCCGTCGACCTGGTTGTGAATCGCAACGCTGAGTTGGTGGCGGACGGCGAACGGCGCGAGCCGCGCAGCCATGGCCATCGTCATGGGCGAACTGATCACCGCGGCGCCGATCGCCTTGGTCTGTTCGAATGTCGCGTCGATTTCGTCGTCGGTGAAGGAGTCGTTGAAGGCGACGGCGCACACTGGCACGGTCAGTCCGGCGGCAGCGAGTTTGTTTCGTACACCCTCGAACACGCCTGGTGCAGCTTGACCGCGCCAGGCCCGTAGGGCCGCGCGGGCGTCGGCATTCGTGGCCGCCACCTGTTCGGGCGACGGCACGATGCGCCGAGGATACGCCGCGGATCCGCCCATGAACGGCGCCACGGCGGGCGGCGCGGGCTCGACGTTCGCGAGCGCCAACTCGAGGTAGGTGGCGCGGACGGCCCGTGTGGCGAGGATGATCTCGTCCACGTTGTCGCTTCCGGTCACGCGCGCCAGGTCCCGGAAGCTGGCGGCACTCACCCCGACCGTCACGCGCCCGCGGGCGAGCGCCGCGGAGGGTCCGAAGACGGCCGCTGCCGGGATGCTCGCCAGGACGACACGTCCAAACTCACGTCGCGAAACCGCATTCATGAGAGGCATCTCCAAGGCTCTCCGCGAGCCCGCCTGTCGTGGTGAAGGGTGTGACTATAATCCGCCATTGTGCGAGCCCGGTCCAGTGTGGCGATGGCCCTCGCCGGCGCGGCGGTCTTGACGACACTTGGCGCCGCCCGTGCCTCGCGGCCGGCCTCCGGCGCTCCGTGCCCCGCCCAGCCCATCCCCGCGCTCTCGGCCAGCGTGCCCGAGGACGTCTGCATCCCTGACGGATTCAAGGACATCGCGGTTGAGCACTTCGATGACTACTCCTGGCGGACCTTCGTGGCGCTCATCTGGCCGGCCACCCCAGGCCGCCGGGGCGTCGCCGCGACGACCAGGACCGTGGCCGATACCGGACCTCGGGTCTTCGAAACCTACAAAGCCCTGTGGGAGATCTTCCGCCGCAACGGAACCCCGCCGGATCCCGCGTACGACCGCTACGACGCCGCTGCACTGGACCTCTGCGGCACAGCGGTGGGATTCGGCGACGTGGTCATCGGGTCCGACTCGGGAATCGACGATATCGGTCAAGCCGGCATCGGGGTGCTCGATCCGCCCATCGCAGCCCAGAACGGCCGCTACGTCAGGACGTTGACGTTGTTCAATCAGCTCGCCTTCGACCACATCGTCTCGAATCGCTACTACCTCAGAAGCGCGCTCCCGCCCGTGCCGACGCCGCGTCCCGACCGTCCCGTCGTCGATTTTCCGATGGGGTCGGTGGCGGTGAAGACCGCCTGGGTCGATGTTGCCGGTTTGCCCGCTCCGCTGGTCAAGCGACTCTACACGCGGCGCGCCCTCGTGAAGCGCGCGACTGGAACGGGTTGCGCGCGTACGACGATGGGCTTGATTGGGATGCACGTCGCGCAAAAGACGCCGAGCCGCCCGCAATGGATCTGGTCGACCTTCGAGCAGAAAGACCTCGTGCCGCCCGAATGGGCCGATTCGCCTGGCGCGTTCGTCCTGAACGACGGCCGGCGGCGTCCGATGGCAGCCAGAAACACGCTGTCCCTCATGCCGCTGGCGCCGGAACCCGCGCCACCCACGAACGTCGTCCGCGACGCCGAGGCGCAGATTCTCACACGGACCGAGCTCGCGAACTTCGCGTATCAGCAACTGCTCAAGGACACTCCGTGGCGGTATTACCGGCTCGTCATGACGCAGTGGCCGCGCCTCGAAGGCAATCAGGCCGATCCGATTCCGGACACCGTCGATGGCAGCATCGACAACACGTTCCCGGGCACGGGCGCATTTTCGGCGTTTGCCAACGTCACGATGGAAACCTTCGACCAGCACGCCGTGCAGCTCGGGTGCATGAGCTGTCACAACCGCACGCGCATGGCGACGGATTTCATGTGGTCGGTCTTCGATCACGCCTATCCGTCGAGGCTGGCTCCGGCGACGGACCGTCGACCCACCACCCCGGAATAGCCGCGTCTCGGCTCCCGCCTTGCGACGGCTCGACGCCTGCGGACGGGCCGGTCGCGGCGGTGGCCGGCGCCGACGACCGGACAGGATTGTTCGACACCCGAAGTCTCGACCCCGGCCTCCGGAATGGCGCGTGTCGCTAAGGTATGATCGGCCTGCTATGGAAACCGTCACGCTCACGATAGATGGCCGGCAAGTCACGGTGGAGAAAGGCCAGACCGTTCTCCAGGCCGCGATCAAGCACGGCATTTCGGTGCCGTACTACTGCTACCACCCGGGCCTTGGCGTCGACGGTTCCTGCCGCGTCTGCATCGTCAAGATCGAGAAGATGCCGAAGCTCCAGACGTCGTGCTCGACCATGTGCGCCGATAACATGGTGGTGACGACGGGATCGCCGGAAGTCCAGGAGGCGCGGGCGAGCGTGTTCGAGTTCCTGCTCGCGAATCACCCGCTCGATTGCCCGGTGTGCGACAAGGGCGGCGAGTGCCCCCTGCAGGATTTCTCGTACGCCTTCGGACCCGAGCGCAGCCGGATGGAGTTTCCGCGGCGCGTGTTCGACGGCGAAGGCGTGAAGGCCGACGTGGACTTCGGACCCACGCTGATGCTGAATCGCAATCGGTGCATCCTGTGCACCCGCTGCGTGCGGTTCATGAAAGAGGTCGAGGGCGACGCGCAGATCGGCATTGCAAATCGCGGCTATGGCAGCGAGATCGCGACGTTCGACGAACAAGGCGTCGTCTCGCTGCTCTCGGGGAACCTCATGGATGTGTGCCCGGTGGGCGCCATCACGACGCGCGACTACCGGTTCAAGTCGCGGCCCTGGGACAACCCGCACGCCGTCGACACGATTTGCACGCTCTGCGAACGCGGCTGCAATACGACGGCGTGGATCAAAGCGAAGCCGGAGTGGGCGAAAGGCGCGCAGCTCGTGCGCATGACGCCGCGCTTCAATCCCGAAATCAACGATTACTGGATGTGCGACATCGGCCGCTTCGACTATCACTGGGTCGAAGGGGACCGCCGGCTCCTGCAGCCGCACGTGCGCACCGGTGCATCCGTCGACGCGCTGCCGTGGGGCGACGCGTTGGTGGCCGTCAACGATGCGGTGAAAGCCGCGGGCGGCCCCGGAAACGTCTATTTCTTCGTGTCCGGCCACGCGGCGCTCGAAGAGCTGTTCGTGCTGCAGGAAATCGCCGGGCAGGCCGGTGGGGTGAGCTTCGGCTGGCGCTATCGCGACAAGCCGCAACCGGCGAACACGAAATTCAGGATTCCTGCCGTGGACGCCCCGAACGTGCGCGGCGCGCGCGATCTGGGTTTCCCGGTCGGTCGTGAAAGCGCGCCCGCGGATCTCGGTGCCATCAAGGCCGCGGTCGAGGCCGGGCAGGTGGGCGTGATGTACGTGCTCGATCCTGGTCCGGACGGATCGATTGGCGATGTGTCGTGGATCCTCGACGCGCGTGCCGCGGGCAAGATCAAGACGCTCATCGTGCAGGGCGTCCTCAAGACGGCGCTGACGGAAGCCGCGGACATCGTGCTGCCGGGTGCCTGCTTCGTCGAGAAGGACGCGACCTACACCAACGTGACCGGCCACGTGCAGGCGGCCTCCATGGTCATCACACCGCCGGGGGACGCCGTCGAAGACTGGCAGATTCTCGGGAAGCTCGGGCCGGTGTTCGGCACGACGCTGGCCTACACGACGTCGGCCGCCGTCCGCGAAGCCATCGCGCATCGACTGCGCGAAATTCCCGGATACGCGACCCTGGCAGCCGTGAACTTCAACCGCCCCGTCTCCGCAAAAACGTGGATGCAGGCGTCGAACCCATCCGAACGCTGGAAGTGGGACTTCATGTTCCAGGACCTGCCACCGATCAAGTTCGGTGAAGAGTTCGGTCCGTTGCCGCGCGCCGAGGTCATCCCGCTCAGGGAAGTGAAGTAATCGTTTTCGATTCTTGAGCACCATGACGCGCCGGATTCTCGCGCTGCTCGGACTTCTCGCGCTCGCCTTCGGCCGGCCCGTCTCGGCCCAGACGCCAGGGGTATTGCAGACCGCCGAGGCCCTCGTCGAGCAATCCAGTGTCCGGCCAGGAGACAGCCTTCGGGCGGCTCTGAAAGTGCCGATTCCGGACAACCTCCACGTGCAGTCGCACACCCCGCGCGACCCGTCTCTGATTGGCGTCCGGCTGACCATCAGCCCGCCGCCAGGCGTGAGTGTTCAAGAGCTGGTGTACCCGCCGTCGACTGACTATCCGCTCGCCGGATTCGCCCAACCGTTGTCCGTGTACGAGAAGGAGTTGCTCATCGGCATCCAGCTCGTCGTCGACAAGGGCGCGACGCCCGGCAAGCTGACGATTCCTGGTGAGCTTCGATACCAGGCGTGCGACGACAAGCTCTGTTACTACCCGCGCACGATGAAGGTGCAGTGGGACGTCATGGTTGCGCCTGCTCGCCGGGGGCAAACAACGGCGCAGCATCGCGATCTGTTTGCTCGGATCGCGTTCGGCAAGGGTGAGGCTCCTGGCGCACCCGTCCCCGTCGCGGCGCAGGCTCCTGCGCCTGTCGCTGCGGAATCGGCCACCACGCCCGAGCAGGTCGTCGCGCTCTTCGATCAGTTCGCGATCCTCGGTACCGGCGGCTACATGTCGTCCGCGGAGTTCGTCGACTTCCTGCACAACGCCGAAAACGGGGTGAAGACCAAGGGGATGTTCGAGGACAAGGGGCCCATTGCGATTCTGGCGCTCGTGTTCATCGGCGGCCTCGCACTCAACCTCACACCCTGCGTCCTGCCGATGATTCCCATCAACCTGGCAATCATCGGTGCGGGCGCGAAGAGCGGGAAGCGCGGCCGCGGGTTCCTGCTGGGTCTCGCCTACGGCGCGGCCATGGCGGCGGTCTATGGCGTTCTTGGCCTCGTCGTCATCCTGACGGCCGGGACGTTCGGCACGATCAACGCATCACCGTGGTTCAACGTCGGCATTGCCGCCCTCTTCGTCGTGCTCGGGCTCGCGATGTTCGACATCATCAACATCGACTTCTCGCGCTTGTCGAGCAGGATTCAGTTCAAACAGGAAAGCCGCGGCACCGTGCTGCTTGCGCTCGGCATGGGCGCGATCGCGGCGCTGCTCGCGGGCGCGTGCGTCGCCCCGGTAGTGATTCAGGTCGTCGTGTTCTCGAGCGACATGTACGCGACCGGCACGCGATCGGCACTGGCGCTACCTTTCGTGCTCGGACTCGGCATGGCACTCCCGTGGCCGCTCGCCGGTGCGGGGCTGTCGGCGCTGCCGAAGCCTGGTATGTGGATGGTCCGCGTCAAGCAGGCCATGGGCGTGTTCATCATCGGCATGGCAACCTACTACGGCTACCTCGCGTATGAAGGCTTCTCGAACCGCTGGGTTGATCCGGCCAGCGTGTCGGCCGGCGTCGAGGAAAAGCTGCGCGAAGGCTGGCATGCATCGCTCGCCGAGGGCCTGCAGGCCGCGAAGCAGAACCGATCGCTCGTCCTCGTCGACTTCTGGGCCACGTGGTGCAAGAACTGCTTCGTGATGGATCGCACGACCCTCGCCGATCCCGCCGTGACCGCCGCGCTGGCCGGCTATACGAAGATCAAGTTCCAGGCAGAGAACCCGGACACACCGCCCGCGCGCGACCTCATGCAGCGGATCCGCGCCGCGGGTCTCCCCGCGTACGTCGTCCTGCGGCCGCGCTGATCTCACGAGTCGGGTCTTGACCTGCCGGACTCAGTCTCTTCCGCACGTCGACACTCGATCTCTTAAGTCAGCGCGCGGTCTCTTTTGCACATATCTGCGTTATAGTTAGCGTCAACGATGAGGGCTACCGAGTGAAGCGGGGTCGTTTCCGGGTCCTGTTGGCCCTTGCGTGTCTCATCGCCGTCGCCGCCGCTGTTCAAGACTTCCGCTTCGGCAAATCCAACGCTCAAGATCAGCAACGATTGACCGCCATCGACCGTGAGGTTGCGGGTGTGGCCATCGCGGTGTCCGATCTGCGTGCCGCGCAGATGGCGTACCTCGCGGCCGGCGCCGATCCGGAAGTCTGGATGCGCCGGGTCACTGACCTGGCCGGACAGATTGACGCGGGACTCGGTCGCCTGCGGGAGACGGTCGACAATCCGGTAGCTGGCGCGCACGTCGAGACGGCCGCGAGCGCCGTGGCGGACTTGATGAGCGGCGACAAGCGGGCTCGCACCGCATTGCAGGGCGATCAACGCTTCATCGCCTCGGAAGTGATCTTCAAGGACGCCGAAGCGCCGGCCAACCTGGTTGCCAGCGAACTCGCGGCGGTCCGGACCGCCGCGGTAGCGGCCAGTCCCGCCGGCTGGCAGTCGGCCGCAAAACTGGCCCTCGCACCGGTGGCCCTCACACTCGTGCTCGCCTTCGCATTCTTCGCCGGCCGGTCGAGCCGCACGGTCGAAGCACCGCCCGCGACAATCGCGGAGATGCTGCGTGACCTGCCGCCGCCGGTGAAGGCAGCCGGCGCCCAGCCCGTCAAGCAGCCGGTGCCGCTGGCCCCGGCCACATCACCGATCAACCTGAACGCCGCGGCCGAGCTCTGTGTGGACCTGGCTCGGGTCATGGACGCGCGTGACATGCAGACGCTCCTCGAGCGGACGGCCAAGGTGCTGGAAGCAAGTGGCGTGATTCTCTGGGTGGTCAACCAGGAGCGCACCAGTCTCCTGCCCGTCCTCACACACGGTTATTCGGAACGGGTCCTGGTCCGCCTGAACGCGCTCGACGTGAACGCGGACAACGTCACCTCGTTCTCCTATCGCTCGGTCCGGCCGCAGACCATGCTCGGCTCCGGCCCCGGCACCACGAGCGCCATCGCGGTGCCCCTCGTCACGGCCGGCGGCTGCAACGGCGTGCTGGCCGCCGAAGTCTACGACGCGAAGCCCACGCCGGAGTTCGTTTCGGTGGCGCGGCTCGTGGCCGCGCAGTTCGCGACGATGATCAATCCGTGCGAAACGCCTGCCGCGAAGGCCGCTGAGGCCTAAGGGCCTGTCCCCTCAACCGGCCACTGACTCCTCGCCAGGTCCTCTCGATCGGACAACGCAACATTAAGTGACGCGCCGGGCCGCCCGATCTTACGAGATCGTGCGTATGCGGTACGGCATGTATCTTGAAGTCTGACCGCGTCGAGCCGTCAGGCGTCACCGGAGCGTGTCAACAACGACAGGCAGGCGCTGGCATCGTCGCGCTCCGGCGTTTTCTCACGACGGTTGACGGCTCAATTTCCGCTTCTTCTTCCACCGGTCTATTCGTCCCCGTTTGTAGCTCCGCTCGATCACCACTGCAAGGCAAGAAAGACCGGGTCTCCTCAATACTCGAGGCGACCCGGTCTTTTCTATCTCCGCCAGGTCGCTGAACGGTCTCTACTCGGTGATCCGCAGGACGACGATGGTGGTGTCGTCGTTGGGAGGGAATCCAGCGCGATGCTCGTCAACAGCGCGAGAGATCCGGTCGACGATCTCGGCAGCGGGACGGTCGCGGGCCTCGAGGGCGATGCTCATGACCCGCGCCGAGGTGAACTCCTCGCCGGCGGCGTTCATGGCTTCGGAGACGCCATCCGAGCCGAACACAAAGACGTCACCCGGACTGAGTGGCAGCGTGACCTCGTCGTAGCTCACGCCGAAGAACGAGCCCAGCGGCACGCCGGGCAGTTCGACCTGCGTGACGGCGCCACCGCTC
This sequence comes from Acidobacteriota bacterium, assembly GCA_039933635.1. GTDB lineage: Bacteria > Acidobacteriota > Vicinamibacteria > Vicinamibacterales > SCN-69-37 > JBDTNQ01. The sequence continues at coordinate 25,211 of JBDTNQ010000017.1, forward strand.
ACGTGAATCGGGTACGGCACGCCCGAGTTGGCGAGCGTCACCGAGCGCCGTTTCAAGTCGAAGACCGAGTAGCAGAGCGTGCAGTAGTACTCCTCGAGTTGCCGCTCATGCAGGATGGTGTTCATCGACATCAACACCTTTGCGGGCGACGAACGCTCGGGCTCATAGCGGCGGCGAAACGTGCGGCCGCGCACCAGCTCGCCAGCGAAGACGGCGTACAGCGCGGCCGGGACGCCTTTGCCGGACACGTCACCGACGGCGACGATCAGGGTGTTCGTCTCGGGCACGAGGAAGTCGTGGAAGTCCCCCCCCAGTTCGCGGGCCGGCGCGAACGACACGGCCAGGTCGACGCCTTTGACTTTCTTGGGCAAGTGCGTCGGTAGCAACGCGGCCTGCACGCGCTGGGCGAACTGCAGCTCGCGCTCGATGCGGGCTTCATTCGCGGACAGCTGCGCATAGAGACGCGCGTTTTCAATGGAGACAGCCGCCTGACTCGCGAGCAGCGTCAGGATCTCGATGTCGCGTTTGGCGAACGCGTCGAGGTCGGGGCTCTCGAGGTCGAACACGCCCACACACCGATCCTTCACGAGCATCGGGATGACGAGCTCTGAACGCACGTCCTCGAGCACCTGGATGTAGCGCGGATCCTTCGAAACGTCCGGCGCGTACACGACCTCGCGTCGTTCGGCCGCGTAGCCGACGAGGCCCTCGCCGACGGGCACGGTGGGCAGCTGCACCTGTTCGCCGTACTGCACAGCGAGCTTGATCTCGAGCTCGCCGGAACTCTGGTTGAGCAGCAGGATACCGAACGTCCGGTAGTCGACGAGACGGCGGCCAAGCTGCGCGATGCGCGCGAGCAGCCGGTCGAGATCCAAGACGCCCGTCATTTCGCGTCCGACTTCTGCGAGCGTCTCGAACGCCTCAGCGTCGTAGCGCTCCTGCGCGAACAGTCGCGCGTTCACCAGCGCTGTCGCCACGTGCGCGGCGAACTGCCGCAGAATCGCGACGTCCCGCTCCGAGTAGCGGTCGCGCTCGTGGCTGAGCAGGTTGAGGACGCCAATCGCCTTCGATTTGTGAATCAAGGGCACGGCCAGCGTGGCGTGCATGTTGGGCACGACGCTGACGTAGCTCGGGTCGTCGGTCACATCACCGATGACCAGCGGCTGCTGCGTGGACACCACGCGGCCCAGCAGGCCATCCGCCAGCTTCAACTCCACACTCGTCGCGTGCTCGGGATAGCCGACCGCGTACCCCAGCTTGAACACCTGCCGCTTCTCGCTCACGAGATAGACGGCGAAGGCATCGAACGGAATCAACCGGCCCACCAGCTCCGGAATGCGCGGCAGCAGTTCGTCCAGGTCGATGACGGAGGCGATCTTGCGGCCCAGATCGAACAGGGTCAGCAGGATGTCCCGCTCGTTGGCCGAGAGCGCTGGCAGTGGCGGTTGGATGGTTGGTGGCTGCATGAACGAACGGGGGGAACGACGAGTAGAATTATACTGGCAGAAAAATGAGTTTACAGCTTCCCCTCGACTACGCCGCGATTGAACGTATTTTGCCTCACCGGTATCCATTTCTGCTGGTGGATCGCGTGACGGACTTCGAGCCCGACCGGCGAATCGTGGGAATCAAGAATGTTTCGCTCAACGAGCGGTATCTCTGGCACGGTCACGATGAGCGGCCGGTGCTGCCGCCCACCATCCTGACCGAGGCCATCGCGCAGGTGGGCGCGATTCTTATCCTCGCCAAGCCCGAGAACCGCGAGAAACTGATCTTCTTCATGGGCATCGAGCGCGTCCGCTACCGCAAGCCGGTACACCCGGGCGACACGGTTGAGATTGAAGCGGAGGTAAAGCGTCTGCGCAGCCGGATGGGTGTGCTCAGCGGTGCCGCGCGCGTCAACGGCGTCGTGGTCTGCGACGGCACCATGACGTTCGCCCTGGGGCCGAAGACTGGCGGGGGCGAGGCAGTCTGAAGAGAGACCGTCTCTTATTCGCTCGGTTTCAGAAGCACCCGTTCCAAGTACCGGTGGTAGCTGGTAAAGCGGCCCTCAGAGGCGTCCTCCGCCAAATGACGCCGGACCTGATGGAGTTTGGCGTCGAAGTCGTCCGCGGCGGCCAGCACGAAGGCCTCGGGCGTCATCGGCTTGACCGGCGAGCCGAGTTCTTTCGCGCCGTGATGAGACAGGATCAGGTGTTCCAGCTCGAGCGCGAGCTCGAGCGGAAAGTCCGGAACCTCCCGCACGACGTCTTTCAACATCCCCACGCCAATCACGATGTGGCCGATGAGATTGCCCTCGACCGAGTAGTCGATCGCGACGTCGTAGGTGAGCTCCTGGAGCTTGCCGATGTCGTGCAGTAACGCACCCGCGATCACCAGATCCCGGCGCAGCCCATAGGCGTCGGCGAGGAACACGGCCACATCCATGATCTTCAGGATGTGTTCAATCAGGCCGCCGCGATACGCGTGATGCACCTGACGAGCGGCCGGCCAGATGCGAAGGCGGTCGCCGTGCCTGACGAGGATGCGGTTCAGCAGATCACGAATCGGCGCTGACGAGACACTGGCGATGCGTCCTTCGAGCTCGGTCCACATCTCATCGAGCGGTCGCGGCGAGCAGGGTATGCAGTCCTCGGGCTTGAACCCCGTCTTTTCATCCTCCGGAATGACCCGTCGGATCTTGTCGATCACCAGTTCGAGGCGCTGATTGAAGAGGTTGCCCTTCGCCTGGACCGCGACGAACTCGCCCGCGTCGAACTGGGCGCTCGCGAGTTCCACATCCTGGAACACCTTTGCGTCGATGCTGCCGGACGTATCCTGCAGCACAAGCACGAGGAAGGTTCCGCTTCTGCCCGTTCGCCGTTCCTTCTTCGCGCAGAGGAAGAATCCCGCTCCAACCGAAGTGCCGTTGATTTCGTTGATCCGAGGCAGGCGCGCCATTGGGACTCCATGAAGGCCGGCGTCACGCGGCGCGCGTCGACCGACGCCGCAGCGCGCACCGAGCCAAAACGGTGAGTCTACAGCACTGGATGGTAAGATTTCGGCGTGCGCTCACACGCCCGATTGCCTGGCGTCGCGAGGGTGTTGACGGTTGGCGATCGCGAGTTCGCAACGCGCCGCGCCGTTGTGGGCGACCAGCGCCGGCTGCGGCTCGGTGTGACTCCTCGAGACATTGAGATCCGGAACCCCACCGTGCGAAGCATCCTGGCGGTCGAGCCCACGTGACATCACCCTCTGCGCGACGTCGTGACTCGGAGATCCTCTCGCACGACGCCTTTGCGCGCTTCTTCGACGGCCTTCGCGAGGGCGTGTACATCGGCCTCGTGAGCCCGGCTGAAACGGCCACGCTCGCCGCCAATCCCCACCTGCGCGTGATGTTCGGCTGGTCCCCGGACACGCCGACGGCCGAGATTCGGCCGCTCGACCCGGGACGGTTCGTCGACGAGCTCGCGCGGTCGGAGTTCATTCAGCACCTGGCCCGCGAGGGCGGCGCTCGAGACTACCTGGTCCGCGTGCGACGCGTGGACGGCACGGCGATGTGGCTCGAAGTCACCGCCAGGGCCGAGACGCTCGCCTCCGGCAACACGATTCGCGTCGAGGCCATGATGCGCGACGTCACGGAGCGCAAGAAGCTTCAGGATCAGTCCCGCGACTTGTCCCACCAGTTGTCGCAGTCCGAGAGACTCGCGTCGCTCGGCCAGACGATGTCCGGCGTCGCGCATGAACTCAACAACCCGCTGGCGACCATCCTGGCCTGCGCCGAACGGCTCACGGGCCGTCGCCTGGACGAGACCACTCGTCGCGACATCGATGCGATTCACAATGCGGCCGATCGCGCGGCCCGCATCGTCCGCAATCTCCAGACCTTCGCGCGCAAGCGGCACACGACGCGCATGACGGTGGACCTCAGCCAGGTCGTGCGCGAAACACTGGCGTTGCGCAGCCATGGCGACGGACAGGGTGCCATCGACGTGATCGACGCCCTCGCATCCGGCTTGCCACCCGTGTTCGTCGATCCGCATCAGATCCAGCAGATCGTGCTGAATCTGTTGAACAACGCCGAGCAGGCCATGCTGGAGGCGCACGGGCGGGGCACGCTGACCCTGCGTTCCTGGCAGGACGCCGACCGCGACGCCGTCGTCCTCGAAGTGACCGACGATGGGCCCGGCGTGCCGGCGGATGTGCAGGACAAGGTGTTCGATCCGTTCTTCACGACCAAGCCGGTCGGCAAGGGGACGGGGCTTGGCCTCACCGTGGCATATGCGATCGCGCAAGAGCATGGAGGACGGATCAGCGTGTCGTCACCCCCAGCCGGTGGCGCGGCGTTTCTGCTCGAGCTGCCGGTGAGCGGCGCCGCGTTGCGCGTGCAGGAGCTCGTCCCGCCGCAGGCGGTGCCCGAAGTCCCGAAGGGCACGCGCGCGCTGGTCATCGAGGATGAGCCCGCGCTCGGCGACGCGGTGGCGGCGGCGCTCGCTGACGAAGGCTTCCGGCCGGATCGCGCTGAAGACGGCGAGGTGGCCCTGCGCAAAGTGCGCGAGACGCACTACGACGTCATCATTTGCGACTTGAAGATGCCGAAGGTGGACGGGATGACGTTCTTCCGCGAGGTGTCGTCCAAGATGCCGCACATCGCCCGTCGCCTGATCTTCGTGACGGGCGACGTCGCGGGCACGGAAGCGGAACGTTTTCTCGAAGACAGCGGCTGCCGCTGGGTGCCGAAGCCGTTTCGGCTGCGCGAGCTGGTGAGACTGGCCCGGGAGACGTTGCGGTAGGGAGGTTCAGGGGTTCTGCGGTTCTGGGTTCCGTGGTGCGACGATTCCGCCCCGGGGGGGTTCCGGGATTGGAAGCCGAACACAGAACCAGAACCGCAGAACGCCGAACCACAGAATTTCGTTACGCCACCGCGCGGCGGTCGATCGGCATTCTTGCGGCACGACGCGGGAGCGTGGCCTTCGTGAACTTGGGCTTCGACGACTTGCTGACGAGGCGCGGCCGCTGCGGCAGTTCCGGCGACATCAACCGGCGCAGCCGTTGGATCGCGCGGGCGTGCAGTTGCGAGACGCGCGATTCATTGACGCCAATCTCCAGCCCGATCTGCTTCATCGTCGCTTCGCCGAAGTAATAGAGCGAGAGGATGCGGCGCTCGCGCGCGGGCAGCTGTCCGAGCGCGGCACGCACGCGATCGCGGGTCTGATTCTGTTCGAACAGGCGATCCGGCGAGATGGGTTCGCTCGGGACGAGCACGGCGGGCAGCGTCGAACTGTCCAGCGTGTCGAGGTTCGCCAGTGGCGAGGTGGACTCGATCGTGTTGATGCGGACGATTGTCCGTTCCAGTACCGATTCCTCGGTACCGACGCGGCGGGCCAAGTCGCTGAGGGTCGGCTCGGAACCCAGTTCCCGGCGCAGCTGCTCGCGCGCCGCCTCGAGTTCCCGGCGTACACGACGCACGCCTCTCGGCCAGGCATCCCGGCGAAGAGCGTCGATCATCGCGCCGCGCACCCGGCGCTCGGCAAATGTTTCGAACTTGATCCCCCGTCCCTCATCGAAGCGATGAGCGGCGTCCATCAGCCCGAGGACCCCGTCCTGAACCAGGTCGCCCAGGTCGATGGAGTGCGGCATCGTGGACGCCATTCGTCGGGCGAGCGACTCCACGAAAGGCAGTCCCGCCTCAACCCGCTGTTGTTCCGCAAATGCCAATGGCACCCGTTGCATCGAAGCCTCCTCCAGCCGTAACGGCTGGCAGACTCCCTAAGGCAACAGCGATGCCATGCGCAGTTCGGCCCGCCGAGACCGCAGTCTTGACGCGCTGATACAGAGATAAAGCCCTGTAAATGTTGGCTTTACGACCAGTTGACGATGTGTGAAGGAGTGCGAAGCGCCGGGAATCCGACAGCAGTTTGGTGTCGATAAGTTGACACTACCGTCAAAGGTGTCATTCCGCCGACGGCCTCGTGAGCTGACTAGCGTCCGAGGGGCGGATGGAGACCCACGATGCGGCGAAGGTCCTGGATGGCGGAGATGGCCTCCAGCGTTCCAGAGACCACTTGGCCAGCTCGGGCCCGTTGGCCGTCTTCCGTTAGGCGAGCTTCAAGCAGCTCGGCGTTGGCCAGGATCACGCCGAGCTGGTTGTTGAGCCGGTGGAACACCTGCGAGAGTTCCGCCGCCGGATCGACCGGCATGGCCGCCTGGCCAGCCGGCTGCTCAGGCGCCACGGCTGAGCCGCTGCGTCCAGGCTGCTCCACTCTCTTCGGTGGAGGCATCCGGATTGCGCCAGAGCGTATCCTCGAAGATGCGAACGGAACCGCCCGCAGTGCGGACGTACTGGACCTTACCGCCGGCGATCCAGTTGTAAATGGTGCGTCGGCTGACACCGACCAGCTCGCACGCCCGGGGAATCGACACAGTCTTTCGTTCAAGCAGCATCTCTCACCATCCACGGCCGAGGGAGGTTACAACCGGCCGTCAACGCCCGTAGGCGTGTTCCCCAACACTATCGGCGGGCCTTGGTGCTGACTTTAACGACACCGTTGTCCCGCCGGATCCGCCCGCATTCGGGGCAATCAGACCCTGCCCGCTCTTTGTGTCAAGATACCGTCGCTTCATGAGTGAGCTATCCGGACATCTCCTGCTGGTCGACGATGAGGCTGGATTTCGCGACGCCATCGCTGAACGGCTCCAGGAGACCGGATTCAAGGTCACCCAGGCCGGCACCGGTGAAGAGGCGCTGGATCGCCTGAATCACTTCGCGTTCGACGTGCTCGTGACCGACCTTCGCCTCCCCGGCGTTGACGGTCGGGCGGTGCTCGATGAGGCACTGGCCCGCTATCCGGACATCATTGCCGTCGTGATCACGGGTTTCGGCACCGTGCGCGAGGCCGTGGAGATCACGCGACGCGGCGCCGAGGGCTTCATCACGAAACCGTTTCAGTTCGAGGAGTTGCTGCACGAGCTGACGGTGTCCATCGATCGACGCCGGCTCAAGTCCGAGAACGCGTACCTGCGGGCGCAGCTGCACGATCGATTCGGCATCGAGGGGATTGTTGGACGCACGCCGGCGATGGCTCACCTGTTCGAGCTGCTGCGAACGGTCGCCGCGACATCGAGCACGGTGCTGGTGTCGGGTGAGACCGGCACCGGAAAGGAGCTGGCCGCGCGAGCCATTCACGACGCCAGCCCGCGCCGGAGCCAGCGCTTCGTCGCGATCAACTGCAGCGCGATTCCGGAGACGCTGCTCGAAGCGGAACTTTTTGGCCACGTGCGCGGCGCGTTCACGGGCGCGATTGCCAATCGTCAGGGGCGGATCGAGCAGGCCCATCGCGGCACGCTCTTCCTTGATGAGGTCGGGACGATGAGTCCCGCGTTGCAGGCGAAGCTGCTGCGTGTGCTGCAAGCGCGGGAGTTCGAGCGCGTGGGCGATTCACAGACCGTCAAAGTGGACGTGCGCGTGATTGCCGCGACCAACGCCGACTTGAAGAAGATGGTCGAGGACGGCTCGTTCCGCGAGGATCTCTACTACCGGCTGAACGTGATTCCCGTGCGAATGCCGCCATTGCGGGAGCGCCGCGCGGACGTGCCGCTGCTGGCCCAGCACTTCCTCGAGCGCTTTGACCGCGAGAATCCGTCACGCGGCCGCGTGACGCTGACGCAGGACGCGCAGCAGACGCTGATGGCCTTTTCGTGGCCAGGCAACGTCCGGCAGCTCGAGAACGTGGTGGAGCGCACCTACGCGCTGTCGCCTGGAAAGACGCAGATTGCCGCGATTGATCTGCCTGACGAGATCCGCGAGGTCGGCCCGGTGCTGAGTCCGACTGAAGTCGTGATTCCGGACACGGGCGTTGACATGGAACGGCTCGTATCGAACTTCGAACACACATTGATCAAACGCGCGATCGAGCGCGCGGCGGGCAACAAACGACTCGCGGCGGATCTGCTGCACGTCAAGCGAACGACGCTGATTGAGAAGCTCAAGCGGCTGGAGCGGGACTAAGACATGGCAAAGACCTTCTCGTGCTGGGTGATCGTGGCCGGCGCGCTGCCGACCGCCTTCCGCTCGCGTGACGCCGAAGACCTCATGCCGACGCTTCGACAACTTCAACGGACGCAACCGGACGCGCAGTTGAAGTGGTTCGAGCGCGGTCGATTCTGGGATTCACCTGAGGCGGCTGAAGCGGCGTCCGGCCAGGGACGCGTTCCAGGCCGTGGCCGCGACTGGCGACCGGGTGGCGACCACGCGGACCCACGCGCGAAGTATCAAACGACTCGCGACGAGAAACGCGCGCGCTTCAAGCAACGGCTCATCGGTGAGCGGGTCCGGAGCACGAGACCACCGGACGAGGGCGCCCCGCCGAAGCCCCCGGCTGACGGTCCGAAAGGCGGCGACGCGCCTGATCGGCCACGCGAACGGCGCCCTTTCGAGAAGCGTGAGGATCGAGGGCGTTCGAATTGGGGATCCGGGGACCGCGGCGCGCCCAATCGCCCACCGGGAGATCGCCCGAAATCGAATTGGGGCTCGGGCGATCGGGGCCCCTCGAATCGGGGGCCGGCCAATCGTTCGTCGAGCTGGGGATCCGGCAGCCGTGGCCCGGCAGGCGGATCCAGCTGGGGTTCGCGCGATCGCGGTCCTGCGGCCCCGCGATCTGGGCCGCCGCGGTCGGATGCACGCGGGCCAGCCGGACCGAGACCTGACTCGCGAGGGCCCGGTCCCGGAAGGCCTGATTCCCGAGGCCCGTCTGACCGTACCTCGAACAACCGGGGCCCTGGCGGAGCATCCAGCTGGAACCGTGACAATCGCGGGGGATCCGACCGCCGCGGCCCCTGGCGTCCTGCCGGCCCTGGCGGTCGCGGCACTGGGAGTTCAGACTCAGGAAGCCCGAGCGGTCGTGGACCGGGAGGGGGCGGTTTCGCCGGACGCGGACCTGGCGGAGGTGCGCCGTGGAATCGCGGGCCCGCCGGACCCGGCGGCCGTGGACCGGGCGGACCCGGCAGTCGTGGGCCAGGCGGACCCGGCAGTCGTGGGCCGGGCGGACCTGGCAGCCGCGGGCCGGGCGGACCCGGCAGCCGCGGGCCGGGCGGGTCCGGCAGTCGTGGGCCAGGTGGACCCGGCAGCCGCGGGCCGGGCGGGTCCGGCAGTCGTGGGCCGGGCGGACCCGGCAGCCGCGGGCCGGGCGGGTCCGGCCGTGGACCCGGTGGATTTGGCGGCCGTGGTCCTGGTGGACCAGGCAGCCGTGGCCCGGGCAGTGGGCGTCCCCCAGGGGGACGAGGTCCTGGTGGTGGGTTTGGTTCTGGGCGTCCGCCTGCTGGTAACCGGGGATCAGCTGGTCGTGGCCCATCTAACCGCGGTCCCAAGAAGCCGAGATGATTTCACACATCGTGCTGTTTGAGCCAAAGGCCTCGATGTCCCTCCCGGACAAAAGGTTATTTGCCCAATCAGTACTAAGCGTTTGTTCCCGGATTGAATTCGTCCAGCGGCTGTCGATTGGCCGACGAACTAACGTGGACGTCGGTTACGAGCGAAGTTTTGGCGATAAGACCTACGAATATTCGGCGGTGCTCGAGTTCGAAACGCGGGAGCGGCTGATCCAATACCTCACCAACCCGCTCCACGCAGAGCTGGGACGTCTGTTCTGGGAGAACTGCGAACGCACCGTCATCTGCGAGACTGAAAGTGTCGACCCCAGCAGCCCGCACGCAGTCGATTTATTGGTGTTATGACAAAAATGCGTGCGCCTGGTCTTCGGTGACACCGAAGAAGTCGGAGACGATCCCACGCAGGGAGCCAATCGAGTCGGCGCTGTTCACCGCCACGCGCAGGTGCGCCCCGCCGTCGAGTCCCTTGGTGTACCACGAGCACAGCGCGCGGAGCTTGTTGACCACCCAGCGCTCCCGCCCTCTCGCTGGCGCATTCGTCGTCTGACTCGGAAACGCGTGACGAAAGCCGTCAGCTTCGTCCACACGTTCGGTGAGCAGTAGATCGATGTACTCGAGGAGGAACCGCCCCTTCTCCTCCAGGGAGACCTGCGGCGGCGTAGTGCCCGACGCGGCAACGGCCGCCTGGCTGAAGATCCACGGATTCCTCAGTGCGCCTCGCCCGATCAGCACGCCACTCACCCGGCCGCTCGCCAGGCGCGAGACGGCCTGCTCGGGCGACACACAATCGCCCGAACCGAAAACGGGAATGCTGACGGACGCCGCGACCTGTTCGATCAGACTCCAGTCCGACTCGCCGGTGTAGGACTGCGCGGCAGTACGACCGTGCACGGCCAGGGCAGAGGCCCCGGCATCCTCGGCCATCTTCGCCAGCAGCGGCGCGTTGATCTCGCGCTCGTTCCAGCCTGCGCGCATCTTCACCGTCACGGGAATCTTCACGGCCCGCACCATCGCGCGCACGACGCTTGCGGCGTGCGCCGGCTCCCGCATCAGGCTGCAGCCGGCATTGTGCTTGGCGATCTTCGGGACCGGGCAGCCCATGTTGATGTCCACGACATCGGCACCCATGCCTTCAACCACTTGCGCGGCATCCGCCATCACGGCGGGATCCCCACCGAAAATCTGAATCGAAACAGGTCGTTCTTCTTCGGTGTACTCCGCGTACTCGAGCGTCCGATCTATGCCTCGGACGAGCCCTTCCGAGCTCACCATTTCGGTGACCACCATCCCGCACCCGCCCTGGCGTTTGACCAGGCGACGGAAGGCCGTGTCCGTCATGCCGGCCATGGGCGCCAGCGCGACGGGATGCTCCAGATCGATGCTGCCGATCTTCACTTGGCAGACTTCGCGGTCGGTGCAGCCGCGGCAGCCGCGCCTTCCTTGGCTTTGTCCGCGATACGCTTCTCGTACATCTGCTTGAAGGCGTCGTCTTTCCACTCGATGACGGCCTGGGTACGCAGGCGGGCAAGCATCTTGTCTGTTTCTGGATCGATGCGCTCGTCGCGAATCGCGCGCTCGATTTCGGCGCGAACCGCCGTAAATGGCCGCAATTCAGGCGTCGATCGTGTTTCAAGCCTGAAGATCTGGTAGCCGCGTGGACCGCGCAGCGGCAGCGTGATGCCCCCGGGTTGCAGCGATCCAAGTGCGTCCTTCAACGCGGGCGTCAGATCCTCGACGTTCACGGGACCGATGAGCCCGCCAGTGGACTTCGTCGACGACTCGGACGCGTCAGTCACGAGCTTGACGAAGTCCTCACCGGCGACGGCTCGCGCGCGAACCGCCTCGATTTTGGCCTTCGAGGAGTTGTCGTCCGACACCGCGAACATGTTCTGACCCTTCTGCGTGGTGGTCGAAACGTTCACCAGGATTTCGCGCAAGGTGACCGTGAGCGGCGTCATGAAGTCCGCCTTGTGCTTGTCGTAGTACTGCCGCTGCTCTTCCTGCGTGATGGACATGCTTGGCCCGATCTCACGCTGCTGCACCGCGCGAATCATGAAGGTCTTCTCGAGCTGCTGGCGGAGTTCTTCCAGCGTCAGCCCTTCCTGATTCAGCGCCGCCTTCAGCCCGGCATCGTCGAGCTTGTTGTCCTTCTTGATGCTGTCGAGCGCGTCCTTGAACTGCTCGTCGGTGAACTTGACGCCCATCTCGCGTCCGCGCTGGACGAGGAGCAGTTCGTCGACCGCGCCGACCAGCAGGTCCGGCGTGATCTCGGCGACCGTGGACGGGAGCTTGGCATCCTCGCGTTTGTCCTTCTCCATCTCGCGCAGCGCACCGACCTGCCGCGTGGTCAATTGCGACTGGGTGAAGATCTCGCCGTTGACGCGCACGAGTACCCGCTCGACGATGACGCTCTTCGATGTCGTCGCCTCCTGTGCGGCCACGGGCAGGACGACCCCGGCCAAGACGAGGGCGGCAATGAGCTTCAACGATAGGTTCATGAGTCCAACTCCAGCTTCACACGCACAACTTACGCAGAATCAATATGTTAGCCCGTAACAAGCGACTGGTTCAACTGGCTCAGCACGTCGCCAATTCGTTCGAAGAGGCCGCCCGGGGCGGATGGATCTACTGGCGCTTCCGCAAGAATCAGGTCCCGGGTGAAGCCGGGCTCGACCTTCGTCGTGGCTCTGGTGGTCCACCACGAGTCCGCCGTGGAGTCGTCCTCGACCGGTTTCTTGGACGTCGAAACGAGCTTCCCGGGCGGCTGGGGCCTCGGCTTCGGCGGTGCGGGCACGGGTTTCGGGGCGGCCGCCGGGCGCGTCAGGTCCAGACGCAGGACCACTGGTGGAACCAGGGACAGGTCGCCACGAGTCTGGAGCAACCTGGCGAGCACCCCTGGATGCACCTTGGCGTCCTGCCTGAACCTTAAGACCACGGTCGTGCCTTCGCGGTCGAGGCTTTCGACCCCAATCCGATCGGCCAGCACGCGAAGGCGGGCATACGCCGCCAGGTTCAGCACCGAGGGCGGCGGAGCGCCGTAGCGATCGCGGAGCTCGTCCAGGGCGCCGGACACCTCGTCTTCGGTCCGGGCGCTGGCCAGGCGGCGGTACACCATGAGCCGCTGGTTCATGTCCGGGACGTAGCGCTCGTCGACTCGGAGGTCGAGTCGCAGATTCACGGCGGCTCGGCGCTCGTCCTCCAGATCCTCGCCCTTCAGTTCTCGAATCGTCTGCTCGAGCAGCTTCGTGTACATATCGAAGCCGACGGCCTCGATGTGGCCGCTCTGCTGGCCGCCCAGCAGGTTGCCGGCGCCACGGATCTCGAGGTCGAGGGCGGCGATGCGAAATCCGCTGCCGAGGTCGCTGAACTCGCGGATCGCGGCGAGACGACGACGCGCGATGGGCGACAGCGACTGCTCCGCCGGAATCAGCAGGTAGGCATACGCGCGCCGATCGGCGCGGCCGACACGGCCGCGCAGCTGATAGAGCTGCGCGAGGCCATACCGATCCGCACGGTTGATGACGATCGTGTTCGCATTGGAGATATCGAGCCCGTTCTCGACGATGGTCGTCGCCACCAGCACATCGAACCGGTGCGCCACGAAGTCGACCATCACCTTTTCCAGCGCTTCGTCGCCCATCTGGCCATGGCCGACGACAATGCGGGCATCGGGCACGAGACGGCCAACGAGACTAGCCATCGAGTGAATCGACTCGACGCGGTTGTGGACGAAATACACCTGCCCGCCGCGTTCGAGCTCCGTGCGGATTGCGCGCGTGATGACGGCCGTGTCGAACTTGGCGACGTGCGTCTGAATGGCCAGCCGGTCGCGCGGCGGCGTTTCAATCACCGACATGTCACGGATGCCGACGAGGGACATGTTCAGGGTCCGAGGAATCGGCGTCGCGGTCATCGTCAGCACATCGACGCGCTTGCGAAGCTGCTTGATCCGCTCCTTGTGCGCGACGCCAAATCGCTGTTCCTCGTCCACGACGAGGAGTCCGAGATCGCGGAACGACACATCCTTCGACAGGAGCCGGTGGGTGCCGACGATGATGTCCAACTGGCCCTTCGCGAGGCCTTCGAGAATCTCCTGCTGCTCCTGCTTGGTCCGGAAGCGGCTGACCATGTCGATTCTGACGGGGAAGCCGGCGAACCGCTCCTTGAGCGTGCGCGCGTGCTGAAACGCCAGGACCGTCGTCGGCGCCAGGAACGCGACCTGCTTGCCGTCGATCACGGCCTTGAACGCCGCGCGCATGGCAACCTCGGTCTTGCCGTACCCCACGTCACCGCAGAGCAGACGGTCCATGGGCGTCGTGGATTCCATGTCGCGTGAGATATCCGCAATGGCGGATTTCTGGTCCGTCGTGAGGTCGTACTCGAAGGCGTCGGCGAACTCCTGTTGCCAGTGCGAATCCGAGCTGAAGGCGTGCCCGCTCACCGCCTTCCGGGCGGCGTAGAGCTTCAGCAGCTCCTCGGCCATGTCCCGCATGGCTTTCTTGACGCGTGTTTTCGCCTTCTCCCAGGTCGTGCCACCGAGTTTGTCGAGCGTGGCCGCCGCGCCGCCGGTGTACTTCTGGACCAGGTCCAGGCGCTCGAGTGGAACGAAAAGCTTGTCGTCGCCGGCGTACCGCAGCTCCATGAATTCCTGCGGCTGCTGGCCCGGGACGAGCGCCAGACGCTTCAACCCGACGAACTTGCCGATGCCGTTGTCGACGTGGACGACGAGGTCGCCGATCTTGAGATCGCGGAAGTCGGAAAGGAAACTGCGCGTCGAGGCGCGCCGCCGTTCGTGAACGCGCCGCTCCTCTTCGAACAGATCGGTCTCGGCGTAAACCAGCAGGTTGCCGGCGGGCAGATGGAAGCCGCGTGAGAGCTGGCCGGTCGTGACGAGCACCGCGGCGCTCGCCAGATCGTCGGCGTCTTTGACGGCGCGGGCGCGCACCTCATAGTCCGCGAGGATCTCGATGATGCGCTCGGCGCGGCCGGGCGTGGCGGCGACGAACACGACAGCATCGCCCCGATCGCGTGCCTGCCTGATCTCGGCGGCCCAGTCCCCGATGCGGCCGTGGTACTCGAGCGATGGCACGCTCGACACGTGCTCGCCGCCGTCGTCGTCGTCGAGTGCCAGCGCGCTGATGCGATGCGCGTGACTGAGCCAGGTGGCGATCTGATCCCACTCCGCGGCAATCGCCTCGTACGGGCGGACCGCCCCCCCGCGAGCGACCGCATCGCTGGCCGCCGTTCGCCACTGCCGTTCGAGCGCGAGACCGCGCTCTTCGACGTCGTCCGTCTCGAAGACAACAACCTGGGCCCGCGCCCGGCGCACGTAGTCGATGATCGTGGCGGATCGATCGGCAGCCTGCGGGTCGTCCGGACGATCGGGATCGGGCAGGAGCTCCCGTTGGGGCGCCACGGTGACGCGATCGACGGACGTGAGGGACCGCTGCGTCGCGCTGTCGAAGCGGCGAATTGATTCGACGATGTCCCCGATGAACTCGAGACGGATGGGGGACTCCTCCGACGCCGGATAGAAGTCGACGACTCCGCCGCGGACGCAGAACTCGCCGTGCTCGTCGACGGGATCCTCCGGCGCAAATCCGGCAAGGGCGAACCGATCGCCCAGGTCCTGCGGCGAGATTTCGGTACCGGGTTGCAGCGCGACCCCCACGGCCGCGAACGAGGGAGCATCGGAGAGCCTGGGAAGCAGCGCGCGAGCCGAGGCGACGACCAGGCGCGCGGTCCCCGTGGTGAGCGCGAAGAGCGCCCGAGCACGGGCGGAGGCAATCTCCAGATGCGGGGCGAGGCCCCGATACGGATCGACTTCCTGTGAGGGGTATCCGAGGATGGTCTCGTCGATTTCGCGATCCGAGAGCCCGAGGGTTGCCGCGATGAACAGGCGCGCATCAGCCACCGTGCGTTCGACGTCGGTGTCGGTGGGTACCACGAGAAACAGCGGACTCTCGCTGGCAACGGCGGCGGCGTGGAACGCCAACGCCTGAGGGGTCAACCCGGTGATGCGTGGGCGTGATCGGTCCAGCCCGGCGCGACGCGCCGAGGTCTTGAGCAGCGAGCGGAAAGCAAGAGACGAGGACGAGCCGATCACGGTCTGGTCTTGCGCTGGATCGATTCGATGATAGACGTTGTGGACCAGCCCCGCTCAATCGGAATCCGCACGACGCGTCCGCCTCGGGCCTCGACGGTGTCCCGTCCGACGATCTGATCGGCCGCCCAGTCCGCGCCTTTGACGAGCACGTCCGGCTGAATGAGCGTGATGATCGCGTCCGGCGTCGGAGCGTCGAAGATCACGGCCGCGTCGACACACGCCAGCGCGGAGATGATCTCCGCGCGTTCCTGCTCAGGCGTGACCGGTCGCGATGGGCCCTTGTTCCCGCGGACCGACCGATCGGAGTTCACGCCCACGATCAGCGCATCGCCCTCTGCCCGAGCCGCGTTGAGGTAGCGCACGTGGCCGGGGTGCAGGAGATCGTAGACGCCGTTCGTGAATACCACGCGACGGCCTTCCCGGCGGAGGCGTTCCGCAAACTCACGCGCGTGGTCCTGATCGAGAACAGGCATGGCTGGCGAATCGCGGGCGCCTTACGGCTTCAACCGGAACTTGACGGAGGGCGAGAACGCCCAGGTGTGTTTCGGACGGTAGATACCGACGTCCTTCAATCGGGACTTCACGCGGAACGTGTGCAGAAGGCGGTGGTAGTCGTACGGCGCGCCGTCGCGACGATGAACGGCGACGTCGAGCTTGTAGGTGCCTTCGACGAGATCGAGGGCCTCGATGTGCATGCGCACGGCCGCGTCGCCGGTCAGCGTGTCCGGGACGAATTCCTCGATGTCCGTGTTGGTGCCGTAGACGCAGACGCCTTCGGCATTGAAGATGCCGATCCCGAACGCAAAGTCCGTGAGCGGCTTCACGGTCGAGACGGTGAAGGCAAACGTCACCGGTTCACCGGTGTGGAACACGTGCGTGGGCTGACCGTGGTCTCCAAGGAACACGACCTCCGAGATCTGCGCTCCTCCGGTTCCCCATCGCCCCTCGGTGGCCTGCGTCATGTCCGTCTGGACGGCGCCGGCGTCGATCGGGCCGGTCACGGCCTGCACCACGGGCACTGCGGTTTCGTGCTGCGCCTTCGCATCGACCGCCGCGAGTTGCTGCTCTTCCTGACGCTCGACGTCGGTCATGTACGCGCCGATGACCCGCTTCGGGTCTCCCTGCGCCCGTCTCTCACCGTGATCGAGCCACAACGCCTCATCGCAGAAGCGCTCGACCAGACCGAGCGAATGCGTCACGAGCAGGATCGTCTTGTTGCGGCGCTTGAACTCGCCGAACTTGTCGAGGCACTTGTGCGTGAAACCCTCGTCGCCCACGGCCAGCACTTCGTCAACCAGCAGCACGTCGGGATCGACGTGGATCGCCACGGCGAAACCGAGCCGCATGTACATGCCCGAGGAGTAGGTCTTCACGGGCGCGTCGATGAAGTCCTTGAGCTCGGCGAACTCCACGATCTCGTCGAACCGCTGCTGAATTTCGCGGCGCGTCAGCCCGAGCATGATGCCGTTGATAAACACGTTCTCGCGGCCGGAAATTTCGGGATGGAAGCCCGCGCCGAGTTCGATCAGGGCCGAGATACGGCCGCGCACCCGCACCGTGCCGCTCGTCGGTTTCGTGATGCCTGCCACGAGCTTCAGCGTGGTGCTCTTGCCGGATCCGTTGCGTCCGATGACCCCGAGCGTCTGGCCCGGGGCGACCTTGCAACTGACGTCTTTCAGGGCGGTGAACGTCTCCTGTGGCTGGAGATCGCGCAGGATGCTGCGTTGCAGCAGCGCGCTCTTCAGCGTCGCGAACTGTCGCCCGCCGTACCGCCGGTAGATCTTCGTGACGGCGTCGAGCTCGATCGCGGGCGTCATACGACCTCCGCGAAGGAGTCACGCAGGCGATCGAAGAGCCAGTAGCCGAGCAGGAACAGCAGGCAGGACGCCGCACCCATCACCAGCAGCCAGATCAGGTGACCGTGGACGAACGTGTCGCCGGGATTCTGGGGATGGAAGAAGAGAATTTCTTGATACGAGACCGACAGGTGGAAGAAGGGATTGATGTTGAAGAGCCACTTCAGCTTCTGAACGTTGTCGGCCTTGTAGAAATAGATGATTGGCGTCGCGAAGAACCAGAACGTGAGGAGATTCGAGACGAGGTCTCGGATGTCGCGGAAGTGAACCGTCAGCGACGAGAGAATCAACGCGAGCGCCGTCGTAAAGATCAATTGAATCAGCACGACCAGCGGGAACCACGGAAGGTTCACGGGATTTGGATAGTGGCCAGTCCCGATCATGAAGCCGGCCAGGATCAAAAGGCCGAGAAAGAAGTGCACCATGTTCGACAACACGGCGACGATGGGCAGGACCTCGGCGGGAAAGAGCACCTTCTTGATCAGATTCCCGCCGGAGATGAGCGAGCCGCCGGCCTCGGTCAATGACGTCGAAAACCAGGTCCACGGCAGTAGACCGCAGAACATGAAGACCGAGTAGGGCTGCGTTCTCTTCTCGTCATTCACGAGGATGTACGAGAAGACGAACGTGTAGATGCTCAGCAGCAGCAGCGGGTTGACGAACGACCAGAAGAACCCGAGTACGGACCCGCGGTACCGCGCTTTCAGATCGCGGGCGACGAGACTCTGGATGAGCCCGCGGTACCGCGTCAGAGTCGCGAGGTTACTCCACATCGACCTGGATCAGCGCCACCGTGATGTTGTCGGGTCCACCGGCGGCGTTGGCCGCGGCAATCAGGGTCTGACACGTCTGGTCAAGGCTCTGGTGCGCCGCCAGGCTGCTCTCAATCGTTTCCTTCGTCACGACGCTCGAGAGACCGTCGGAACAGATCAGAAATCGATCGCCAGCCAGCACCGGCACCGTGGCGAGATCCACGTCCGGATCGTCGCCGCCCGCGAGCGCGCGCGTGACGACGTTGCGCCATGGGTGCCGCCGCGCGTCGGCTTCGGTCATGATGCCCGCCCGCACCTGCTCGCTCACCCAGGAATGATCCTGCGTCACCTGCTGCAACTCGTCGCCGCGCCACAGGTAGATGCGGCTGTCGCCCACATGCGCGATCGCCGGTTCGTGCTCGAGGCCGACGAGCAGGGCAACCGCCGTGGTGGCCATGCCACGCAGCGCCTCGTTGTCGTCCATGGCCTGCGCGATGCGACGGTTGGCCAGGCGGAACGCAGCCCTCAGGCGATTCTGATCGAGCGAGATCGCGGGATCGTACGGAAACGGCCAGGTCCGGTTCACGTCGGCCGTCTTGGTATCGGCCAGGAAGGCTTCGATGGTGTCGACGGCGAGCCTCGACGCGACCTCGCCCGCGGCGTGCCCGCCCATTCCATCGGCAACCAGGAACAGGCCGAGGTCCGGCCGCACGCAGTACGAATCTTCGTTGTCCTCCCGGCGCAAACCCGGATGGGACGCCGCCGCCGAGGTGATACGCAGCATGGATCTAGGCGCGCGGCCGCCCCTGCCGGGATGCAATATTCAGACGGGTGATGGCCCGGAGAAGCGCGATGCGCGCGCGTTCGCCGTCGAGGTCCGCGACGCTCGCCTTCGAGAGGCGATCTTCCGCGCGACGTTTCGAGGCCTCCGCGCGAGACAGATCGATGTCCTCCGCACGCTCGGCGATCTGGGCGAGGATCGAGACGCGATCGCCCAGCACTTCGGCAAAGCCGCCGTCAATGAACGCGAAGCGCTTGTCCGGTCCTTTGCGATACCACATCTGGCCGGTCCTGAGCGCGGCAAGGAGCGGCGCGTGGCCCGGCAGGACGCCGAAGTAGCCGTCTTCTCCGGGCAACTCGATCTCGTCCACCTCGTCGTGCACAATGGCACGCTCGGGCGTGACGAATTCCAGCCGGATGTGTTTCGGAATGGCCATCGGCTACTTCTGGTCGCGCGCGCGTTCGAGCACTTCCTCGATCGTGCCCGCCAGGTAGAACGCCTGCTCGGGGATCTCGTCGTGCTTGCCGTCGACGATCTCCTTGAAGCCCCGGACGGTGTCCGCAATCGTCACGTACTTGCCCTTGTAGCCCGTGAACTGTTCGGCGACGAAGAAGGGCTGGGACAGGAATTTCTGAATCTTGCGCGCGCGGGTGACCGTGAGCTTGTCCGTTTCCGACAACTCGTCGATCCCGAGAATCGCAATGATGTCCTGCAGGTCCTTGTAACGCTGCAGAATCTGCTTCACCGAACGGGCCACGTCGTAGTGTTCCTGACCGATGATGCGCGGGTCGAGGATGCGCGACGAGGACGCCAGGGGATCGACCGCCGGATAGATCCCGAGCTCCGCGATCGCGCGCGACAGGTTCGTCGTCGCGTCGAGGTGCGCGAACGTCGTCGCGGGCGCCGGATCGGTGTAGTCGTCGGCCGGCACGTAGATGGCCTGAACCGACGTGATCGATCCCTTGCGGGTGGACGTGATGCGTTCCTGCAGCTGACCCATTTCCGACAGCAGCGTGGGCTGATACCCGACGGCCGACGGCATGCGGCCGAGGAGCGCCGAGACTTCCGAACCGGCCTGCGTGAATCGGAAGATGTTGTCGATGAAGAGCAGGACGTCCTTGCCCTCCGAATCGCGGAAGTACTCCGCCACGGTGAGGGCCGACAGCGCCACCCGAAGGCGTGCGCCCGGCGGTTCCGTCATCTGACCGTAGACCAGTGCCGCGCGCGACTTCGCCGGGTCGTTCGGGTCGATGACGCCGCTCTCCTGGAACTCCAGCCACAGGTCGTTGCCTTCACGCGTGCGTTCGCCGACGCCGCCGAAGACCGACACACCGCCATGTTTCATGGCGATGTTGTTGATGAGCTCCATGATGATGACGGTCTTGCCGACGCCGGCGCCGCCGAACAGGCCGATCTTGCCGCCCTGCAGGTAGGGCTCGAGCAGGTCGATGACCTTGATGCCCGTTTCGAACATCTTGAGCTCGGTCGACTGCTCTTCGAGTGTCGGAGCCGGACGATGAATCGGCCACCGCTCCTTGGTCAGAACCGGACGATCCGGAAAGTCGACAGGTTCACCCAGAACGTTGAGGACGCGGCCGAGCGTCTCGGGGCCGACGGGAATCGAAATCGGCCCGCCGAGGTCCTCCGCCTCCATGCCTCGCTGCAGACCGTCGGTCGGCTTCATCGCGACCGCGCGCACACGGTTCTCACCCAGGTGCTGCTCGACCTCGACGATGATGTCGATCTTGTCGGCGCCGGCCTGGCCGGTGACCCGCACGGCGTTGTAAATCGCCGGCAGATGCCCGTCGGCAAACTCGATGTCCAGCACCGGACCGATGACCTGGACGACCTTCCCAATCTTTGTTGCTTCAGCGACTGCCATGTTTCTCTCTCACTCCGTGACACGCCCGGCGTTGGCGGTTTCGAACGTCGAACTTCCTGCTACGCGCCGGACACGACCTCGATAATCTCGCGCGTGATCGCCGCCTGACGGATCTTGTTCATGTACAGCGTCAGGTTGTCGATCATTTCCGAAGAGTTGCGCGTCGCCGCGTCCATCGCCGTCATTTGCGCGGCAAAGAACGCCGCGTTCGACTCCAGCAGGGCGCGGAGCACCTGCGCCACGACGAGCCGCTGCAGCAGGATCTCGAGAATCCGCTCAGGCGACGGCTCGAACAGATATTCCCTGGCGTCCGTCGCCCCGGGCTGAGCCGCCGGCGGCGGCACCAGCGGCAGCAGTCGTTCCAGCACGACGCGCTGCTGCATGACCGACTTGAACTCGTTGTACACGAGGTAGACGCTGTCGATCTTGCCGTCGATGTAGTCCTTCACGGCCGGAGCCGCAATGGCTTCGGCTTCCGCGAAACCGATCGCTTTCGGCAGGTTCACGTAGTCGAACCGCACCGGAATGCCGCGGCGCCCGAGGAAATCGCGGCTCTTGCGGCCGACGAGTCCCAGCGACACGGCGCGGCCCGGATTCTCGCGCAGAAAAGTCCCGACGGCCTTGATGACGTTGGTGTTGAAACTGCCGCACAGGCCACGGTCCGCGGTGATCACGATGAGGAGCGTGGCGCCAGCGTCTTCCCCGGGCCGGCGCGCGAGCAACGGATGGGTCGTCGGATCGACGCGCGACGCGATGCTCGAGAGCACGCGGCGGGCCTGATCGGCGAACGGACGCGCCGCCACGACACGCTCCTGCGCGCGACGCAGCTTCGACGCCGCGACCATCTTCATGGCCTTGGTGATCTGCTGCGTGGACTTGACGGCGCGGATGCGCCGGCGCATGTCAATCAGTGACGGCATGGTCTTACGCCGCGGCTCCTGCCGCGAACTCGCGGCCGTACTCCGTCAGGGCGTCCGTCAGCGCCTTCTTCACGTCATCGTCCAGCACTTTCTTTTCGGAGATCGCGGAGAGCGTGCCGGGGTGACGCGTGTCGAGGAAGCGGTACAGGCCGTCCTCGTACGGGCGCAGGCGCTCGACCGGGACCGCGTCGAGGAAGCCGTTGGTGGCCGCAAAGATGATCGCGACCTGCTTTTCGACGGGCAGCGGCCGATACTGCGGCTGCTTGAGAATCTCGGTGAGCCGCTTGCCGCGGTTGAGCTGCTTCTGGGTGCCCGCGTCGAGGTCGCTGCCGAACTGCGCGAACGCCGCAAGTTCGCGGTACTGCGCGAGATCGAGGCGCAGCGAGCCCGCGACTTGACGCATGGCCTTGATCTGCGCGGAACCGCCGACGCGCGAGACGGAGTTGCCGACGTTGATCGCGGGGCGGATCCCCTGGTTGAACAGGTCGGCTTCCAGGAAGATCTGGCCGTCGGTGATCGAGATGACGTTCGTCGGAATGTACGCCGAGAGATCGCCCGCCTGCGTCTCGATGATCGGGAGCGCCGTGAGCGATCCGCCACCCAGTTCCTTCTTGAGCTTCGCCGCACGCTCGAGCAGTCGCGAGTGCAGGTAGAAGACGTCTCCGGGATACGCCTCGCGGCCCGGCGGCCGCCGCAGCAGCAGGGAGATCTCGCGGTACGACTGCGCGTGTTTCGACAGGTCGTCGTAGATGACGAGCGCGTGGCGCCCGCTATCGCGGAAGAACTCGCCGATGGTGCACGCGGAGTACGGGCTGATGTACAGCAGCGGCGCCGGATCCGACGCGCCCGCGGCGACGACGATGGTGTATTCCATCGCGCCGGCCTCTTCGAGCGTCTTGACGACCTGCGCGATCGTGGATTGCTTCTGGCCGATCGCGTTGTAGATGCAGATGACGCCGAGGCCCTTCTGGTTGATGATGGCGTCGACGGCGACGGCGGTCTTGCCCGTCTGGCGGTCGCCGATGATCAACTCGCGCTGACCGCGGCCGATGGGCACCATGCCGTCAATCGCCTTGATCCCCGTCTGCAGGGGTTCCTTGACCGGCGAGCGATCGACGACGCCCGGCGCCAGGCGTTCGATGGGCATCGACTGCTTCGACGCAATCGGCCCCTTGCCATCGATGGGCTGACCCAGTGAGTTGACGACGCGGCCGATGATCTCGTCGCCGACCGGCACGGAGATGATCCGGCCCGTGCGCTTGACGGTGTCGCCTTCTTTGACGTCCGTCGAGTGACCGAGCAGCACCGCGCCGACGCTGTCCTCTTCGAGGTTCAGCGCGATGCCGAAGAGCCCGTTCGGGAACTCGAGCATCTCACCGGCCATGGCCCGCTCGACGCCGTGAATGCGGGCGATACCGTCGCCGACGGAGACCACTGTGCCGACTTCCGCGATGTCGACATCCACGGCATAGTTGCCGATTTGGTCCCGGATGATTTTCGAAATTTCCTCGGCCTTGATCTGCATGCTGTCCTCACGGGCGCGGCTTCAGTGCGCCCTTCGATCCTCGTACGCGTCAGCGGTCAGCCCGCGCCCACATTTCAGGCGTCGGCGAGCAAGCGTTCCCGCAGCCGTTCAATCTGTCGCACCACGCTCCCGTCGAAGACCTGACTGCCGACGCGCGCAACCACCCCGCCAAGAATGGCGGGATCGACGCGGGCATTGACGGTGACGGTTCGTCCGGTGACCTTCCCGAGCGCCTCGGCCAGCTGGGTCTGCCGCTCCTGCGAGAGCGGGACGGCCGTGACCACGTCGGCGGACACGGCCTGTCCGGCTTCCATGACGCGCGCCGCGTACGCCCGTGCGAGGTCGCCCAGAATCCGGAGGCGATCGCGGTCGGCAAGCATCAGGAGCAACCGCGACACTTCGGGACGAATCGGGCTGCCAGCCGCAACCAGCGCCTCGACGAGCGCGTGCTTCTTGCGCGGCGGCACGAGCGGCGTTTCGAAGATCGCCTTCAGTTCCTGGTGGCTGGCGACGAGGGCGGCCACACCGGCCAAGTCGCGCGTGACGGCCTCGACCTGGTGTTCGCGCGTGGCGACGTCGAACAGCGCGTGGGCGTACTGACGGGCGACCGTGCGTTCGGTCACGAGTGGACCTCCGCCACGTAGCGATCGATGAGGCGGGCCTGGTCGTCGGGCGTGATCGCCTGCGTGAGACGTGTTCGCGCGAGCGAGATCGCGAGATCGGCGGTGTGCTCGACGAGCTCACGCCGGGCGATCCGGAACTGGAGATCGATCTCGCGCCGCGTGCGATCCAGCAATTTCTCACGCTCGGCCGCGGTGGCGGCCTTCATCCGCTCGCGCTCGTGCGCCAGCTCTTCGCGTCCGCGTTCGTCGAGCGCCCGGAGTTCCGCCGGCAGCTCCGCGAGCCGCACGCGCACGTGGGCCAACTGCGCTTCAGCAGCGACGCGCACGGCCTCGGCATCGGCGAGATCTTTGCGAATGGTGGTGTGCCGACCGACGAGGTACTGACTGAGCGGGGTGCGCAGGAAGTAGCCCAGGAGGCCGACCAGCGCGACGAAGTTGACGACCTTCGCGATCGTGGGCGTCCAGCCGGCTTCGTGTTCGGCCGGCTCGTGGGCGGTCGACTCGTGCCCGTCGGTCCGGGCCGGAGCGGTGGTTTCCGCCGACTGCGCTCGAACGGTCATCGTGGCGATGACGCCCAGGACGGCGGTGCATAGAAACGCCGCGAGGACGCGGCGAGCGAATGTCATACGCAGGGACGAGAACACGGGAGTCACGCTAGGAGGCTCGCCGGCCGAGGATGCGGGTGGTGGCCTCGGATGCCAGACTGTCGGCGTCCGCGTCGAGGGTCGCGCGTGCGGCCTCGACGTCGCGCGCGAGTTCGGCCCGCGCGCTGGCGAGCGCAGATTCGGCTTCCCTGCGGGTGTCTTCGATGAGCGAGGTGCGGTCAGCAAGTGCCGCCTGACGCATGTCATCCATCTGCCGGTAGATCTCTGAACGCGCCTGCTGGGTCTTGCGGTCGAACTCTTCGGCGGCCTTCCGGGCCTCGGCAGCGGCCTGTTCGGCGAGTTGCCGCGCCGAGGTCACGGCGTCTTCGCGCTTCTGGATGACGGCCAGCACGGGCTTGAAGACAAGCCGGTTCAGGATCACGGACAGCAGGAGCAGCAGCCCAATGACCCAGAGAACGGACAAATCGACGCTCAGCATGCTTGGACGACCTCGGCCGGACCGCGCGGGCACACCCCTC
>JBDTNQ010000018.1:0-48884 GCA_039933635.1 Acidobacteriota bacterium
AACCCGTCTGACTGGCTTGGGAAGCCAGGACATTACCACTATGCTAAGCCCGCGCGCCTCTAGTGTAAGAGACCGGGTGTTGCACTACAACACCCCGTCTCTGGCTGCAGGCGACGGCTGCGGGGTGGCGGCCGTGGAGCCCCGAACCTATGCGCGAATGATCCCCAGCACTTCATCGCGCTTCTCTTCCATCATCGCCTGCGTCGTCGCTTCGAGATTCAGGCGCAGGAGCGGCTCCGTATTGGAGCCGCGGACGTTGAAATGCCAGTCGGGGAACTCGGCGGAGAAGCCGTCGATCTGATACGTGTGGCCGTGCTTGTATTTGCCGGCCAGGTCCTCGAGGCGAGCACGGACGACGTCGACGCCAGCAACTCTGGTGTTGAGCTCGCCGGTGATGAAGTATTTCTCGCGGAGCGGCGCGAGCAGTTCGCGCAGCGTCATGTTGCGCCGGCTCATGAGTTCGAGGATGAGCAGCGCGGGGATGAAGCCGTTGTCTGCGTAGTAGAAATCGCGGAAGTAGTAGTGTCCGGTGACCTCGCCGCCGAAGAGGGCATCTTCCTCGCGCATCCGGCGTTTGATGAAGGCATGGCCCACGCGGTTCATCAGGGCCGTGCCGCCGTACGCCGCGACGGTGTCCTTGACGGCGTAGCTGGCCCGCACGTCGTAGATGATCTTTTCGCCCGGGAACTTGGTGAGCGCGGCCTCGGCGAGCAGCGCCGTGATGAAATCGCCGGCGATGAATTCACCGGTGCCGTCGATGAAGAAGCAGCGGTCCGCATCGCCGTCCCACGCGATACCGATGTCCGCCTTCTCCTTGATCACGCGTGCCACGATGTCGGCGCGGTTCTCCTCGATGAGCGGATTGGCCTCGTGGTTGGGGAAGCGGCCGTCGATCTCGAAGCACAGCCTCGTCGTCTTGCACGGCAGACGGTCGAAGAGCCGCGGTGCGACCAGTCCGGCCATGCCGCTGCCGGCGTCGAGCACCACGTTGAAGGGCTTGATGACGGTCGGGTCGATGACGCTCATCACTCGGTCGATGTAGTCGTCGAGCAGCGATGCGTGGAGGTGTTTGCCCGGCGGACGTGTCGGCGCCGGAATCGCCCCCGTCGTCACCATGTCGCGGATATCGCCGATGCCGGCGTCGCCCGAGAGGGGAAAAGCCTCGCGGCGCACCATCTTGATGCCGTTGTACTCGCCGGGGTTGTGTGAGGCCGTGATCTGCGCGCCGCCCTCAAGCGCGTCCCGCACGACGCCGAAGTAGAGCATGTCGGTCGCGCACATGCCGTAGTCCACGACGTCCGCGCCCTGTTCGCAGGCGCCCTCGATGAACGCCGCGGCCAGGGTCGGCGACGACGTTCGCATGTCACGCGAGACGGCAATCTTCGACGCACTCAGATAGGCGACAAACGCGCGGCCAATGGCCCGCGCCCCGGTTTCGTTCAGCTCGCTCGGATACAGCGCACGGACGTCGTACGCCTTGAAAATCGATGCGGGGATGGTCACGAATGGGTCCTCGAATATTCCGTCACGACCGAGTGGTCACCAACCATGGCACCCTCACCAAGCTCGGCGTGAGCGCCGATCACGCAGTCGCGGCCGACGATCGCGCCGCGCAGCTTTGCGTCGGCGCCGATCTTCGTACCGGGCCACACGATGGCCGCGTCCAGATGCGCGCGCTCGCCGATCTCACAATGCGCCCCGACGACGCTGTAGGGCCCGATGATGGCGCCGGCCTTCACGACCGCGCCTCGATCGATGAAACAGGGCCCTTCGATGACTGCGCCCGGGTCCACGCGCGCCTCGGGCGAGACGTGCGGCCTGCCCGCGGACCTGTCGAACGGCGGAGCCACGAAGTGGCCGTCCATGATGTTCCGGTGCGCCTCGCGATACTTCTCCGGCGTGCCGATGTCGATCCAATAGCCGCGATAGTGGTAGGCGACAAACATCTCCTTGTTCGCCACGAGCGACGGGAAATAGCCGCGTTCGATTGAGAAGACCGTGTTGGATGGAATGCGGTCGAGCGTGTCCGGATCGATGACGTAGATGCCGGCGTTGATCATGTCCGTCGTGATCTCGTCCGGCGACGGCTTCTCGAGAAAACCCAACACGTTCTGCCGGGCGTCGGTTTCGACGAGACCGTAGGCGCTCGGGTTCTCGACCGGCGTGAGCACAATCGTGGCGTGGGCCTGCCGCTCCCGGTGCAGCGCAATCACGGCCGAGAGGTCGACCGACGTGAACACGTCGCCGTTGAACACGACCAGCGGTGCGCCTCGATACGAGCCCGCGGCGAACTTGATCGCGCCCCCCGTGCCCAGCGGATGAGGCTCGACCACGTAGCTCAGCTTGATGCCCAGGTCGGCGCCGTTCCCGAAGACCTTTTCGATCTTCTCGGGCTGGTAGTTGAGGCTGAGCACGATGTCGTCGATCTCCGGCACCTGCCGGAGCAGGTCGATCTGATAGCGGAGGAACGGTCGATCGAAGATCGGCACGACGGGCTTTGGCGTGTGCAGGGTGAGTGGACGCAGCCGGGTGCCTTTGCCCCCGGCAAGCAGAATGGCGCGCATCGGCCTAAATTCTAACGTCGAAGCCTCAGCGGCGCCGTCCGAAATCTTCCACGTTCTTCGCGCGGTTTCTCAACGCCGCGCTCAAATGCCGTAAGATGACGTAGGGCAGTTTTGAATCTTCCCAACACCCTCACGCTCGGCCGTATCTTCCTGGTCCCGCTGCTGGTCGTGGTGCTCCTGACAAAATTTCCGGGCCGCGAGTTGTTTGGCGTCAGCAACGAGATTCTCGGAGCCGCCATCTTCGCCGTCGCTTCGGCTACCGACTGGCTCGACGGCTACCTCGCCCGTCGGCGTGGCCAGGTGACCGGGCTGGGACAGTGGATGGATCCGCTGGCCGACAAGCTCCTGGTGACCGCCGCGCTCGTGTCGCTCGTGGCGAACGGCCTGGCGTCGGCATGGATGGTGGCGGTGATTCTCGGCCGCGAGTTCGCCGTCACCGTGCTCCGAAGCGTCGTGCACGCGCGCGGCCAAACGATGCCGGCATCCCCGCTGGGCAAGATCAAGCTGGTGTCGCAGGTCGTGGCGATCCTGTTGCTGATCCTGTCGCCACACCTCGAGCAGTTCTACATCCTCGGCGTGACCGCGCTGTGGGTGGCGACGATTGCCGCGCTGGTGTCGGCCATCGACTACTCTCGCAAGGCCAATGCGGCGCTGGGTGCCAAGCCTGTGCCGCCCGTCGTGGCGGCCGAACCGAACCCGGCGACGACCGCGCGCCCGGGCCTCCGCGTCAACGGATAGTCGGAACTGTCGACTGCGTCCCTTGGCGCCCTCGACCTTCAGGTCGAGGGTCGGCCCGGACCTGAAGGTCCGGGGCTCCGACAGAAGCTCTTACTTGGGAGTCTGAATCGTCGGCGTGGCTGACGAGCTGGGCGTCGTCGACGGTGTCGTGGAAGACGAGGACGGGGCCGACGATGGCGCAGCGGCAGGGGCCACCGCGGTTGCGGCGGTTGAGTCCGCGACCTGCACTTTCTCGGCCTGCAACACGGCGATGCGCTCCCTCGCGTCCTTCAGATAGTCGCTGACGCGGAATTCCCCAATCAGCTTCTCGTACAGCGCGAGCGCATCCGGCTTCTTGTCCTGCTTGTAATACGCCTCGGCCAGGAAGAAATACGCGCCGTCGCGGCGGGTGTACTGCGGGTCGGTCTTGAGCAGCTCCGTCAGGCGCGACACGGCGCCGGGATACCAGCGGGTGCGGTAGTACTGACGCCCAACGAAGAACTCGCTGTCGGAAAGCTTGTCGCGTGTTTCGCGCAACAGTTTCATGACGTCCGGCAGCCACTGGCTCTGCGGGTAGTTGGCGACGAAGGTATTGAGTTCCCTCAACGCCTCGTGGGTCGCCGTCTGGTCGCGCTCCGGCGACAGCTCCTGCCGCACCTGAGACAGCGCGAGCCGGTACTGGGCGTAGTCGGCTTTGGAGGCGAGCGGGTAGTAGCGCAGGAACTCGCGGAACTCGTTCGCGGCGAGCACGTCGCTGTCGCTGCGGCGCTCACCGAGGTAGGTGTCGCCGATGCCGAGTTTGGCGTCCTGCCGGTACGGGCTCGTGGGGTAGGTGTCGACCAGCTTGCGGAAGTACTCCCGCGCCTCGAGCCAGTGCTTACGGGTGAGCGACTCGTTGCCGCGGTCGAAGAGGTACTTGTCGGCGTTGGCCTCGCCGGGGTTCACGACCGCGCCCTTGTTGCGGGGACCGCAGGCGGTGAGTCCAAAAGCCAACATCGCGGCGATCGAGGCCGCCAAGGTGGTGCGAGTAAGTCGTCGAGCGGGCATGGCTAGGTCTGGCTCTCTTCCAGGACGGTGGTTAGCCAGGCACATTCCGCCGCCAGGCCGGATTCAAGCGAATGGGACGGTGCGAAGCCGAGATCGGTCCGGGCTCGCGTCGTGTCGGCAAACGTGTCCCGCATGTCTCCTTTTTCCGCGGGCAGACGCCGGATGTTCAGGGGCCGACCCGTCAGACGCCCGATGATCTCGAGCACCTGATTGATGGTGACACGGCTGCCCCCGCCAATGTTATAGACGGCGCCCGGCCTTCCCCGGTCGCCCGCGGCCATCGTCGCCGAGACAATGTCGGCGATGAAGGTGAAGTCACGGGTCTGCTCGCCGTCGCCGAAGAGCGAAATCGGTCCGCCGGTGAGCGCCGCCCGAATGAACCGGTGGAAGCCCATGTCGGGGCGCTGGCGTGGACCGTAAACCGTGAAGTATCGAAGAGATACAGCCGGAACCCCGTGGTTCGCGTAGTAGAGATGGCACAGGTGCTCGGCGGCGAGCTTGGTCACGCCGTAGGGCGACAGCGGCTGGAGATACGCGTCTTCGCGCATCGGGATCGCCGCGACGTCGCCGTAGACGGATGAACTCGAGGCGTAGACGAGACGCTCGATCGGGCGGTCCTTGACGGCCTCGAGCAGGCGCTGCGTCGAATCGACGTTGTTCGTGGTGTAGGTGCGGAACTGGTCCCCCCAGCTGCCGCGCACACCGGCCTGGGCGGCCAGATGGAAGACATGGGTCACGCCGTCCAGCAGGTCGTCCATGGGCACCGTCTGAAGGGGCGCTTCCACGAATCGGAATGCCGGACGTGTCCGGAGCACCGAGAGATTCTGTTCCTTGATGCTGCGCGCGTAGTAATCGGTGAAGCAGTCCACTCCCACCACCTCCGCCCCGCAGTCGGTGAGCGCGGTGGCGAGGGTCGAACCGATGAAGCCGGCAGCGCCGGTCACAAGAGCTTTCATGCGAAGGCCTCGAGGATACGTGCCGGGAGCCGGCAGGGCTTGCCCGCTTTGGTGATGGCGGCGTGGGCCGTTCGGCCGGTGGCGATCGCGTGCGGGTCTCCGGTCACCATCACCTCGTAGGCGAATTCCATGCGGACACGGGATGTCAGGATGCCCTCCGTCCGGATTTCAATCTCATCATCGTAACGCGCCGGGCGGCTGTACTGGCAGGAGGCCTCGATCACGGGCAAAACGACGCCCGCGGCCTCCATGTCGCGGTAACTCCACCCGAGCGATCGCAGCAGGTCGGTGCGGGCCACCTCGAACCACACAAAGTAGTTTGCGTAGTACACGACGCCCATCTGGTCGGTCTCCGCGTACCTCACCCTTAGCGTTGTCTTGGAAGAACGCATCACCTGGGGGAACCCGACACGGCCGCGCGCCGGAGGGCCTGGACCGCGGCCGCCGCGTCAGGCGTGTGGAAGATGGCCGCCCCGGCGACAAGGATCGTGGCGCCGGCCTGGACCAGGGCGCCAGCGTTGGTCAGGTCCACTCCGCCGTCCACCTGGATCTCCGCGCGTGCCCCCCGGGCCGTGATGAGGGCCCGGACGTCCGCCACCTTCTCGAGGCTGTGGGGGATGAACGGCTGACCGGTGAGTCCGGGATTCACGGACATCACGAGTACGTGATCGAGCTCATCGATGATGTCCGACAGCGCCGCGACGGGGGTCGCCGGGTTGATGGCCGCACCGGCTTTGAGGCCGCGCGCCTTGATGGCGGCCACGAGTCGATGCAGGTGCGGCGTGGCCTCGACGTGCACCGAAATCCTGGACGCGCCGGCGTCGGCCACCGCGTCGAGCTGCCGTTCGGGCTCCGTGATCATCATGTGAACATCGAGCGGAACGACGCTCGACCGTTTCAGGGCGGCCACGACGAGCGGACCAATGGTCAACGCGGGCACGAAGTGGCCGTCCATGACGTCCACGTGAATCAGGTCCGCGCCTGCCAGCTCCACGCGCCGGATTTCATCGGCGAGTCGCGAGAAATCGGCCGCCAGAATCGACGGCGCGAGCCGGACACTCATCGGCTGACCTCCAACTGCACGGCCTCGCCGTAGCCGATTCGGAACCCGGCCTGCGGGCTCTGCCGAACGACGATGCCGGGCGCGATGCCGGGATAGGGCACTTCGGCGGCGACCGTGACGCGAAATCCGTGACGTCGCAGGATGTCCACGACGCGCGCCGAGAGTGCGCCAATGACGTCGGGCATGACGTACGCGGTGGCCTCTTCGCCGCGATTGACGAGCAGCGACACCTTGGCGGACTGCACCTTCGACGGCGGGTCCTGCGCCACCACGGAGCCGGTTTCCATCGTGCGCGACCGAATTTCGGCGCGGTCGGCGATCTCGATCTTGTCCTGCGCCAGCACCATCTCGGCGGTGCGCTCCGCCATGCCGATCACCGATGGAACGGCCGGGTCACGCTGGCCGTCGCTCACGCGCACACGCACCTGTCGCTGACGCCGCAACACGGATCCCGCGGCCGGGTCCTGGGCCAGCACCTGATCGACGGGGACTTTCGGATCCGGCCGGCGCATTTCGATCTTGAGGACCAGACCGACCTCGGCGAGCGCACGGTTCGCGTCCGCCATGGTCAGGCCGAGCAGACTGGGCACCTTCACTTCGCGGGCGCGGTTGGCGACGCGCATCCCGGTCAGGAAGAAGGCGCCGAATGTGACGAGGAGCGCGACGGCGAGCACCAGAATGCCGCCAGACCTCCACACGCGCGTGCTGAGTGCCCGAGGTTTTGGCTTTGCCATGCCCCCAGGTTTCGACGAGCCCGATCTCGGCGATGCTGGGTCAGACGGGCGGCCCGCGGGGAGCCTCTCGGTGGGCATGGAACGAAAAAGTGTACTACGCGGTCCGGCGACGCGCCAGAACCGACCCGAAATAGGCGTCCAGGCCCTGCTCGTACGGCCGCGTCTCGAGCGCGCCCGCCGGATTGCGAAGGACGGCTGGGACGGGCGACGCCGGGTCGGGAGGCATGAGCGTGAACTCGGAGGCATCGGCGAGAAAGGCGTCGACAACGGCGGTGTTCTCTTCCGGCTCCGATGAGCAGGTCGCATAGATCACACGGCCACCGGGCCTGACGACCGCGGCGCACGCGCGCAGCATGGCGAGCTGGTCGGCGGCAAAACGCGGGAGATCGGCCGCGCGCCGGGTCCACTTCAGGTCAGGATCGCGCCGGACCGTGCCGAGGCCCGAGCAAGGCGCGTCGAGGAGCACGCAGTCGAACGCGGCCGAGAACGGCAGCGCCACGCGGGCATCCAGCCGCACGATGGAGACGTCCGGCGCGAGCGGACGGAGCGTGCGCGCCAGCGTTTCGACACGCGTTTGCCGGAAATCCGCGGCGACCAGGCGAGTCGGGGAGTCCCCACGCTTGAGGTCCGACGCGATGACCAGCGACTTGCCGCCCGGTGACGCGCAGGCGTCGAGCACCCGCTCGCCAGGCCTCGCGTCGGCCAGGCGCGCCACGAGCTGCGCGCCCTCGTCCTGCACCACGAGTTCGTCGCGCAAATCGGCTGGCACCCGGCCGAGCGATCCGGGCGGCAGCCGAATAGCATCAGGGACGAACGGCGCAGCCGTTGCCTCGATGGACACGTCAGCCAGGCGTGCCAGCAAAGTCTGGGCGTCGAGGCGGCCAGCCGATCGTACGGTCACGGTGGGAGACGAGTTGTTGAACTGGCACCACGCTTCGGCCGCGTCGAAGCCCACCCGCGCGATCCACCGGTGCACGAGCCACGCGGGGTGCGACAAGGTGATCGAGAGATACCGCACCTGCGCGTCAATCCCCGAGGTTGATGGCGGGCGCTTCGGCAGCGAGATGGCGGGCCCGCGCCGGATCATTGTCCGGAGTACGGCGTTCACGAAACCGGACAGCTTCGGTTGACCGAGCTGCCGAATGGTGTCGACCGATTCGTGCACGATCGCATGCTCGGGAATGCGATCGAGGTGCCGGAGCTGATAGACCGCAAGGCGAAGGACCGCGAGCGCCGGCGGATCAATCTCGCGCGCGGCACGCTGGCTGGCCGCCGCGATCACGGCGTCCAGCTCGTTGCGCCAGCGGAGTGTCCCGGTGGCCAATTCCAGGAACAGCGCGCGATCGCGCTCGGGCACCTCGGACCGCCAACGTTCCACCTCCGTCCCAAGCGTCGTCTCGCCCGTTTCGATGGCGAGCAGCACCTGGGCGGCCGCGGCCCTGACCGTGATCATGAGGAGACGGGTTCCAGGCGATCCCCCACGGACACGCGATGACCATTGAGGAAATCGCGGACGCGCATGGCCGATCGGCCCTCGGGCTGAATGGACAGCAGACGCACGGTTCCCGGATTTGCCGCGATGACGAGGCCGTCCGGCTCCACGCGAGTGACCGTACCCGGCGCGACAGCCTGGGGCTCGTCCGCCGACGCGACTTGCGACCGTACCAGCAGAACCCGCCGGCCATGGAGATGCGCCGACACCAACGGCCAGGGCTGCAGGCCCCGAATGTGATTGTGGATGTCGGGTGCAGGCCGATCCCAATTGCACCGGCCTTCGGTTCGGTCAATCCGCGCGGCGTAGGTCACGAGACGTTCATCCTGCGGCTCTTCATGGATGGGGCCGGCGGCAAGCCGGTCCACGACTTCTGCGAGCAGGAACGCGCCCGCCTTGGCGAGCCGCGGCTCGAGTTCCGCGGTCGTTTCGTCGGGACCAATCGCCAGGGGCACCTTGGCCAGCATCGGACCGGCGTCCAGCGCGGGCACCACTCGCATGATCGTGACGCCCGTCTCTCCGTCGCCCGCCAGCACCGCGCGATGAATAGGCGCCGCGCCACGCCACCGCGGCAGGAGAGACGCATGCACGTTGATGAAGCCGAGTGGTGGCACCTCCAACAACGCCGCCGGCAGAATCCTGCCGTATGCCGCCACGATGGCGAGGTCGACATTCAGCGCCTTGAAGGCTGAAAGGAACTCCTCGGTCTTGATCCGTTCGGGGCGGAAGACCGTGAGGCCGTTCCGTTCCGCGTGGGCCGCCACGGGACTGGCGGACGTCTTCTGGCCCCGGCCGCGGGGGCGATCCGGCTGGCTCACGACCGCGACGACTTCATGCCTCGTCTCGAGGGCGGCCAGCGAGGGAACGGCGAAGTCGGGTGTGCCGAAGAAGGCGAGTCGCACGACGCTCACCACTTCCCGGCGCGATCGAGTTTGCGAATCTTCCGGACGATGAGGTCGCGCTTGATGCCGCGGAGGCGATCGAGGAAGAGGTGGCCGTCGAGGTGATCGAGTTCGTGCTGAAGGGCCCGCGCCAGCAGGGCCGTGCCCTCGATCGTCTGCGGCTTGCCGTGGCGATCGAAGCCCCGCACCACGGCGCGGGCCGGCCGAGGCACGGTGGCGGTGAAGCCCGGCACGCTGAGGCATCCCTCTTCTTCGAGTTGCATGCCCTCGCGCTCCACGAACTCGGGGTTGACGATCGCGATGAGTTCGCCCCCGCGCTTGCCCACGCTGAGGTCGATGACGCAAACGCGCAGCGGTACGCCGATTTGCGGAGCCGCCAGACCAATGCCCGGCGCGGCATACATCACCGCCACCATGTCATCCATCAAGCGCCCCAGCTCATCGTTGAACTCCGTGACCGGTCGGGCCGGCGTATGAAGGCCGGGGGCACCGTATTTCACGAGCGGCCGAAGCATCAGAGTGAGTCCGAGAGGGGCCCCAGCCGGGCGTCGAGCGTGGACGCGTAGTGGCGCCGCGCGGTGTCGATTTCGGACAACGTATCGCCGCCGAACTTTTCGAGCACGGCGTCGGCGAGGACCAGGCACAGCATCGCTTCGCCCACGACGGCGGCCGCCGGCACCGCGCACACGTCGCTGCGCTCGATGGCCGCGGGGGATTCGGTCATGGTCTTCATGTCGATCGACCGCAGGGGTTTCATCAGCGTCGAGATGGGTTTCATCCAGACGGTGACGCGGATGTCTTCGCCATTCGTGACCCCACCCTCCAGACCGCCGGCCCCGTTGGTCGGGCGCACGATGCCGGGCACCGTGCCTGATGGCTGACCACTGGCGACGAGAATCTCGTCGTGAACCTTTGAGCCGGGCAGCTGACCGACGGCGGGTCCCAGCCCGATGCCGACGGCCTTGATGGCCTGAATCGACATCAACGCCTGAGCGATCTTGCCGTCGAGCTTGCGGTCCCACTGGACGTGACTGCCAAGTCCAGCCGGCACACCGTGTGCAATGACCTCAAAGGCGCCGCCGACGGTGTCTCCCGCCTCCTTCGCCTCATCGATCACTTTCCGCATCTCCCGTCCCACCCCCTCCTCCACACACCTCACATCGTCATCCTCCGGCAACCCGATGACTTGATCGAAGGTGACGCTGGCGGGTGCGGCGAGCCCCGCGCCTCCAATCATCGTGACGTGGCTGGTGACGACGATGCCGAGGTGTTTGAGGAGGGTGCGGGCGACGGCGCCGGCGGCGACGCGAGCGGCGGTTTCGCGGGCGCTGGCGCGTTCCAGGATGTCGCGGAGATCCTCACGACCGTATTTCAGGCCGGCGGAAAGGTCCGCGTGGCCCGGGCGCGGACGGGTGACGGCGGCGCGGCGGGCGCCCGGCAGCGCTTCGTCGGGCGTCGCGTCGATGCTCATCGTGTGCTGCCAGTTGGTCCAGTCCTTGTTGCGGATCTGAAGGGCGATCGGACTGCCAAGCGTCTGGCCTCGGCGCACGCCTGAGAGAATTTCGGCGCGATCCTGTTCGATGGCCATGCGCCGCCCGCGTCCATAGCCGAGCTGGCGCCGGGCCAGATCAGGGGAGAGATCGGCCGGTCCGAGCGGCAGACCCGCGGGCACGCCGTCGATGATCACTGTGAGCGCTTGCCCGTGCGATTCGCCAGATGTCAGAAAACGAAGCATCACCGGGCATTCTATCGAACTTTCTGCAATGCCCCAGGAGGTGGGGCCGCGTTTTGGGCCCTGGAATCGGGCCTCTGTCTTGCAATGTCGATGCGCGATGGCGAGGTGCGCGGACGATCCGTTCATCCGGCGTCTCGTGGCCGAGCTCGCGCGGCCACGAGTCCGCACCACCTACTGCCGGATCGTGGCGCGTTCGCCCGGCGACGCGAGTGGGGCGGTGCGCACCGTGAGGGAGTGGGCCGCGCTTCACGACGAGGCGGTGATTCGACCGGGTTCTTCGCCCCCGCGGGAGGCCGACCTCCACCGGCATCTCATCCTCCTGCTGCTGGGCGACCCTGATCGTTCAGCGCTCGAGACGTGGTTGAGTCGGGCTGCGGCGACGAGCCCACGCGCGCATCTGGTCCTCGATCTCGACATCGAGGCGTTGGCCCGTCCTCGAGCATGCCGATCCGGTCCGGGGTGCGTTGATGCGGCCGACGTGATGCGGCTGATCGAGGCTGGTGAGTTCATCCGCGCCGATGCCTGGATCGCCACTCACGAAGTCCTGGCTCGCGCGGCGCAGGAGCCTGAGGCAGAGGATGTGCGAGTCGCGAAAGGCTGGTTGCGCTTCTGGCAGGGCCGCTTC
Source organism: Acidobacteriota bacterium (assembly GCA_039933635.1). GTDB lineage: Bacteria > Acidobacteriota > Vicinamibacteria > Vicinamibacterales > SCN-69-37 > JBDTNQ01. The sequence goes on from JBDTNQ010000018.1 coordinate 11,836, forward strand.
GAGGAGGCCCTTGCTGGCGTTCCGTCGGCCTCGACGAGTTCGGATGGCGTGCTGCTGCGGGCGATGGTGGCGTGGGCCTGTGGCCAGCGCGATCTTGCGATCACGCGGCTACTGCGTGCTCGAGGCGACGGGCGCCTGGCGCTTCTCGTGGGCGCCGAGCGCGCACTGGCGGGCGGCGATCGGGTATCAGCCGTGCGTATGTTGGGGCCGCCCGCGGGCGACGCGCACAGGACGTGGTTATGTCGGACGCTGGCGGATCGCGTGCGAGCCAGGGCGAGCGGGAACGCGCGTGTGTTGTCCGCGTCGAATCGAGACCTGGCGGCACGACGGGCGTATGGACTCGGGCGCTGGGGTCTCGGGAGGCCATCAATGTATCTGATGCACGCGCTGGAGTCTCTCCTCACTCGTGTCAACGACTGCGACGACGAGAGAGCGGGGCTTGTCGCGGTTTGTGGATGGGCGCGTGAACATGCCGGGGCCGACGCGGCGGTGGTCATTGCGGGAGACGATGGCGGAATGTTGGCGGGGGAGGGGTGGCGACGGGACGGCCTGACCGCCGAGGAGCGGCGGGCGATCACGCGTGCGGGTGCGCCGCTCACCTTGCGGCGCGCCGACGGTCTGGTCGTCTCCGCCCCCGTGCGGTACGGTGGCGCGCGCATTGCGGCCATGGTCCTGATGGGGCCACCGGAACGGCAGGAGACGATGGCTGAAGCGGCGGGGGCTGTGGCTGCGGTGTCCGCGTCCGCGGTGCGCGCGCGATTGACGAGTCTGGCCATCAGCGGCAACGGCGAGGCGCTGGCCCGGGACATCCTCGGGCGCAGTCCCGCGATGCAGTCGGTGCGCGAGGCCATTGCGCGGGCAGCGGTGACGCCGTTCCCCGTGCTGATCGAAGGTGAGAGCGGCACGGGGAAGGAGCTTGCGGCGCGCGCGCTGCATCGGCTGAGCCCTCGGCGCGATCGCCGTCTCGCGGCGCTCAATTGTGCGGCGTTGTCGGATGAGCTGGCCGAGGCCGAGCTGTTCGGGCATGCGCGTGGAGCGTTCACGGGTGCAGTTGCGGCGCGCGCTGGGCTGTTCGAGGACGCGCATGGGGGCACGTTGTTCCTGGACGAGGTCGGTGAGCTGTCTCCTCGCGCCCAGGCGAAGCTTCTGCGGACGTTGCAGGAGCGCGAGGTCCGCCGCCTCGGCGAGAACGCTTCACGGGCTGTCGACGTCCGCGTCGTGGCGGCGACGAATCGGTCACTGCCGGAGATGGCCGCGGCTGGCGGATTTCGCGATGACCTGTTGTTCCGGCTGGCGGTGATTCGACTGCGGCTTCCGCCGCTTCGCGAGCGGACCGAGGACATCCCCACCCTGGCTCACGTCTTCTGGCGCGCAATGATGGCGGAGGCCAACAAGCGGGCCGTGCTCGGCGCGGATGCCGTGGCCCGTCTCGTGTGTCATCGCTGGCCTGGCAACGTGCGCGAACTGCAGAACGTCATCGCGGGGCTTATTGTGCTGGCGCCGGGGCGGGGCCGGGTTGGGGCACGTCACGTCGAGCACGTACTCGCGGCTTCCGGCGCGCGGCCGATTGAGCCGCCGGTATCGCTGGCGTGCGCGCGGCGGCAGGCGGAGCGGCGGACCATTGCCGCGGCGCTGGCGCGGCATCGTGGGCGGCGGGCTGCGGCGGCGCGCGAACTCGGCGTTACGCGCCAAGGGCTGTCCAAGGCGGTCCGCCGGCTGCACCTGTTACCGGGTGGGGGTGTCAGTGAGGGAGTTGCCTGACAACGAGCGTTGCGGCGATGATGCCGACGAGCATGGGCGCGTTTCTGCTGCGGCGCGTGGCGCTGACGATTCCGGTGTTGATTGGCGTGGCGACGCTGGTCTTCGCCCTGATTCATCTCGTGCCGGGCGATCCAGCGCAGGCGATGCTCGGCGATGCCGCGGCGCCGAGCGACGTCGCTGAACTACGCATCAAGCTTGGTCTCGATCGTCCGTTGCTCGTCCAATACGAGCGTTACATGGCCGGACTCGTGCGCGGCGACCTCGGCACCTCGTTCCGTTACGGCACGCCCGTACGCCGTGAGATTGCCCAGCGGATGGGTCGGACGACCGAGCTGGCGCTGACGGCGATGCTCGTGGCGGTGGTCATTGCTATCCCGCTTGGGGTCATTGCCGCCCTCTTTCGAGGGACGGTAGTCGATCACGCGGCGACGACGGCGTCGCTGCTTGGAATGGCGATGCCGAATTTCTGGTTGGGGCCGGCGCTGGCGCTGGTGTTTGCAGCGGAGCTCGGGTGGTTGCCTGTTTCCGGATCGGGGACGTGGGCGCATCTCGTGCTCCCATCGCTGACCCTGGGGGCCGCGTTGGCGGCGATCACCGCGCGGATGACGCGGGCGAGTCTCGGTGACGAGTTGCGTGAACTCTACGTGTTGGCGGCGCGCGCACGGGGGCTGTCGCGGACGCGAGCGGTCGTGGCCCATGCGTTCCGCAACAGCCTTATTCCCGTGGTGACCATTCTTGGGTTGCAGTTGGGCGCCGTGCTCACCGGCACCATCATTACGGAGACGATCTTCGCGTGGCCGGGCGTGGGACGTCTGCTCATTCAGGCGATCAACTTCCGCGACTACCCGCTCGTGCAGGGCTGCATCCTCCTGATTTCGGTCACCTACGTCACGATGAACCTGCTCGTGGACGTGGTGTATGCGTGGCTCGATCCGAGAATCCGGTATCAGTGATGCGGAAGATTGGCCTTTGGATTGTCGTGCTGATGGTTGGCGCCGCGGTGGCGGGGCCCTGGCTGCTACCGGTCGATCCGTCGGTGCAGGATCTGCCCCGGCGGCTGATGGGACCGACATGGGGGCATCCCTTCGGGCTCGACGAGCTGGGCCGCGACGTGTTGGCGCGGCTGCTCTCGGGCGCGCGCGTCTCATTGCTCGTCGGACTGTTCGTCGTGTCGATTTCGTCGACGGTGGGCGTGGTGGTCGGCTCGGTCGCCGGTTACGCAGGCGGCTGGGTGGATGAAGTCTTCGGCCGGTTGATGGATGTGCTCCTCGCGTTCCCGGGCATCCTGCTGGCCATTGCGCTGGTGGCGGTGCTCGGACCCAGCCTGACCAACGTGGTGCTGGCGCTCGCGTCGATTGGCTGGGTAGGCTACGCGCGGCTCGTGCGCGGTCAAGTACTGAAGATCCGCGAACTCGAATACGTGCAGGCGGCGCGTGCGCTTGGGGCGACGACGCCCGCGATCCTCATGCGCCACGTCATTCCCGGCACTATCTCCGCCGTCACGGTGCAGGCCACGCTCGGCATGGCGGGGGCGATCATCGCTGAGGCCTCGCTCAGTTTTCTGGGGTTGGGCGTCCAGCCCCCCACGCCCAGTTGGGGCACGATGCTCGACGCCGGCCGCGCCCACCTCCTCGATGCGCCGCATTTGACGATGTTTCCGGGGGTCGCGATTGCGCTGCTGGTGCTGGGGTTCAATCTGGCAGGGGAGTCGTTGCGGGAGCGACTGGACCCGCGCGCTATTTGATCACGCGCGACAGCCGGCGCAGGTCGGCGTCTCGAGCGTCCAGTGCCAACGCCTGTCCCAGCGTTCTGCGCGCATCGTCTCGATCGCCGATCTGCCATTGAGCGCGAGCGAGGAGGCCGAGCGTGGCGGCATCCGATTGTCCGGCCTTGATCGCCAGGGTGAGGTACTCGACGCCCGTCTGGCCATCGCCGGCGGCGACGGCCAGGCCACCGATGCGGCGCACCCGCGCGGCGCGCACCTCGGCGGACACCGTGTCACCCTCCAGCGCGTCCAGCGCGATCAGGGCATCGCGGGCGATGTCGGGATGTGACACCTGCTCGGCGGCGTCGGCGAGAAATGCGAAGGCCTCGGTGTCGATCGGTGTCGTGGCGATCGCGTCCCGCAGCAGCCGCTCAGCGCTGACGTAGTTACCAGACAGGTAGAGGGCCCGGCCGAAGAGCGCGAGGCCTTCGCTGCGTCGCGCCGTGCCGCCGAGCGCGCGTTCCAGGGAGGACTGCGCGAGCGAAATCGACGCGCGGTCGCCCGTCCGTTCCGCGCGTGCGAGATAGATACGGCCAGTCGTGAGCGCCACCCGCGAGTCCATGGCGGCCGCGGCGTCCGGTCGCTTCAGGACTTCGAGGGCCTCGGTGTAACGGCCGGCGCGCATGTGGGCCAGCGCCAGCGCGATTTCCCGGTCCAGCTGTTGATCCAACGACGCCAGCGCACCCAGTTCTCTCGCCTCGTCATCGAACCGGCCCCGCTCGCGGTAGAGGTCGGCGAGCTCCTCTCGGGCGGCGAGCAATGATGGCGCGAGGCGGACGGCACGTTCGAGCGAGGCCACGGCCTCGTCGGGTTGTTGCGCGTCGCGGTAGACCAGGCCGAGCAGGTAGTGCGCTTCGGCCATCGAGTCGTTACGCGCGAGCGCCTGGCGGAGCGGATCGCGTGCCGAGGTGGGCGACCCCGCGCGATAGCGGGCCAACGCCAGCGTGTAGAGGAGGGACGGGTCCGCGTCCTTGAGGTGGTCGGCGGCTTTGGCGAACCAATCGGCGGCTTCGGCCGGATCGCCTTGCCGATCGTACAGGCGTCCGAGCGCTTGGAGGGGTTCGGGGGCATCGGGGGCGAGGTGGCGGGCTTCCTGGAAGTCGAGGATCGCGCGTTCGTCCTGGCCCTCGGCGGCGTAGGCCTCGCCCCGGCGGTACGAGGCCACCATCGAACTCGGCCGCAACGCCAGCGCTCCGCTGAACGCCTCGATGGCCACGTAGGTCTGCCCTGAGGCGAGGGCCGCCTCTCCTTCACCCAGGAGACGCTTGTAGTGCTCTTCCTGGTTCAGGCGCTGGATGAACAGGGCGCCGGTCGCGGCCAGGGCGACGATGGCGACGAGCGCCAGGGTTTTGCGCACGAGGACAGTTTAGAGGGTTCCGGGTTCTGGGGTTCTGAGGTTCGGGGAACCTGCCAGCCTTGCCGGTGTCCAATCTCGATACAGGACAGATGCGGGGGAAAGCCGGCTGTCGGTGGGCTGGCGGTTTCCTTGGGCTTTTGGGGACACCGGTCACGGGTGTAGCATGGCGGAGACGACCGTTGTGAAACCGATACGCGCGATAGCGTGGCCGGCGACCGACACCAGCGATTGGGCGCTCGTACAACAGTGCGCCCGCGGTGATGAGTTGGCCTGCGCGCAGTTGGTGACCGATCACCAGCGCATGGTCTACACGCTGGCGTTACACCTGCTCGGTGACGCTCAGGAAGCGATGGACCTCTCACAGGAAGTCTTCCTGCGGGTCTTCCGCACCCTCACACAGTTCCGCGGCCAATCCACCCTTCGCACCTGGATCTACCGAATCGTGGTCAACCAGGCTTCCAACCGGCAACGCTGGTGGAGGCGGCGTCATCGCTCGCAGCAGGTCGGGCTCGAGGACCACGTCGCGCATCACGGGGAGCTGACCGAGTTGCGGCTGTTTGCGGCCCCCGAACGGGTACTCGAGCAGCGCGAGACCGTAGATCGGGTGCAGGCGGCATTGGCGCAGTTGCCGTTCGATCAGCGCGCGGCGATTGTGCTGCGGGAGATCGACGGTCTGAGCTACGACGAGATCGCCGAGGCGCTGGGCGTCGCGGTGGGAACGGTGAAGTCACGCCTGGCCCGTGCACGCGGGTCGCTCAGAATCGTGTTGGCAAGAACATGAGCCGTTGCGATTCGATTCGGCGGGACTTGAGCGCGTTCGTGGACGGGGAGCTGAGCGTGTCTCGCCGCCCGCGTGTGGCTCGGCATCTCGACCAGTGTGCCGAATGCACCGAGTACATGCGTGAACTTCTTGAGCTCGGCGACCACCTGCGCGGGGCATCCGTCGAGCGCGAGGCGCAGTATCCGGCGTTCGACAGCCTGGCGTCGAGCGTGATCAGCCGCGCGCGCGCGGAGTCCGCCATGTCGTGGCGCGCCAGGATGACCCACGCCTGCGATGACTGGCATTGGGCGATCGTGGCGAGCGGTTCGCTCGCGGCGACGTTCGTGTCGACGCTGCTGGTCTCGGCGATTCTGACATTTGGTCCGGCACCGGAGCGCGAGGACTCGTTGTCAGCCCTGATGGCGAACCTCGGCGCTCCGCAGGGTATGTTGTTCGTCTGTGCTACGCCCACCGGCACCAACCAGGACGCCACCCTGTTTCAGATAGAGAACGGCCAGCCGGCCGCGTCACGCATGACGACGGCGCTCGCCGAGATGGTGTGCCGTCCCGTCTCCGAGGCCGACGTGACCGGCAAGCTGGCCCTGGCCGTTACCGCCGCCAGCGGCCACGCCGTCTCCCTCGACACGATGCATCCCGCTCAGCGGAAGTACATCGAAGGGCTGCTCACCGAAATCCAGCGGATGCGCGCGACGCAGTTCCCGGCCGTGAGCCGCGACTTGGCCGTCCACGAAGTCCGGCTCGTTACCGGATTGGCGGTTGTGGGGAAAGCGCTGTAGGTGTACCCCGGACCTGAAGGTCCCGGGGCTCCACGGATGGAAGGCGCGGGCCTCACGGACGGCGAGAGCGGCCCTCACGGACGCTTTTCGGCCGCGGATCGACTGATGTTTGCGTCGGGCTGCTACCGCCCAACGGGCTGCGAGACCACGTTCAGCAGCAGGTCGGTCGCGCGAATGACGATCTGCGACGCCTCGCGATCGCTGGCGACCACGATGTCGTAGCGTTCGTCGGCGGAATCGGCGAGGCCGTCGACGGGGTAGACGAGCTGCCACGCGCCGCCATCCTTCGAGTACTCCACCTTTTGAATCGGATTGCGCGCGTCGCGCACGCGCACCAGCAGGTGAGTGCTGCTGCCCTGACGCGTGATTTCCGTCGTGATCACGGGAGGCGTATTGTCGACGTTAATGGGATCGCTCTCGCGATCGCCGACGAGCGCACGAGCGGCGGCGTTGGACGCCGCGTCTGACGCGAGGACTCGCGCGACGTAACGGCCGTCGGCGACGGTTGTCGTGTCCCACACAAAGATGCTGTCCGTGAGGCCGCTTTTGAGGTCGTGCCACGCGGTCTCGCCCTCGCGGCGGTATTGCACCGTAAACGTCAGATGGTCGTCATCTTCATCGTCGGCCTTCCAGGCCAGGGTCTGGAGACCCTTCTGCAGCATCCGCTTGCCCGGTGCCGGCGTCGGGGGACCTGGATCGCCCGGAGGACGTCGCGACTCCGCCGCACTCTCGTCGAGACCGGCAATCGCGGACTCGTCGTTGACGTACGGACGCTGGAATACGACGCCCGGCGGGTGAACGGTGATGCTGCTGACGGCCGGTCGCGTGTTGCGTGCGAGGTACGCGACCGTGACGCTCGTGAGCGTCGAGGCCGGACCTGAAGCCGGCCGCGTGAACGTGGCGCGCCACTGCAGATAGCGGGCGACCGGACTGGTGATGGGTTCGCCGTCGGCGCGCGTATACGCTGGCGACCACTCGCTCCAGGAGTCGTCGGGCCGCTCTGTATTGCCGGAACGGGTGGCGAGCGCGACGGGGCCCGTCGCGTCCCAACGCAGGAGGCCCCACGTCGCCACACTGCGCGAGTCGCGGACGCTCGAGACGTACCGTGCGGTGGGCTGATCACCGGCGCCAAGCGTGACGACGCGTCCGGGAGCTGCCGTGGCAAATGCGGTGAGCGCGCTCCCACGAACACCCGGGGCGAAGCGGGTGATCTGTCGCGCGTCGACACCCGTCAGCAGCGCGACATCAAGGTTGCGATCGACCTTGTAGAGACGGCCTTCGGGCCCGGATGCCACGAGCACGCCGCCATCGGCCTGCGTCGCGAGGTCGTAGATCACGTCGGGTGTGTTCCAGATTTCTTCCCACGTGTTGTCCGTGGCGATGCGATAGAGCACGCCACGTCGTGCGGCCGCGGGCGTGGCAGCGGTCCCGCCCGTCGTCGTGGCCGGAGCGGCCGCCAGGGTGGCCGCAACCGACGCCGACTCTCCACCTGTCGCCGGCTCTTCACCTTTGGCGACGGCCGCGGCGAAGACGACGCCGTTTGCGTCGACTGCTGCGGCGCGGAGTTCGGCAAGCCCCGAGTCGAGGAGGACGAAGGGCTTGTCGGCGGCATCGAAGCGGTAGAGCCGGCCTGGCGACTCGGTGCCCGCGAGCATCCGCCCGTTCGCGTCGAGCGTCAGGGCGACGACATGCGCGGCGGGAGGCTTGTAGAGTGCGGTGCTGGTGCCGTCGGGCAAGACGCGATACAACACCGCGGGATTGCCGGCGCCCACCCAGAGGCGACCGGCGCCGTCCACCGCGAGCGCCCAGATGTATTTCTCCTGCGGATCGAAGAAGACGCGCGCGGGCGCGTTGCCCTCGATGACGTACACCTTGCCGTCGGGCGACGTCGCCGCGAACACGCGATTGCCAGCGACCGCGATCGCAAAGATGTTCGCCTCGGGCGCGGTGAAGACCGTCTCTTCGGGCTGACCGTTGCGGAGCCGCAGCAGTCGGCCATCGCCGCCCGTGCCGGCCCAGATGGTGCCGTCGCTGCCTTGTGCCAGACTCCACACCTGCGCCGGCGTCGACGTCAGCCGGTTCGTCAGCGCGGGGCCGGCCGTGACGGTGCCGCTGAGGCTGACGTAGACACCGTCCGAGGTGCCCTTCAGAAAATCGAGCGACGTGGCAATCGTCCAGAACGTGGGGCCAGATGCGGCCAGGGACGCGCCAAGACCGAGCGTAAGCACGGCGACAGCAAGCGGGCGAAGTTGGGCCATGAGTGAGGGGGAGGACACGCCGCGCCTGAGCTAGGGCGCCGGTTTCGGGTTGATGGTCAGTTCACGGGAGCCGCGCACGGCCATCTCCATCCGCTGGTCCCAGGCGCCGACGACGCTGCGGGTGACGGCCGCGCGAGCGACGGAGCTGTCGGAACGAAGCAAAGACTGCACGGATGCAGGCAGCGCCGGCAAGGTGTCGCCGGCGACGACGGTGCCGCTGGCCGACGCGATCAAACGCACGTAGAGACGGTTGTTCCGGCGCGCCTCGTTGACCTGTTGCAGCAAGTCGCTGAAGGACGCAGGCTTTGCCGGGCGGAGTTCGCGCTGCTCGAGTGCTGTGAGCGTTGCGGCGTCGCTGACGAGGAGCGTGAGCGGACCGTCGGCTTGACTGGGCAATGTAATCGGCAAGGACAGCGTGCGATGTCCACCGCGGAAGTCCTGGAGCTGCACCTGAAGCGCGTACGTTCCACCGAGCTGCGGGCGCGTCGTATCGAGCCAGATGCGATCGATCGTCGTCCCCTGCTGTTCCTCGCGCGCGCGGATGTCGAAATCCAGCCGCTCGGGCATGACGCTCTTGAACTCGTTGGCCACCATCATGCCGATCGGCGTGGCGATGGCGCCCGCCGCGGCCGTGGCCGCCGCGTCCCCGCTGAACACGTCGTCAATCGCCACCTCTCCGTCCTTGCCGAAGGAGATGGTGCCCTTCGCGGCGATGGACATGGCGCCCGATTGACGTTCGTACGACGTGAGCGCGTTCAGGATCGAGACGTACGTGAAGAGCGGCGTGAGCGTGGGATCCTGCGCAACGAAGAATGTGAACTGGCGCTCGGGCGCGCGAGGCGACGAGAGCGAGATGTGCACTTCGACCTCGCGCGGTGCGGCGCCAAGCGTACCGCCGACGGCGGTCGCGCGGTCCTGCGTGATCGTGCCGATCACGGAACCGAGGCTGGCAATCTTCATCGAGCTGTCGAGACTCGGCAGCACCGTGTACACGTGTGCGTCGGTCATCGCGAGGGTGACAGGACCGAGGCTCAGGAACGGATGTCCGAAGGCATAGACGCGCGTGCCGTCGATGTGCGTGACGGTGCCCGTCGCGCCCATTTCCATGTCACCGCGTACCAGGCTCATGCCGATCGGATCGCCTGGACGCAGCGGCACGTGCGTGACCGCTGCGGGCTTTCCTGATTGCCGGGGCGACGCGCCGCCGTCGACCAGCGCCCGGCGCAAGTTGCCGTCAAGCGTGGGGTCGAATCCACCGAGCACCATCGCTGCGCCAATCGGCCGTAGCGCTGGCGCCAAATCCGCGAGCGAGCGCGGTCCAAGCACGGACAGATCGCCTGGCATGGCGCCAAGGGGCGCGGAGGCGCGCCGCGCCACGCGCGTGAGCGCGGCAAAGACTTCCGTGGCCGGCGCGGGCCAGGACACGGCCAACTCCGCGTTGACGCGCGGCGCCCCCGTGCTGACATCCGTCGTCATCTCTTCGATGGGGGTGATGCCGGCCAGCGGTTCCTTCGGAAACGATCCGAGCGAATAGGAAACCGCTCCGATCAGACGCCCGTCGATGTAGACCGGACTGCCGCTCATGCCGGCAATCACGCCCGTGTTGGCCAAGGGCCCGCCTTCGAGTCTGGCCAGGATGAGGTTGCGCTGCGGCCCCATGATGTTCCGCAGGACGCCGACGATGTTGACCTTGAACTCTTCGAGGCGGTCGTTCTCAAAGACGGTGCGGCCGATGCCGACCATGCCCGGGCGAATGTCGTCGACGGGCAGGAACGTTGACTGGCGCGGGGCCGCAACCAGTGTTGCCGCAGCGAGCGCGACCGTGGAAACCATGGCGGGGAGCCGGCTCATGTATACAGGTGATCCCTTAAGACCGTTATAACACGCCACTCGCGCGGGATTTGACCGATTCACCGGGGCTCTGTTAGGCTCCGTGCAGCGTCATGCCTTTTGCCACACTGCTTCGGACTTCGCCTGCGACGACCTGGTCGTATTGGCGCTGGTCTGTCCGAACGGTTGGAGGGGGCCGCATCCGCTAGGCGTGTGCGACGCGAGGAATCGAGGGCCTCTTCAGCCAACCGCTGAAGAGGCTTTTTTTGTGTTTGCCGAAAGATCTTGATGCCGCAACAGCCACAGGTCGTGCAGGTCGTGACGGGACGCACCATGGCGGAGATCCGCCGTGGCCGCGATGCCGCCGTGGCCGATCTGATCGAGTTGCGTCTCGACGGCGTCGCCGACCTTGACGTCGCCGCCGCGCTGTCCGGCCGCCACCTGCCCGTCATCGTCACCTGCCGCGCCAGCTGGGAAGGCGGCGCGTTCGATGGCAGTGAGGAAGAACGCTTCGCGGTGCTGTCGCGCGCCGTGGCGCTGGGCGCCGAGTTCGTTGACGTCGAGTGGAAGGCCGATCGCCGCCACTTCGTGGTCTCCGGCCGCACGCAGCTCGTGCTGTCGCATCACGACTTCGAGGGCACGCCTGCTGATCTGGCCGGCCGCGTGCGCGCCATGCGCGCCGAGCGTCCGGACATCCTGAAGATCGCGGCGACGCCCACGCGCCTCCGCGATCTCGTGGCCATCCGCGACGCAATGGCGTTCAATGAGCCCCACGTCGCCATCGCGATGGGCTTTCTCGGTCACATCTCCCGTTCGTGCCCGGCGGCATTTGGATCCTGCTGGACGTTTGCCGGGACGAATGCGCCCGGCCAGCTGGGTGCGGACGATCTGCGGCGCGTGTATCGCGTCGCCTCGCAGTCGTCGGCGACGACCATCTACGGCGTCGCGGGGCAACCGCTGGGCCACTCCGCGTCACCGGCCATGCACAACGCGATGCTGGGTGCGCGCGGTCTGGACGCGGTCTATGTGCCGTTCGAAACCGCGGATGCGGCCGAACTGCTCGACGTGGCGCAGGCGTTCGACGTCTGCGGGCTCAGCGTGACGGCGCCGCTCAAGGAATCCGCCTTCGCCGCCGTGCCGTCTTTCGACGATCTCTCGCGTGAGATCGGCGCGCTGAACACGTTACGGCGTTCCGACGCCGGATGGGACGGCCGCAACTTCGATATGGCTGGCCTGCTGGCGCCGCTCGATGCGCGCGGTCTCGATCTGCGTGGCCGGCGCGTCGTGGTACTGGGCGCGGGCGGGGCGGCGCGCATGGCGGTGCGCGCACTGCAGTCTCGCGGCGCCCTGGTCGAAATCGCGGCGCGACGCATCGATCGCGGCGAAACCGTGGCGCGGGAACTCGGCGCGGTCGCGGCGGTGTGGCCGCCGTTGATCGGCTGGGACCTCCTCGTGAACACGACACCGGCCGGCACGTCGCCGAACGTGGACGAGTCTCCTCTGGAACGCGAGGCCGTTCAGGGGCGGATGGTCTACGACCTCATCTACAACCCCGAGGAGACGACGCTGCTCCGCTGGGCGAGACAAGCCGGCGCGGAGACCATTGGGGGCCTCGAGATGCTGGTGGGACAGGCCTGTCTGCAGTTCGAGTGGTGGACCGGACATCGTGCCGATCCGCAGGTCATGACCGAGGCCGCACGCCGATTCATCGGCCAAGCCCAGAGACATGTATGACGCAGACGACGTTTGAAGACTTCGTGGAGTTGGCCGGTCGCAGCACCTTCGTTCCGGTGTGCCGGGAGATCATGGCCGACCTGCTGACGCCGGTATCGGCCTTCCTGAAGATCGCGGAGCACTCTGACTACGCGTTCCTGCTCGAAAGCGTGGAAGGGGGCGAGCAGGTGGCGCGCTACTCGTTCCTCGGCAAGGATCCGTTTCTGGTCGTGCGCGGCCGCAACGGACACACGATGATCGAGCAATCCGGCGCGGCCGTCGAACGGCCGGAGCCATTCCTCGAGGTGCTGCGCGGCCTGATGGCCGAATTTCAAGCCCCCATCGTCCCGGGCCTGCCGCGCTTTACGGGCGGCGCGGTCGGGTACCTCGACTACGACGCCGCCGAGTGGTTCGAGCCGGCCGTGAAGCTCCACAAGCCGCGCGCCGATCGCGATCAGGCGGCGTTCATGGTGTTCGACACCATCCTCGCGTTCGATCACGTCAAGCACCGGATCCTCGCGATCTCGAACGCGCGTCTGCGGCAGGGCGAGGACCTGCGGACGGCGTACGACTTCGCCTGCGCCAAGATCGAGTTTCTCGAACGCGAGCTCGACCGTAGCCTGTCGAAACCGGCGCGTACCGAGTCGGCCCCCTTGACGGTGACCTCGAATCAGACGCGCGAAGACTTCGAGCAGGCGGTTCGCAAGATTCAGGACGACATCACGGCCGGCGAGGTCTATCAGGCGGTGTTGTCGCAACGGTTCGAAGCGGACACCACGGCGTCGCCGTTCGACGTGTATCGCGCGCTGCGCCACATCAACCCGTCGCCGTACATGTATTTCATCCGCATCGGCCGCGATGCCATCGTGGGTGCGTCACCGGAGATGCTGGTGCGCGTCGAAGGCACGCAGTTGCAGACGCATCCCATCGCGGGCACGCGCCGGCGCGGCGCGACGCCGGCCGAGGATGAGCAGTTGGCCGAGGAACTGCTGGCCAACGAGAAGGAACGCGCCGAGCACGTGATGCTCGTGGATCTCGGGCGGAACGACATCGGCCGCGTGGCTTCGGTCGGATCGGTGCGCGTGCCGCAATACATGACGGTGGAGCGCTATTCACACGTCATGCACCTCGTCTCGCGTGTGGAGGGCACGCTGGCCCCGGGAGCGGATCGACTCGACGCGCTCGTGGCGACGTTTCCGGCCGGCACGCTGACGGGTGCGCCAAAGATTCGCGCGATGCAGATCGTCGGCGCGCTCGAACCGACGCGGCGTGGACTCTACGGTGGCGCCGTCGGGTACCTGGACTTCGCCGGCAATCTCGACTTCTGCATCGCCATCCGGACGATCGCGATGCGTGATGGTCACGCCGAGGCGCAGGCCGGTGCCGGAATCGTTGCCGACTCCGTCCCGTCAGCGGAGTTTCAGGAAACGCTCGACAAGTCCCGCGCGCTCATTCAGGCGCTCGAGATGGCGAACCGGGGGTTATAGGGGACCAGGGGACCAGGGGACCAAGGGACCAGGGGACCAAGGGACCAGGGGGTAGGGGCCAGGGAACGGGGTCGGTGGAGCCCTGGACCTTCAGGTCCAGGGCTGTTTGAGAGTCGAGGCGGAGAGAAGCAATGGTTCTGTTGATCGACAACTACGATTCGTTCACGTGGAACCTGGCGCACCGGCTGGGTGAGCTGGGAGCTGAGGTGCGCGTGGTCCGGAACGACGCCATCACTGTCGACGAAATCGAGCGTAACCTGCCCGAGCGCCTCGTCATTTCGCCCGGGCCCGGACGGCCGGAGACGGCCGGCGTGACCGTGGAAGCGTTGCGCCGGTTTTCTGGTCGCCTGCCTGTGCTGGGCGTCTGCCTGGGCCATCAGGCGCTGGCGGTTGCGTTCGGAGGCCGCGTCGATCGCGCGTCGACGCCGATGCACGGCAAGGTCTCGCACGTCACGCACGGCGGCACGCATTTGTTTGCGGGCGTGTCGAGTCCCTTCGACGCGGGGCGCTACCATTCGCTGGTGATTGCGAAGGACGCCGTGCCCAAGGAATTCGTCGTCACCGCGGAAGTCGAGGGCGACGGCACGATCATGGGCGTGCGGCACGAGCATCATCCGACCTTTGGTGTGCAGTTTCATCCCGAGTCGGTGCTCACCACGGTGGGCCATCAGATTTTGCGGAATTTCCTCGAGGTAGGGTGAGATGTTCCCGGCCCTCCTCGAACAGCTGCGGCGGCACGAAGACCTGACGAGCGAGCAGGCCGCGGACGTGATGGGCGTGATCATGGACGGGCAGGCGCTGCCCAGTCAGATTGCCGCGCTGTTGATGGCGCTGGCGCTCAAAGGGGAGCGGCCCACCGAGCTCGCGGGGTTCGCGCGGGCCATGCGGGCGCGCGCAGTGCGGCTCGACGAAGACCTGAACGACGTCTTCGACACGTGCGGCACGGGTGGTGACGGGACGCACACGTTCAACGTGTCGACGGCGGCGGCAATCGTGCTGGCGGGAGCCGGCGTACGCGTCGCCAAACACGGCAACCGCGCCGTCTCGAGCCGCGCGGGCAGCGCGGATGTGTTCGAGGCGCTCGGCGTGAATCTCGAGGCGTCGGGTGCGTGCGTGCTCGAGGCGCTACGCGAAGCCGGCCTCGCGTTCTTCTTCGCGCCGCAATGGCATCCCTCGATGCGTCATGCCGGCCCCGTCCGCCGCGAACTCGGCGTGCGCACCGCATTCAATCTCCTCGGGCCGCTCACGAACCCTGCTGGCGCGCGGCGCCAGATCGTGGGCGTGTCGCGCCCGGAACACACGGAACTCGTCGCGCGGACGCTCGGTGTGCTCGGCACCGAGCGCGCCTGGGTCGTCCATGGGGCCGGCGGACTGGATGAGCTCTCCACACTTGGACACACGAAGGTATCGGAGCTCCGCAACGGCGCCGTGAACACCTTCTACGTCCACCCGGCCGACCTCGGCCTGCGGCAGGCGACGCTGGCGGAACTCGCGGGCGGTACCGCGGCCGAGAACGCGGACCTCGTCCGTCGCCTGCTGGATGGCGAGCCCGGCGCCCGTCGCGACATCGTGCTGCTGAACGCCGCAGCGGCGTTGCTTGTCGCAGGTGTGGCCGACACGCTGGCCGACGGCCTCACCGGGGCGCAGGCCAGCCTCGACAGCGGACGCGCGCGGATCGCGATCGATCGACTGCGGAGCATCTGCGCGTCATGAGCGCCAATCTGCTCCAGGCTGTCGTGGCTGCGTCGCGGCGATCGGCGGACGAACGCGAGCGGCTGGCGCCGCGTGCCATACTCGAACGCCGGGCCGGCGATCGCCGGCCGGCTGGCGCCGCTTTTCGCGCGTCCCTGGCTCGCGCCGGCGTGCGGATCATCGCGGAGTGCAAGCGCCGGTCCCCGTCCAAAGGCGTGCTGCGCACGGCATACGATCCCGCGGAGATCGCGCGCAGCTACGAAACAGCCGGTGCCGCCGCGATCTCCGTACTCACAGAGTCCACGTTCTTCGATGGCGCGCTCGACCACTTGCGACAGGTCCGTGCGACCGTCGAGATTCCGATCCTCCGCAAGGACTTCATCGTCACGGACTATCAGATGGCCGAGGCGGCGGCCTGTGGTGCCGACGCGGTCTTGCTGATCGTGGCGGCGCTGGACGATCGATCGCTGGCGCGGCTCCAGACTCTTGCAACCGACCTGGGGCTCGCAGCGCTCGTCGAAGTGCACGATCGTGCCGAACTGGATCGCGCCCTCGCGGCCGGGGCCGCCATCATCGGCGTCAATAGTCGTGACCTCCGGACGCTCGCGGTGAACCTGGCGACGTTCGACGAGCTCGGTCCGGCCATTCCGCGCGACGTCGTCGCCGTCGCTGAGAGCGGCCTTCGGACACCGGAAGACCTTCAACGGCTGAAGGCCATCCGCTACGACGCATTCCTCATCGGGGAGCGATTCATGACGATGGCCGATCCGGGCGAGGGCCTGCACGCGCTCATCGAGACGGTCGCGAAGGAGCACACGTGATTCGCGTCAAGATTTGTGGCATCACGCGGTTCGAGGATGCCGAACTGGCGATTGACCTCGGCGCGGACGCGGTCGGCTTCATCTGCTGGCCCGACAGTCCGCGCGCGATCGCGGCGGATCGAATCGCGTCGATCTCGAAGCGCCTGCCGCCCTTCGTGACGCGCGTCGGCGTCTTCGTCAACGCGGCGCCCGCCGAGGTCCGTGCCATGGTGGCGGCTGCGGGACTCGACGCGGTCCAGCTGCACGGTGACGAGGCCGTCGAGGATTTCGGTGACGTCGGTGCGCGGA
The DNA here is from genome assembly GCA_039933635.1 of Acidobacteriota bacterium. Lineage (GTDB taxonomy): Bacteria > Acidobacteriota > Vicinamibacteria > Vicinamibacterales > SCN-69-37 > JBDTNQ01. Next base: position 28,365 of record JBDTNQ010000018.1, read on the forward strand.
TTCTGCGTGCAATGTCGGTCGAAGACGACGACGCGCTGGAACTGGCGGCGCGCCTGCCGGCACACGTGATGCCGCTCGTTGACGCCGCCGATCGCACGCGCCGCGGCGGTACGGGGCAGCTCGCGGATTGGGATCGTGCCTATGCGCTGGCCGGCCAGCGCCCGATCATCCTGGCTGGCGGACTCACGGCGGAGAACGTCTCCGAGGCCGTGCGTCGCGTCGGCCCATGGGGCATCGACGTATCGTCTGGCGTCGAAGACGCACCCGGCATCAAGAACGCAGATCGGCTGCGGGCCCTGTTCGACGAAGTGGCCCGGCTCCGAGCGGAGGGACTGTGACGACGACATCGGAAACGCCCGGCCCCCGGTTCGGTCATCGGGATCCGGACGCGCGAGGGTATTTCGGCGAGTTCGGCGGACGATTCGTGCCGGAGACGCTGATGGCGCCCGTGGACGAGCTGACGGCGGCTTACTTCTCGGCCCGCGCGGATCCCGCGTTCCAGCGGGAGCTGCGCGATCTCTTCACCAACTACGTCGGCCGCCCGACACCGCTGTATGAGGCGCATCGCGCCACGCAGGGCACGGGCGTCCGGTTGTTCTTCAAGCGCGAGGACCTCGCACACACCGGCGCGCACAAAATCAACAACGCGCTCGGACAGGGACTCCTGGCCCGGCGCATGGGCAAGCGGCGCATTGTCGCCGAAACGGGCGCGGGCCAGCACGGCGTGGCTACGGCGACCGCGTGCGCGTTGCTGGGCCTGGAGTGCGTGGTCTACATGGGCGCCGAGGACATGGCCCGACAGGCGCTGAACGTCTTTCGCATGCGCTTGCTCGGCGCGACGGTGACGCAAGTCGATTCCGGCAGCCGAACGTTGAAAGACGCGATCAACGAAGCGATGCGTGACTGGGTCGCGAATGTGGAGTCGACGTACTACTCGCTCGGCTCGGCCCTCGGGCCGCATCCGTATCCGCTGATGGTGCGCGAATTTCAGTCGGTCATCGGACAGGAGGCGCGAGACCAGATCCTGAATCAGGCCGGACGGCTGCCGGATCTCGTGGTCGCGTGTGTCGGCGGCGGCAGCAACGCGATGGGTCTCTTCGATGCGTTCGTCGATGATCCGAGCGTGAAGTTGATGGGCGTTGAGGCCGGTGGCCGAGGAATCACGCCGGGCGGACATGCCGCACGGTTTGCCGGTGGAGTCGCGGGGGTCCTTCACGGCACTCGGAGTCTGCTCCTGCAGGACGACGACGGAAACGTCCTGCCGACCCATTCGGTCTCGGCCGGCCTCGACTATCCCTCGATCGGTCCCGAACACGCCTGGCTCGCGTCGATCGGTCGCAGCGAGTACGACTGGATCGATGACGATGCCGCGCTGCAGGGATTCGAGTGGCTGGCGCGGGCCGAAGGGTTGCTGCCCGCGCTCGAGTCGGCGCACGCCGTGGCCTGGATTCAGCGGCAGTTGCCGCGCCTCGCGAAGGGCACGATCGTGATCGTCAACCTGTCCGGACGTGGCGACAAGGATGTCGAGACTGTCCGGGCTGTGCTGGCGGAACGCGAAAGCCTCGCGGCTGGTGGACGGCAGTGAGCCGGCTGGCGTCGACCTTCGCCGCGCAGACGACCACACGGCTCGTGACGTACGTCACGGCCGGGGATCCGGACCTGGCGCGCTCGGGCGAGATTCTGCTGGCACTGGATCGTGCCGGCGCGGACGTCATCGAGGTCGGCGTGCCGTTCTCGGATCCGATTGCCGACGGTCCCGTGATTCAGCGCGCATCCGAACGCGCGTTGGTGGCCGGTGGCACGCTTGCGACGACGCTCGAGATGGTGCGGGACGTGCGCGATCGGATCTCCGCGCCGATCGTGCTCTTCACGTACGTCAACCCGGTGACGCGCATGGGCACGGAGACGTTCGTTGGGCGCGCAGCCGAGGCCGGGGTTGATGGTGTGTTGTTGCTGGACCTGCCGATTGAGGAGGCGTCGGCGATGCGCCACGCGCTCGACGCTCGCGGGATCGACGTCATCTTTCTCGTGAGCCCGACGACGACCGACGCGCGGCTGGCCGAGGCCGCACGGCTTGGTCGGGGGTTCCTGTACGCCATTTCCAGGCTCGGCGTCACCGGGGCGCGTGATGTGGTGGCCACATCGGCCGAACCGCTGGTCGCGCGGCTGCGCAAGGTGAGTCAGCTTCCCGTCGCGCTGGGCTTCGGCATTTCTCGCCCCGAACATGTCCGTGAGGTGATGGGCTACGCGGACGCTGCCGTGGTCGGGAGCGCGCTCGTGCAGGTCATCGCCGATGCCGCGGCAAACGGTGCGGATGTGCCCGCGGCCGTTGAACGGTTCGTGCGGTGGCTGAAAGGCACGGCGCGGGCGTGAGCGTTCCCTCTCCATTCCATCGAATCGGTGTCGCCGGTTTGGGCCTGATCGGCGGGTCGGTCGCCATGGCGGCCCGCGAGCGTTTTCCCGACGTCATCGTGCGGGGGTGCGACGAGGCGCCTCGCTTCGACGCGGCACGGGCGCGCGGCGCGATCAGCGACGGTGGCTCGGACGTTCGCGCGCTCGCCGACTGCGACCTGATCGTCGTGGCCGTGCCGTTGGCGGCGATGCGCGAGGTCCTCATGGCGATTGCGGAATCCGGAACCTCCGCGCTTGTCACCGATGTGGGATCGACGAAACGGCATGTGATGAACATCGCGCGAGGCGCACACGGGCTCCGTTTCATCGGCGGTCATCCGATGGCCGGCCGCGAACGTCCAGGTCTCGACCAGGCGGATGCCGACCTCTTCGTCGACCGTCCGTGGCTTCTCGTCCAGGGCACCGCGGACGCCGAATCCGACGCGCGCCTCGAGTCCTTCGTGCGCGCCCTGGGCGCGCGGGCTCGATGGATGGAGGCCGCCGCACACGATCGGGCCGTCGCCTTCGTGAGTCATCTTCCCCAGATTCTCGGTGCGGCGCTCATGGCGGCTGCGGACGCGGGCATCGGCGAGGACGGCGTGGGCGTGGCCGGACCGGCCTTCGGCGAAATGACGCGTCTGGCCTCGTCGCCGCCCGAGATGTGGCACACGGTGCTCGCCGAGAACGCCGATTTCGTGGCCGAGGCGCTCGCGGGTCTGTCGGCGGAACTGCCGACGGTGGCGGACCTGCAGTCCGGAACCTGGGTGCGTGACGTCCTGACGCGGGCCGGTTCGGCGCGCGGGCGCTGGCAGCGTAAGGACGGCTGAGTCACGATAGAGACGATGGCTGGCCCTCTCTGGACTCCGTCGCAGGCGCGCATCGACGGGAGCCAACTCACGCGGTTCCAGCGCGAGACCGAGCGTCTCACGGGACGGTCGTTCGCGTCCTACGCCGATCTGCATCAGTGGTCCGTGGACGAGGCGCCCGAGTTCTGGGCACGCGTCTGGGATCACGCTGGCGTCATCGGCGACCGTGGCGCGCGGCTGGTGGTCGACCGCGAACGCATGCCCGGCGCGAGATTCCTGCCAGACGCCCGTCTCAACTACGCGGAGAACCTGCTGCGCGGATCCGATCACCGGACGGCGATCGTGGCGGTGACAGAGGACGCGCACGTCCGTTCGCTGACGCTGGGTGATCTCAAGCGCGATGTGGCGCGCGTGGCCCACGCGTTGCGCGCTTCCGGGGTTACACCGGGCGACCGCGTTGCCGGCGTGATGGCGAACGTGCCGGAGGCGGTCATCGCCCTGCTGGCGTGCGCGACGATCGGCGCCGTGTGGTCATCCTGCTCGCCGGACTTCGGCGCCGACGGCATCGTCGATCGATTCGGTCAGATTGAGCCGGTCCTGCTGATCGGCGTGGATGGCTACGCCTATGGCGGTAAACGGTTCGACTGCCGGCAGAAGATTACCGAAGTCGTCAGTCGTATCGCGAGCATCAGGACCACGGTGATGGTCCAGTTCGCGGGATTGGGATCGCCCGACACGGTCGACGGTACGCACGTCGATTGGACGACGTGGAGCCGTGACCAATCGTCAGAATGGCCAAGCTATGAACGCTGGCCATTCGATCACCCTCTGTACATCCTGTACTCGTCGGGTACCACGGGCGTGCCGAAGTGCATCGTCCATCGCGCGGGCGGCGCGCTGCTCGAGCACATCAAGGAACACCAGCTCCAGGCCGACATCTGTCATACGGATCGCATCTTCTACTTCACCACGTGCGGCTGGATGATGTGGAACTGGCTCGTGAGCGCACTGGCGTCCGAAGCGACGATTGTCCTCTTCGACGGGTCGCCGTTCTTCCCGGACGGACACGCGCTCTTCACGCTGGCGGATCGGCTGGCGATTACGGTCTTCGGCACGTCCGCGAAGTGGATCGACTCGGTGAAGAAGGCGGGCATCAGGCCGCGAGACTCGCATCGCCTCGACACCGTGCGGACGATCGTCTCGACGGGATCGCCGTTGCTGCCCGAGAGCTTTGTCTTCGTGTACGAGTCGATCAAGCGCGATGTCCATCTCACGTCGGTGTCGGGCGGGACGGATATCGTCGGCTGTTTCGTCGGCGGCAATCCGAATGGGCCGGTGTGGCCCGGCGAGATTCAGGCGGCGGGACTGGGTCTCGACGTCCGCATTTTCGATGACCACAGCAAATCGCTGAAGAGCGCGCCGGGCGAACTAGTGTGTGCGAGCCCGTTTCCCTCGATGCCGCTCGGCTTCTGGAACGATCCGGACGGCGTCAGGTACCGAGAGGCCTATTTCGAACGGTTTCCGGGCGTGTGGCGGCACGGTGACTGGGCCGCGTTGACGGAACATGACGGCTTCGTGATTTACGGACGGTCGGATACGACGCTGAATCCGGGTGGCGTCCGCATTGGCACGGCCGAGATCTACCGGCAGGTCGAGTTCATCCCGGAGGTACTCGAAAGTCTGGCGGTGTGCCAGACCTGGGAGGGCGACGAGCGCATCCTGCTGTTCGTACGGCTCGCGCCGGGCGCGGAACTCGACGCGGGCTTGAAGCGACGCATTGTCGAACGCCTGAAGACGCATGCGTCTCCGAGGCATGTGCCCGCGCGGATCCTGCAGGTCAGCGACCTGCCGCGCACCAGGAGCGGCAAGGTCGCGGAAATGGCCGCGCGGAAGGCCGTGGCAGGCGAGCCGATTCCGAACTCTGAGGCGCTCGCCAATCCTGCGTCGCTGGACGAGTTCCGTGGGCGCGTGGAGCTGGAGTCGTGACACCGCTGGCAGGACTCGTTCTCCCCGAGGCCTGCCGCCGGCAAATGGTGCAGCACGCGCGCCGTGAGCAGCCCCGTGAGTGCTGTGGGTTTCTACTGGGTCACCCGGGTCGCGTGCTGTCGATTGTCGAGACGACGAATATCTCTGACGGCACCCGACGGTATCGTGTGGATCCACGCGAGCACATTGCGTTGAGACGGGCGCTTCGGGATCGCACCGACGGGGCCCGCATCGTGGGGGTCTATCATTCGCATCCGGCAGGTCAGCCCGTTCCGTCGGTGACCGACATCGCGGAGGCGCACTACCCGGACTGGGCGCACGTGATTGTCGGGCTGGGCGGCAAGCGTGCGCAGGTGCGGGCGTTCCGTCTGGCCGCCGGCCAGTCGTCGGAAATCCCGATCCGGCCCGCGCCCTGAAGTATCATCGGCTGTTTGTATCCGGACTGCGAAGGAGCCGGTGTGTCCATGTCTTCGAATTCATCTCCCGGCTCACCCTTCCACGGCGTCATCGCGCCGATCGGGTCCGTTGATGTCGACGTGCTTTGCGTGCCCGTGTTCGGCGCCGAGGATCGGCTCGAGGATCTGGTCGGCCTCGACCAAGCGGTGGGCGGCGATTGGGGCCGGGCGGTGGACAGCGGCGAGTTTTCGCATCGGCTGTTCATGGGCGTTGGTGCGCGTGTGGTGGCGGACGGCTGGAAAGCCCGGCGCGTGCATTTCGTTGGCGCGGGGCCGGCGGTGGAGGCCGACGCAGAACGCCTGCGCCGAGTGGCCGCTGCCTGCAGCTACGCGGCACGTGATTACGCGGCCTCGTCGATCGGCTTTGTCGTGCGCGGCGGCGTCTCCATGGCGATGATGGCATCGTCAGCCGCGGATGGCCTGTCGACGGCGGAATTCAGCGCTGGTACCTACAGGAAGCAGGCAGCGCGTCCAGTGCCGACACCGTCGCGCGTCGAGATCGTCGCGGCGCAGGGCGATGCGAATGAAATCGCCACGGCGGTGAGGCGCGGCCGCATCACCGGTGAAGCCGCGAACTTCGCGCGTGCGCTCGCCAATGAACCCGGCAACGTGCTGACGCCGGGCGAGTTCGCCGCGCGGCTCTCGTCCGCAGGCGCCGAGGCTGGCCTGACCGTCGACGTGCTCGACGAGCAGCGGATGCGCGATTTGGGGATGGGGCTGCTGCTGGCGGCGGCGCGCGGCAGCGCTGAGGCGCCGCGCATGGTGGTGTTGCGCCACGATCCGCCGGGCGCGCCGGCGTCGCCCGTGCTGGCGCTCATCGGGAAGGGCGTGACCTTCGACTCGGGCGGCATCTCGATCAAGCCGGCCGACGGCATGGATCGCATGAAGTCCGACATGACCGGCGGCGCGTCGGTCGCGGCTGCCTTAGGAGCGCTGGCCCGCATGAACGCGCCGTTCCGCGTCATCGGCATCGTGCCGACCATCGAGAACATGCCCGGCGGCCGGGCCATGCGGCCGGGCGACGTGGTGGCGGGCGCCAGTGGGACGACGATCGAGATCAACAACACGGACGCCGAGGGACGGCTCATCCTCGCGGATGCGCTCTGGTACGCGCAGCAACTCGGGGCGACGCACCTGGTGGATGTCGCCACGCTCACGGGCGCCATCGTGGTCGCGCTAGGCCGGAACGTGTCGGGCCTGTTCGGACAACCGGCGTCCTGGGTCGACACGGTTCGGCGCGCGGCTTCGAGGGCAGGCGACCGCGTGTGGGAACTCCCGATTTACGAGGAGACGCGCGAACAGTTGCGCAGCGACATCGCGGACATGGTGAACTCAGCGGGCCGCCCCGGCGGCGCCGTGACAGCGGCGGCGTTTCTTCGGGAGTTTGCCGGAGATCGACCGTGGGTGCACCTCGACATTGCCGGCACTGCGTGGGCCGAGGCGAAGACGCCGTATCAGGCGAAGGGCCCGACCGGCGTGGCCGTGCGGACGTTGATCGAGCTGGGAATGACGGTGGGGCAGACCGGACGTTAGGCCGCCAGCGATCGCAGAATTCCAGAACTCTGCGGCCAGTCCAAGTCAGCCCGCGAGGGACGCCGGCGCGGGTCCGCAGCGCGGCTGCGTCTGGTCCGCACCCGCCCGGTGCCTGGTCTGCTGTGATCCCGCCTCTGGTCCGCAGCTGCACCCGTTATGGTCCGCAGTCACTCTGGACTAGGTCCGCAGTCACCCTGCGTGTGGTCCGCACTTGTACCGAGCGGGGCCTGCCGTCACCCTGAGTCTGATCCGCAGGAATCCTTGGTCTTCGACGGACCAGGGTGGCCCACCCGCGTCGGCGTCTTCGCGTGAGGTCGACACCGGTCACGCCCCGGCGCGCGAGCAATTCCGAGTCCGGTCTGCACGAACCCCGTGTCTGTCCTAGACCTTCCCCAGCTGAGGTCTGGAGTTCCCCGAGAGTACATGTGAGACTGCAAACTACTGTTTCCACGTGGCTTACAGGCCGTGCCCCGTGAATATGAAGTCACGCTCGGGGAGGTCAGGGCGACGCTCGGGCGGGTAGTGCTGTGCCTCGGGGAACCGCGGGGCGCGATGGTGAAGGGCACCGCGGCGCTCGGGTGAGATCGCCTCGGTACTCAAGCGGCTGCGATCGTTGCTCGGCAAGCCACTGACGACCCGTCGACCAACCTCCTGCGCCGGCTTAGGGGCTCCGATTGCCGCTCGTCGTGCGTCGCCCGACAATCGGGACGGTGCCACGTCCGGTCGGGGCGCCTACCGGCACTGCTCGGGATGCTGTCGGGATGTGTGCGAACGCCTGCGGCTTCGGCTCGGCTGCCTGCGGTCGCTGATCGAGCAGGTTCCGGCCCCGCTCGGAGAGTTAACGGCGGTGGAGGTTCTCCTGCTCGGTTGTCCCTTGGGCGAGAGCCGTCCCGCCGTTGGTCAAATCGCGGCCCGAACGGGCTCACCGCCACAGATACGGACTGACGGGCGGCATGTGGTCGTCGTCTGGCGGATGCCAGCGGTTCCATGCGTAACGCAAGCCTGCGACAACGACGCCCAATACCAGCGCCAGCAGCAGCAGGGCCGCGGCGATGGCGAACGAGCCGATGATGACGTCGCCAACCGTGCGTTCAGGCGCAGGCGTGGCCGGAACGACCGTGACGATGATGGCGTTGGAGGAGCCTTGCTGCACCGCGGGACCCGTACGTCGAGTCTATCGCGCTTCGATGACCGACGCGACCGTGCCGACCTTCTTCAGCGACGACTGATATTTGAGGACCGAGTCGCAAAGCGCCTGAGCAATGCGCTGACGATAGGCGTCCTGCTTCAGCAGGCCCGCCTCGGTCTTGTTCGTGAGAAACGAAATTTCCGCCAGCACGCTCGGCATTTGTGCGCCGATCAGGACGACAAACGGCGCCTGCTTCACGCCGAGGTCGCGCACCGCCTTGTTCTGCACGGCGAGGCGTCGCATCAATGATCCCTGAACGAGCGTGGCGAGCTCGCGCGACTCGGTCAGCTTGTTGTTGAGCGCGATCGCCTTCACGATCTGCGGCAGCACCCCCATGGCCTGAACGCTGGAGGCGTTCTCCCGTGCGGCGACGGCCTCGGCCTGCGGATTCGATGCGAAGTTCAGGAAATAGGTCTCCACGCCGCGCGTGTCTTTCTGTGGGCTCGAGTTTGCGTGGATGGACAGAAAGAGATCCGCGCCTTCGCGGTTCGCAATCGCGGTGCGTTCCTGCAGCGGGATGAAGTCGTTGGTTCGCCGCGTCAGCACGACCTCGAATCCTGGCTGGTCGTGCAGCAATGCTTCGAGGCGCTTCGCGACGTCGAGCACGAGCTCAGCCTCCGACACGCCGTTGGCCTGCGCGCCGGGATCGTGACCGCCGTGGCCCGGGTCGATCACGATACGCGACACCCCAAGTCCGAGTTGACGGGCAAGGGAATAGCCGCCGTCGCGGGTGCTCGCTGGCGGCATCGGTGTGGAGCTGAACTCGGCGGGCTTTGGGGCCTCGGGAGCGGGACGGGCGATTGACGCCGGTGGGGGCAAGGCCTTCTCCGGCGTGGCCGCGGCGGCGCGAGCGGACGGCTTCGACCCAACCGGTGCTGCCGCCAGAGGTGCCGCGGCCGGCGGGCGAACGCTCGCGTTGTCGTCGGCGTCAAAATCGATCACCACGCGGTACGGGTCGTACAACGGAAACGTGCTGTAGCGAGCCGAGCCCGCCAGATCGAGCTTGAGATTGAGCCCATCGGCCGCGGGATTGATGCGCATGCCGCGCACGAGCGTGCCGCGCAGTTTTGACGTGGCCTCGACGACGGCGGTCGACACCCCGACGCCGGGCAGCGTGAGAGACATCTGATCGCCGCTCCGATCGACCGTCGGCGCGACTTCCGCGCTCAGTTCGATTGTGAGCCGCTCGCCACGGGGCAGGGCAGCGTAGCTCGTGTCCTTGAGGGCAATCGAGTACTCGCGGAACACCACCGGCAGCGGCGCCAGGGGCGCCGTCCTCACCGAAGGCGCGGTCTCGAAGGAGGCGGTCGCGACCGCCGCACCCTTCGGCGGCAACGCTGGAGCTTTCGCGGGCGGCGCTGGCGCGGGCGGCGCCGGTGTCGATCGTTCCTTGACTGGTGCGACGACCGTGACGGGCGGGCGACGCGGCGCGAGCGTGGCGACGCGCGCGTCCACCTGCCTCGAGTAGGAGCTCCCGGGGTACTCGCGCTTCAACCACTGGAGCATCTTCACCGCCCCCTCACGGTCGCGCGGCACACCACTGCGCTCGTACGACAACTGCAACAACCCCGCTGCTTGCCACAGCGCGTTGTCGCACAGGGCGCTTGTCGGATGGCGGCGGACGATGACTTCGTAGCTGGTGGCGATCGAGCGGAGCGTGACGGGTGTCGGAGACGGCGCCTTCCGCGCAGCCTGCTCGCGGGCCTGCGCGCGCTGAAACGCCGTCGTCGCGGACTGTGCGTACGCCGCGGACGAAGCCAGAACCGACATCACGACCGCGGCGGCAATCGTGGCAGAGAGATGTCCGATGAGCCGGGTGGACGAATGAACCTTGGTCATCGTAGTTGTGCATCCACTTCTTCGAAATAGCCTTGATCGACGAGGACTTCGCGCTTGCCGCCGGCGGCCGGTGAGACGACGCCTTCCGCCTCCATCATGTCGATGAGGCGCGCCGCGCGGCTGAAGCCGATTCGCAGACGGCGCTGCAGGTAGGAGATGGATGCCTGTCCGGTCGAGACCACGATCCGCGCGGCCTCGTCGTACAGGTCGTCCTTCTCGAATTCCAGCTTCTCCGGTCCGGCCTTGTCCTCGGCGGTGATCGTCGTGTCGTAGATCGGCTTGCCCTGTTTGCGGAGGAAGCCGCACAGCCGCGCCGTTTCCTGTTCGGAGATGTAGGGCCCGTGAATCCGGACCGGTCGTGACGACGCCGGCGGCAGGTACAACATGTCGCCCTTGCCGAGCAGTTGCTCGGCGCCGCGACCGTCGAGAATCGTGCGCGAGTCGATACCCGAGGCCACGCGAAACGCAATGCGCGCAGGCAGGTTGGCCTTGATGACGCCCGTGATGACATCCACCGACGGACGCTGCGTTGCGAGGATCAGGTGGATGCCGACGGCCCGCGCCATCTGCGCAAGCCGCGCGATCGATTCCTCGACCTCCTTGCCGGCCACCATCATCAGGTCCGCCAGCTCGTCGATGATCACGATCACATACGGCAGCGTCTTCATTTCCTTGCCGTCTGGCCCCTTCGCGTCCTTCTGCTCGGCCAGGGCCGCCTTGACGTTGCGGTTGAACTGATCGATGTTGCGCACGCCGTACGACGCGAGCAGCTTGTAGCGGTCTTCCATTTCGCGCACGGCCCAGCGCAGCGCGTTCGCCGCCTGTTTTGGGTCGACCACGACGGGCGTCAGCAGGTGGGGGATGTCTTCGTACATCCCCAGCTCCAGCCGTTTCGGGTCGATCATGATGAAACGGACCTCGTCTGGCGAGGCACGGAACAGCACGCTGCTGATCATCGCGTTGACGCTGACGGACTTGCCCGCGCCGGTCGAACCCGCGATCAACAGATGCGGCATCGTCGCCAGGTCGCTGACGAACGGTTCGCCGTGGATGGTCTTGCCGAGCGTCATGGTCAGTCTGGAGACCGACCGCGTGTAAATGTCCGACTCGACCAGCTCGCGCAGGGTGATCGGCTCGCGGACAGCGTTGGGAATCTGGATGCCGACCGTCGCCTTGCCGGCAATGCGATCGATCAGCACCGACTCGGCCTGCATCGCGAGGCACAGGTCATCTGCCAGGCCGGTGATCCTGCTGTATTTGACGCCGGCGTCCGGCTTGAACTCGTAGGTCGTGACGACGGGGCCCGGATGGATCTGAACGACGGTGCCCTCCACGGAGAACTCGCGGCACTTGTCTTCGAGAAGGCGCGCTGCGTCGCGCAGTTCCTGTTCGTCGACTTTCCGCGCACCCTGTGGCGCGTCGAGAAGCGTGACGGGTGGCATGACGTAGCCGCCCTGCCGGCGCTCGGCCGGCGTCCGGCTCTCGGTGGAGTCAGCGAGGGGCAGCGGCTGCGCCACCGGACCCGGTGTGACTCGCTTGATGGCCGGTGCCCGCACCGGTCGATTGATCGCCTCGTCCTCGTCCTCGTCGTCGATCGCGTCGGCCGTCCGGGGCTTGGCGCGCATGGCCTTGAGAGCGGCGGCGGCCTCGGCAGCCTTGCTCGCGATCTCAGGCGCGCGTTCCTTGCCGGCCTTCTTCACGTGCTTGTCGACGATTTGCTGCCGCTCCTTGTCGCGACGGCGGGCAGCATTCCAGTCCGACAGACGCGCCATCAGGCCGCGCTCCATCCGAAGGCGCTTGCCGATCGCGGTCGCCGCGCGCCCGAACGAGAACTGCGTCGTCAAGATCACCGAGAGCGCCGTAATCGTCAGGAGACAGATGGTCGCGCCCGTGCGGCCGAAATAGAACGACAACATCGTGGCCGCGACGCTGCCCAGCCAGCCGCCGGCGCGCGTCGAGGCGTCGAGCACGACACTGGACGCCACCTCGCAGAGGCCCGCCAGTGACGTGACGAACAGGAGCGCCCCGGCGAGCTTCGTGTACGCCGCGTCGATCACCGTGCACCAGAAGTAGTGCCAGGCGATGATGCCGACGACCAGCGGCAGCAGGAACGCGGCATAGCCGCACAGCTGGAACGAGGCCGTGGCGAGGAACGCGCCGAAGCGTCCGGCGAAGTTGTGGACGTCGCCACCTGCGACGTCGTTGAAGAACCAGACCGGATCGCTCGAAGAGTAGGTCACGAGGGCGATCAGCCAGAGCAGGGCCGTCGCGAACAGGACCACGCCTGCGAACTCGCTGACACGACGAGAGAGGGCTGAATCGGCCAAAGAGGCGCTCCTCACACTTCCATCACGACCGGCAGCACGAGAGGTCGACGCCCCGCGCGCTTGCGAAACATCCGCTGCAGTTCGGCCCGGATCCGCTCCTTGAGCAGGCCCGGGTCGGTCCGTTCCTCGACTGGCGCGGCCTCAATGGCCCGCACCAGGGCGTCCGGTGCGTCGCGCAGCAATTCCGCGTGACGCGCGTCCAGCGACAGGCCCCGGGTAATCAGCTCGGGGGGCGCCTCGACCGTGCCCGTGCGGCTGTTCACCGCGACCACGCAGACCACGACGCCATCGCCCGCCAGGTGTTTCCGGTCCCGCAGGACCTCGTCGCCGACCTCGCCGGTTCTAGTGCCATCGATGAACACGCGCCCCGTGGCGACACGGTCGGCTACCCGGCCCCCGTCCCCATCGAAGCGTAGTACATCCCCGTCCTCGGCCATGAGAACCGTCGTCTTTGGTGACACCAGAGTTGCCATGCGGGCGTGCCGGGCCAGTTGCCGGTACTCACCGTGTATCGGCACGAAAACTTTTGGCTTAATAAGGGAAAGCACAAGTTTTAGCTCTTCGCCGCTGCCGTGGCCCGAAACATGGACCCGTTTCTGGTCATCGCTGACCACATGGGCGCCCCGGCGGGCGATGTGGTTCATGACCCGGGCGACCGACTTCTCGTTGCCGGGGATGATGCGGGCCGAGAACACCACCACGTCGTCTTGATCGAGGTGGACGAAGCGGTGGTCGTCGACGGCGATGCGCGGCAGGGCGGCGTTGGCCTGGCCCTGGGAGCCCGTGCACACGCACAGGATGTCTTCGTCGGCGTAGTCGCGGATGTCGCTGTCGCGGATTTGAATCCCTGGCGGCATCTTGAGGTAGCCCAGCCGCTCGGCGATGACCGAGTTCTGCAGCATGCTGCGGCCAACGAAGGCGACCTTACGGCCGAACTGCTCCGCGAGGTCCACGAGGACTTGAAGCCGATAGATGCTGGACGAAAACGCCGTCACGACGATCTTTCCCGCCGTGCTGCTGAAGACCTCGTCGAAGCCGTCGATGACCGTTCGCTCGGACCCTGTGAATCCCTCGCGGTCGGCATTGGTGCTGTCGGAAAGCAGGGCCAGTACCCCTGCCGATCCCAGTTCACCCATCCGGTGCAGGTCGAAGGTCTCGCCGTCCAGCGGCGTCTGGTCGATCTTGAAGTCGCCCGTGTGGACGATGGTCCCGACCGGCGTGTGAATGGCCAGCGCCAGGCAGTCGGGCATGCTGTGGGTGACGCGCAGGAACTCGATCCGGAACTCGCCGACCTCGACGGTCTGACGTGGCCGGACCGGGATCAGGCGGTCGCCGATGTCGATGCCGTGCTCCTCGAGCTTCGGTTCCACCATCGCGAGCGTGAACGGCGACCCGTAGATGGGACCGTCAATGCGCCCGATCACGTGCGGAATGGCCCCGATGTGGTCCTCGTGGCCGTGCGTGAGGATGAGCGCCTTGATGCGCCCGCGGTACATTTCGAGGGACGTCAGGTCGGGGATCACGAGATCCACGCCAAACGCCTCTGGTTCAGGGAACATTACGCCGGCGTCGATCAGGACAGCGGTATCGCCACAGGCGACGACCAGCATGTTCATGCCGAATTCGCCGAGCCCGCCAAGCGGGATCACGTCAACATGTGGGGCGCTGTCAGCGCCCGCGGGATCACTCAAGAAACCACTCCACGAATCCGGACGGACAACCCGCCGCGTGGGACACGAGGTCCTGCGGCTGGCGTCGGCGCGGCACGGGCGTGCCGCGGTTCAATTGATTCGTCCGGCCTGGTGGATCGCTGGGAGGGACCCGAAGACAGGCGAGAGAACGTCGAAACTATAGCACAGGGGCCCGCCGGACCGAGGCGAACAGGTCCGCAAGCTGTGCCATTTCTGACACTTGCAGCGTCTCGGGTCTCCGGCGGCCGTCCAGGCCGGCGAGCGCCAGCACGGCCGGGGCGGTCGGGTCGAACCCCTTCAAGGCGTTGGACAGCGTCTTTCGGCGCTGGCTGAAGATGGCCTTCACCATCCGCTCGAACAGGACCTCGTCCGAGATCCGCACCGACGGTGGGGTGAAGGTGAGAGCCACCACGGAGGAGTCCACCCTCGGCGCCGGGCGGAATGCGCCCGGGGGAAGGTTGATGAGCGTCCGGGTCTTCGCATGGATGCTGAGCATCACCGTGAGCACGCCGTAGTCGCGGGTGCCCGGCTTGGCCACCAGGCGCGCGGCGACCTCACGCTGGAGCATCACAGTGGCATCCGTGAAGAGGCCGTGGCGACGATGCCACTCGATGAGCCTGAACAGTAACGGCGTCGAGATGTTGTATGGCAGGTTCCCGACGATGCGGAAACGCCGCTGCGGCGGCGGCATGTTCGCATTGCCCGCGGTCCGCTGCGGCTCCAGGCCACTGAGAAAGGCCAGGACGTCGGTGTGGAGGACGTCCCCTGTGAGCACGGTCACGTTCGAGGGCACGCGCGGGGCCAGGTCCGCCACGAGATCCCGGTCGATCTCCACCGCCAGAATCGGGGCGCCCGTTTCGGCAAGCGGGAGCGTCAGCGCGCCCTTGCCGGGGCCCACCTCGAGGAACACGTCGCCCGGCTGCGTGTTGATGGCCTTGACGATTTTCTGCGCCCACGCCGGCGCCAGGAAATGCTGTCCGAATCGCTTGCGTGGACGATGGCCGGGAGTCGAGGGCCGATCGAAGGACCCACGTCCTGGTTTGCGCGTGCCTCGCTGCGGCATCAGTTTGGAACTCCGGTCATGTCGAGGATGAGGATGTCGTGGCCCGACGGCACGCCAGTCGAAAACATCTCGCCGGCGGGTCCGTCGAAGCGTACGGTCCCCACGGCCGCACCGGTCGTCGGATCGAGAAACTCGCCGTGCATCCGACCCGGCAGGCGGAACGACAGCGTCGCATCAGGCTCCGGCCGTTCCAACGTGATCACGAACCGCGCTGCCGTTCCCATGGTCGTTGCCCTTACGTTGAGCGCCGCGCGTAGCTCTTCGAGCTGCCCGACGTGGTCGAGTAGCGGCCACCAGTCCCGCTCGTTGTACCACGCCAGCACATGCGCCTCCGCGGTGCGAGGCCACACGCGGCCATCGGGTGTGATCGGTCGAGGTCGACCTGGAGCCGGGACGATCGAGTAGGTCGCGCCCCTGCGGTTGGCGTAGCAGAGAGCGCCGGGCCCCGAGCAAAACGCGGGCAACGGCACAGGCGCGCACGGCACGGGCCAGGCGCCGTCCGGGAAGACGTCGTGGCCGAGCACGACCTTGTCGCATTGTCGCGTGGCGGTCGGCACCACGGTACGATCGTCGTGCCGCAGTGTTTCCGCGAACACTTCAGGCATCGGGTTGCTCCACCCCGGATGCCGCGTCCAGACCCACTCGCTGAGACGCGTTGGCTGCGTCCAGTTCTCGGGGCGTGCTGGATGGTAGACCAGCACGCTGAAAAGAGCCGAAGCGATCGTGAGCGCGGCAAGCGTTCGTGACCAGCCGCGACTGGGCTGCAGGCGGAGGCGGGCGAACAGCGGAATCGTCAATGGAATCAGCCACAGCGCGTACCGGGTCATCCCTGGTGTGGCGCCGTGGTGCAGGTTCGCCGTGCTGGCGAATGCGATCAGGAAGACAACGGCCGCAACCATCGCGCCGATCACGTCTGATGCCAGCAGGGATGATGAGCTTCGCCGGAGCAGCACGAACGCCGCACCCATGACCGCAAGGATTAGCGCAGGGAAGCCGACGACGAGGCCGACATTGAGATCGAACGGGACGACGGCGATCTCCGCGAGTGACGGGATGCCGGGAATCGTCGCCGCGAGGAGTAGCGACGGCGTGCCGTGCGTCACGTAGGAATACAGCGGCTGCAACGCGGCAGCGACGATACCCACAAGGGCACCCGCGAGGACGCTGGGATCGCGCAGCGCCGGCAGGCCGCCGTTCCATGCCGCGACCGTCGCGATGACGGGCACGAGGACGGCGATGGGCGGATTTTGGGTTGCGGCCAGACCAGCCAGCGCCATGGCCCATCCGGGCCGGTCGCGCATCACCGCGACCGCCATCGCGATCAACGAGACGGTGAACACTTCGGTGTGCGGCTTGTCGATCCACCAGATCACCGGACTGAAGAACAACAGCGTCGTGGCGATTCCACCGATGCGTGGGAGGACGATCCAGAGCGCGGCCAGCAGCAGTGAGCAGTTGAGCAGCGTGAACGCCCGCACGGGGTGAGCGCCGGCCAGGTCGGTGAGCCAGAGAAACGGTGTGGCGACGAGGCCGTAGAACCAGAAGTGCTGAAAGTCGCGATTGCGGTTGCGCCCGGCAATCGTCGCGCGCTCGATGCTCCATTCGGCCAGTTGCGGGTCGGCGGCTCGGAGTCGGCTCTCGACGTCGCGCATCTCGCGCCGGCCAAATGCCGGCCCGTGGAAGCGCGAGAAGTTCATGGCCTGCGCCACGTACTCGACGCCGTCTCCGACGATACGCGGCGGGGAAGTGAGGATGAGCGCCGCCATCACCGCCACCGCGGCGATGACGGTCCACCCTCCGGAGCTCTTCAGGGTTCCTCCGGCTCGCCGCGCCAGTAGCGTTCCTCGATCTCTTCGATCTCTTCCTCCGACAACCCGAAGTAGTGACCCAGCTCGTGGATGAGCGTTTCACCAATCGCCACGACGATGTCGTCATCATCCTCGCTGGCGTCTTCGATGGGATGTTGAAAGAGCGTGACCTTGTCCGGCAGCGTGTTGCCGTGCGCCCAGCCGCGGTCCGGCAACGGGGTTCCTTCGTACAGGCCGAGCAGGGTTTCGTCGCTGGTCGCGTCGACTTCCGCGAGCTGATCCGGATTGGGCTCGTCTTCGACCACGATCGCGACGTTGACGATCGCGTCGCGGAAGCGGGTCGGAATCGACGCCAGGGCCTCGTCGACCAGTTTCAGGAAGGCCTCGCGCGTCATCGCTTCTTCGCCCGTCGCGGCGCTTTGGTGCCGAGCGCCTTGAAGTAGGCGCAGTGCGCGCGAACGAGACATCGATCGCACGCCGGCGTCGGCCTGCACACGCGGCGGCCATGGAGAATAAGCGTGTCGGATGCGCGCGTCCACCGATCGGGTGGCAGCAGTGAGCAAAGGGACGCTTCGACCGAGACGGGATCGTCCGACTTCACGAGCCCGATCCGATTGGCCACGCGGAGCACGTGACGATCCACGGGCAAGCCGGGAACATTCAGCGCGTGGCCGAGGACGACGTTCGCGGTCTTGCGACCGACGCCCGGCAATTGCACGAGGGCATCCATTGAGGCCGGCACCTGTCCGTGGTGCGCCTGCATCAACGCACGCGACATGCCGACGACCGCCTTGGCTTTCATCCGGAAGAAGCCGGTGGGCTGGAGGATGGGCTCGAGGGTTTCGGGCTCGACCGCGGCAAATGCGGCCGGGTCCGGATATTCCGCAAACAGGCCCGGTGTGACCTGATTCACGCGCGCGTCCGTGCACTGCGCGGACAGGATGGTCGCGACCAGCAACTCGAACGCGTTTCCAAAATTCAACTCGGTATTCGCGTTGGGGTGCTGGGTATCAAGCAGGTCGAAGATGACCTTGGCAAGAGCGGCGTCCACGAGCGGGCGCGGTGTGGGAGAAGCCCCAGTTTTTCCGCGTGATGGCCGCGTGGCCGCGGGGCGTGTTTGCCTCGGGGAGGTCTTGACCATCGTCGAAGCTTAGCAGGGAGGGCAGGAATCGCCGTCGAGCGCGTACTGAGGCTCCGTGGAGCCCCGACCTGACACTCCGCGGAGCCCCGGACCTTCAGGTCTGGGGTTAGTGCAATGGCCCCTTCGGAAACACTGCGCCTTCCGGAGGCGCCTGCGATTCCTGGACCGCGCGCATCTGTTCCTGCAGGGCGGCGATCAGCCCTGGGACGACGCCGAACGGGATGGCGATGCGGGCGACGACCGGAACCTTGACGGTGTTCGACACTTCCGCGGCTTGAATGTCGCGTTCGGAGAGCGGGCGCACGTCGCAGAACGTGAGCGTGAGATCGAACGGCGTGTGCGCGACGGCGCAGAAGTTCGCGTACTCGCGCTTCGCCTGCTGGGCGTCCGCCGGTTCATCCGGGACGATGGTGAAGTTGATTTGTTTGGTCACGGTGGCTCAGGTTCCAGCTACGCGTACTTTCTCATCATGCCGACGACCACGCCCTGGACCTGGACCTGCGAGGGATCGAACCACATCGGCTGCATGGTCGGGTTGGCAGGCTGGAGGCGGATGCGACCACTTTCGCGATAGAACTTCTTCAACGTGACGTCTGAGCCGCCGATGAGCGCGATCACCATCTCGCCATTGTCCGCGGTCTTGCGATCTTCAACGACGACGAAGTCGCCATCGCGGATCTGCTCGTCGATCATCGAGTCGCCCTTGACGCGGAGCACGTAGGATTCGCGCTTGCCGGCGAGATCCTCGGGCACCGCAATGGTCTCGTTGCCGGTGACGGCTTCAATCGGGGCGCCGGCGGCGACGTAGCCGAGGAGCGGTAGTTCGAGCGCGCGATGTGCGGTAGGCGCCGAGAGGAGTTCGACGGAGCGGCTGCGATTCCAGGAGCGACGAATGAAGCCTTTGTCCTGCAGGTTGGTGAGGTGCTTGTGCACGGTGGCGAGCGATGACAGGTTGAAGCGCCGGCCGATTTCCTCGAGGCTGGGCGCGTAGCCGTGTTGCTGGATGAACTCCTGCAAGTGATCGAGGATCTCGCGCTGACGTTTTGTGAGTGGCTGCACCGGTTCGCTCCAGGGAGGATGTGAACGCGGCCGAACTATACGCGAAGAAAAGGCGAAAAAGCAAATGCGGGGGGAATTAGGCCTTTGCCACACCCACGGCTACCAGACGATCCATAAGGCCGCCGCGGCAAGGACCGCTGAAGCGACATAGATACCCGTGCCGCCGCGCGTGACAACTGACCAAGACGTGATCCAAAATACCGCGCATGCCGATTCGTCTCCCGCACCAGCGCGTCACGGTCGAGACGCTCCGTACCCTTCAAGCGGCCGTCGCGCAGTGCTTCACTGAGGCCATCAAGCTCGCTGAGGCGATTGAACCGGAGACCATGACGGTGCCACGGGCGAAGCTGATCGCCGCGAAGCGGGCCAGCACGAAGCGACCGAAGGCCCGCAAGCGGTAGCGGCACGGTCCCTGCTAGGCCGTGATGGGATGGCGTGGATCTGGCCCGACTTCGACCCGCTACTTCTTCCGAAAACACCTCCGGCCTACCCGTGGCCGGGACCACCGCCGAAACCGATGACGCCGCATGGGAATGGCTAGTCCACACCCGGGCACCCTCTAATCGTCCTCGTCCGTCGGGTGTTTGAACTGGTCGATGATCCGGCAGAGACCGCCGACTCCACCGACCACAGACATCCAGAGCATGGCGCCCACGATCAGTGCATGGCGGAGCGAGGCATGGCCCCATTGAACAGCGGCGGTCATCAACGCCGCGATGATGCACGCACAGGCGCCAGTAAACAGGTAGAACAGCCGAAGTCCGTTCTTGCTCATCCCCTCATGCCTTCCGCCTTGCCGCTTTGCGCTTCACCGGGCGCTTGGTCGTCCGCCGGGCAGGCTTCGCTTTCAGAATGCGCTCCAGCGCATCCTCAAAGCTCAGATCGAGTTTGAGCGGCGGGCCAGCTTTCGCCTTCGGGGCCTTCGCCACGGGGGAAAGTGTACCGCGACAGCGGCGGCTTGAGCTGGCCGTTTTCAGGCCGTGGGCAGCGTTCTGGCGTCTTCGCGGGTGTGGCCTTCCGCGGGCCGCGATGCCATCGGCGGCCCTCCAGGCGCTGCGTTCAATCCGCGTTAGCTCCACGGCCGTCTTGCTGATGGGCTTGAGGCCGGGGACATGCGCCGCCTTGGACTTGCGCGAGGCTCTGACGACGAGAGTGGCGTGGATGACCCGCGCAGATGCTTTGGCGCGCCATAAACCCAAGGAGGCCTGTCGGCCAACTCCAGTTGTGACTGC
>JBDTNQ010000019.1:0-46949 GCA_039933635.1 Acidobacteriota bacterium
GGACGTCCTTGATTTCCTTGCGCTCGTAGAACCGGACGCCGCCGATGATGCGATAGGCGACGGCTTCGCGCATGAGCGCGTCCTCAATGGCGCGAGACTGCGCGTTGGTCCGATACAACACGGCCACCATGCGCGTGGGATCGGCGCGATGGGCCTCCCGGATCCCGCGCGTGATGTAGTCGGCCTCCTCGATCTCGTCGGCGGCCCGGAAGCAGGTCACCAGTTCGCCGCCCTTGTGATCGGTCCAGAGCCGCTTGTCCTTCCGGTTGCGATTCTTGCGAATGACGGCCGTCGCGGCGTCGAGGATCACCTGTGTCGACCGATAGTTCTGCTCGAGCTTGACGATGTGGGCGTCGGGGAAGTCGTGCTCGAAGTCCAGGATGTTGCGCAGGTCCGCGCCGCGCCACTTGTAGATCGACTGATCGGGATCGCCGACCACGCACAAGTTGCCGTGAATTTCAGCCAGGCGCCGGATCAGGATGTACTGCGGCCGGTTCGTGTCCTGGTACTCGTCCACGAGCACGTACCGGAACTTCCGCGCGTACAGTTCGCGCACGCGCTCACTGGTCTCGACGAGCTCGACGGTCTTGAGCAGAAGATCGTCGAAGTCCAGCGCGCCGGCATCGTCGAGCGAGCGTCGATAGGCCTCAAAGATCTTGCTCATCTGCTGGTCGCGCATGCTCCAGCCCGAGCTCTTCATCGATTCGGGCGTCTCCATGCGGTTCTTCGCCTGGCTGATCCGCGACAACGCCGCGCGCGGCTGCAGCATCTTCTCGTCGATGTCGAGCGCCCTGAGCGCCTGCTTCACCACGGACAGCTGATCGGACGAGTCGTAGATCACGAAATCGCGTGACAGACCAAGGGCCGGAGCCTCCCGGCGGAGGAGCCGCGCGCAGAGCGAGTGAAACGTCGACAGCCAGATCTGCCGGCAATCGCCACCCAGCACCTTCTCGATGCGCTCGCGCATCTCCTCGGCCGCCTTGTTGGTGAAGGTCACCGCCAGCACTTCGCCCGGCTGCGCCAGGCCAGCGGCGATGATGTAGGCCATGCGGTAGGTGATGACCCGCGTCTTGCCCGAACCTGCGCCCGCGAGGATGAGCAGGGCGCCTTCGGTGTGTTGAACCGCGTCCTGTTGAGCCGGATTGAGTGAAGAAATGAAGTCCACGGATTCCAGCGAGAATACCATTGCAGGAAGTTCGTACCCGGTGCGCCGTCATGGCGGAAAGTGCCACAACCCTCGCGATCGAGCCGCCTTTCGGCGGTCATGGAGCAACGAACGTGCCGGCCGGCCCGGCTCCTGATAGCATTACTGTTTAGCCATGGCTCGAACCCTCTTTCAGAAAGTTTGGGACGCACACACCGTGCGCGTCCTGCCCAACGGACAAACGCAGCTGTACGTCGGCCTGCACCTCGTGCACGAGGTCACCAGCCCGCAGGCGTTCGCCGAACTCCGGGAGCGCGGATGGCCCGTCAGGGCGCCAGAGCGGACGTTCGCGACGATCGACCACATCGTGCCGACCCGCGCGCAATCACGGCCGTTCGCCGACGCAATGGCCGAGAGCATGACGGATGCGCTCGAGCGCAACTGCCGTGACTACGGCATCAAACTCTTCGACCTCGCCAGCGGCTCACAGGGCATCGTCCACGTCATCGGTCCCGAGATGGGACTCACGCAGCCGGGCATGACGATCGCCTGCGGCGACAGCCACACGTCGACCCACGGTGCATTCGGCGCGATCGCGTTCGGCATCGGCACGTCACAGGTGCGTGACGTCCTCGCGTCACAGTGCCTGGCGCTGTCGCCGCTGAAGGTGAGGCGCATCGAGGTCAACGGCGCGCTGCGCCCCGGCGTGTATGCCAAGGACGTCATCCTGACCATCATCGGCGCGCTCGGCGTGAACGGCGGCACCGGCTATGCGTACGAATACGCCGGCGAGGTGTTCGATCGGATGACGATGGACGAGCGGATGACCGTGTGCAATATGTCCATCGAGGGCGGTGCACGCGTCGGCTACGTCAACCCTGACAGGACGACCATCGAGTACCTGCGCGGCCGGACGTTCGTGCCCCAGGGCGCCGCGTTCGACAAGGCCGCCGCGTGGTGGCTCGGCATGGCGTCAGATCCGGGCGCGCCGTACGACGACGTGATCCGGTTGAACGGCGCGGACATCGCGCCGACGGTGACGTGGGGTATCAACCCGGGTCAGTCCGTCGCGGTCAACGCGAAGCTGCCGCAGCCGGACGAGACGCCTGCTGGCGATCGCGCGGGTCTCGTGGAAGCGCTCGAGTTCATGGGCTTCCAGGCCGGCCAGCCGATTGCCGGCACGAAGATCAACGTCGCGTTCATCGGGTCATGCACCAACGGCCGTCTTTCGGATCTGCGTGAGGCCGCGCACGTCGTCGCCGGCCACCACGTCGCGAAGAACGTGCGCGCGCTGGTCGTGCCCGGCTCGCAGAAGGTCGCGATCGCCGCCGAAAAAGAAGGGCTCGACCAGATCTTCCGGGAGGCCGGCTTCGAATGGCGTGGCGCGGGATGCTCGATGTGCCTGGCGATGAATCCCGATCGACTCGAAGGCCGCGAGGTCTGCGCGTCGTCGTCCAACCGCAACTTCAAGGGCCGGCAGGGCAGCCCGACGGGCCGGACGCTGCTGATGAGCCCGGCGATGGTCGCGGCCGCCGCGATTTCCGGTGAAGTGGTGGACATTCGTTCGTTCCCGGTCCGCGAGACCGCAACGGTTTAGGACGGCATCATGGCAACGACTCCCTCCAGGATCACAGGCGCCGAAGGCCGCGGCATCGTTGTCCGCGGCGATGAGATCGATACCGATCGCATCATCCCGGCGCGCTTCCTCAAGACCATCACGTTCGAAGGCCTCGAGAACCACTTGTTCGAGGACGATCGCAAGCAGCTCAAGGAGCGCGGACAGACGCACGCGGTTGATCGCGCGGAGTTTCAGGGCGCGTCGGTCATGTTCGTCGGATCCAATTTCGGTTGCGGATCGTCGCGCGAACACGCGCCCCAGGCCATTGCACGCTGGGGCATCAAAGCGATCGTCGGTGTGTCGTTCGCGGAGATCTTCTCGGGCAATTCCACGATGATCGGCCTGCCGATCGCGACGGCCGCGCCGGCGGACGTCGAGCGGCTGATGGCCGCGGTCGATGCCGATCCGTCGGTGAAATGCCGGGTGGACCTGGCCACGAAGACCGCGACTGCCGGCCCGGTCTCGGTGCCGCTGACGATGCCCGAGTCAATGCGATCGGCGCTGATGTCCGGAGACTGGGACGCCACCAGCCTGCTCGTCGATCACTACGAGCAGGTCGAGAACGTGGCCGCCGGTCTGCCCTACGTATCTGGCTGGAACTGAAGTCTAGACGTCCTGCGTCTTCGCCCCCCGGGCTTTTCTGGGTTTGGCGATCGGCGGTGACGCGTCCTGGCCGCCGAACTGCTTGGCCACCTCCATGAAGGCGCGCGCCGCGTGCGAGAGATCCGAGTCGCGCCGGTGCACAATCCGCACTTGACGCGGGGACCGCAGCTCCGGCACCTGGATTTCAATCAGATCGCCGCGGGCGATCTCACCCAGCGCGCAGCGCCGCGGCAGCAGCGCGACGCCGAGCCCCATTTCCACCGCACGCTTGATGCCGTCCAGACTCGGCAGGGCCAGCTTGATGTTCAGCAGCGCATGACGCTGCTCGTACATGCGCAACACGCGATCGCGCGTTGGCGATGGATCGTTGTGCGCGATCACGGTCTGTTGACCCATCTCTTCCATCGTGACCTGCGCGCGTCCGACCAGGGGGTGATCGGGTCGCACCAGCAGCACGAGCTCGTCGATGCCAATCACCACTGATTGCAGTTCCCGCTCGGGCGGGTTGAAGGTGAGCACGCCCAGGTCGACGGAGCGCAGGAGCACCTCCTGCGCCATCTGCCGCGAGGGGATCCGGCGGACGTCAATCACGATGGCCGGGTGTTGCTCCTGAAAGGCCGCGACGAGCGGCAGCACGGCGTACACGCCGCCTTCGTTGGCGCCGAGCAGGATACGACCCCGGCGCACCTCCCGAAGCGCTCCGACGGCCATGGAGGCTTCGTCAGCCAGATGCAGCAGGCGCGTGCCGTAGTCCAGGAGCAGGTGTCCGGCATCCGTCAGGGTGCCGTCGCGCGACGAACGGTCGATGAGGCGCTCCCCGGCCGCGGCCTCGAGCCGTCGGATGGCCTGACTGACGGCGGGCTGGGTCCGGCGCAGCTTGCGCGCCGCGCGGGAGAAGCTCCGTTCCGCCGCTACCGCGCAGAAAACGCGCAGATCCTCGAATGTCATGCTCCGCTCCCGGCACCCGTCTCCGGGCGCTCGCCAATAAACATTTCAACTACTAATCAAAACATCATAACCTTGACTTTGGGTCAACAGGGCGTGACACTGGCGATCCCATGTCAGATCGGCTGGTCATTTTCGACACCACCCTTCGCGACGGCGAACAGGCTCCGGGTTTCTCGATGCGCATCGAGGAGAAGATCCGGCTCGCCCGCCAGCTCGAGAAGCTCGGCGTGGACATCATCGAGGCCGGGTTTCCGATTTCGTCGGAAGACGATGCGGAGGCGGTCAGACGGGTCGCACAATCGGTTACGGAGCCCGTCGTGGCAGCGCTGGCGCGCTGCGCGACGGGCGACGTCGAACGGGCCGGCGCCTCGATTGCCCCCGCGCGCCGGGGCCGCATTCACACCTTCATCGCGACTTCCGACCTTCACCTCACCCGCAAGCTTCGAATGACCCGTGAGACGTGCCTCGAACGGGCCGTCGACGCGGTCACGCGTTCCCGCAAGTTCACCGATGATGTGGAGTTCTCGGCCGAGGATGCGACGCGCAGCGAACCGGATTTCCTGTGCCGCGTTGTCGAGGCCGTCATCAAGGCCGGCGCCACCACCGTCAACCTGCCGGACACCGTGGGCTACTCGACGCCTGACGAGATCGCGGGATTCTTCCGCAGCGTGATCGAGCGCGTGCCGAACTCTGACAAGGCCATTTTCAGCGCTCATTGTCACGACGACCTCGGATTGGCGGTCGCCAACACGATGGCCGCGATCGGTGCCGGGGTGCGTCAGGTCGAGTGCACGATCAACGGCATTGGCGAACGCGCCGGCAACGCCTCGCTCGAAGAGATCGTGATGATTACGCACGTGCGTCCCGACCTGGTCCCGGTGCAGTCACAGGTCAAGACGGTGCACCTGTTCGAAACCAGCCAGATGCTCTCTGACATTACCGGGCAGCGCGTGCAGGCGAACAAAGCGGTCGTTGGACGCAATGCGTTCGCCCACGAAGCCGGCATTCATCAGGACGGGATGCTGAAGGATCGGCGAACCTACGAGATCATGCGGCCCGAAGATGTGGGGGCGCCGGCGTCGTCGCTCGTCCTCGGCAAGCACTCGGGCCGCCACGCGGTGCAGACCGCCTGCGAGCGGGTGGGCCTGACGTTGTCGCGTCGCGACCTCGACGAGGTCTACCGCCGCATGACGGCGCTCGCCGACCAGCAGAAGCACATCTCCGACGCGGACCTGCAGGCGATCGCGAACGCTGTGATGAAAGCCGACGTCGCCGTCCGATGACCGAAGAATCGTAGCCCGCTATTCGACAGTGACACTCTTGGCGAGATTCCTCGGCTGATCCACGTCGCAGCCGCGTCGCACGGCCACGTGATACGCGAGCAACTGCACTGGGATCGTCATCAGGACGGGCATGAGAAGCGGGTGCGCGTCGGGCACCGGCAGGATGACGTCCTTGCCCGAAGTTAGAAGCATCTCCAACGCAGGCACGCGCGATCGTGGTGTGATCGCAATGATGCGTCCGCCTCGGGCCTTGGCCTCCTGGATGTTCCCAACCACCTTCTCGAACAGGCCGTCGTCGCCCGCAAGCACGATGACAGGCAGATCCTCTTCGATCAAGGCGATGGGCCCGTGCTTCATTTCGCCGGCCGGATAACCCTCGGCGTGAATGTAGGAGATCTCCTTCAGCTTCAACGCGCCTTCGAGCGCGATCGGGTAATTGATGCCGCGGCCGAGGTAGAGACAGTCGCGCCGGCTCTGAACCGTCGCTGAGAGCTCCTCGATCGCCGCATCCACCTTCAGGGCCTCTTCAATGCGGATGGGCAACTGATCGAGCTCCTGCACCAGTTGCTTCGACAGTTCCGTTGACGCGGTGCCCTGTGCCTGGCCAAGGGCCAGCGCCAGGAGATGCAGCGCCACGAGCTGCGACGTGAAGGCCTTGGTCGAGGCGACACCGATCTCAGGGCCCGCGTGCGTGTAGACGGTGCCGTCCGACTCGCGCGTCGCCATGCTGCCGACCACGTTGCAGATCGCGACACTGCGCGCGCCGAGGCGCTTGGCCTCGCGCAACGAGCCAAGGGTGTCGGCGGTCTCGCCGGACTGCGTGATCGCAACCGCCAGCGTGCGGTTGTTCACGATCGGCCGCCGGTAGCGGAACTCGGATCCGTAGTCCACCTCGACGGGGAGTCTGGCGATTTCCTCGATCAGGAACTTCCCCACCAGACCCGCGTGCCACGACGTGCCGCACGCGAGGATCACCACACGCTCGACACCGGCCAACGTCCGGGCATCGAGGTGCATTTCATCGAGAAACACCTGGCCGCTCTCGAGCGACGTGCGGCCGAGGATGGTCTCGCGGACCGCCCAGGGCTGCTCGTAGATCTCCTTGAGCATGAAATGCCGGTAGCCGGCCTTCTCGGCCATCACCGGATCCCAGGTGATGTGCTGTGGCGTCTTCGGATGCGCGACGCCGTCGAAGTCCGTGAACGTGACGCCCCGGGGCGTCACAATCGCCATCTCGGCGTCCTCGAGGAAGACCACCTCACGTGTGTGCGCGAGAATCGCAGGAATGTCGGACGCAACGAAGAACTCGTCCTTGCCGAGCCCGACGACCACGGGCGGGCCGTTGCGCACCGCCACGATCGTGTCGGGATCGTCTGCCGAGATCAGGACGAGCGCATACAGACCGCGGAGCAGCTTGAGCGATCGTCGCACCGCGGCCACGAGGCCATCGCCGCGGCTCTCGCGCTCGACCAGATGCGCCACGATCTCCGTGTCCGTCTCGGTGGCGAAGCGATGGCCCTGGCCCATCAGCTCGTGTTTCAGCTCCAGGTAGTTCTCAATGATGCCGTTGTGCACGACCACGATGCGGCCCGTGCAATCGCGATGCGGGTGGGCATTTTCCTCGGACGGCCGGCCGTGCGTCGCCCAGCGCGTGTGACCGATGCCGAACGATCCGTCCACGGGATCCTTCTTCAGCACCTCTTCGAGATTGGAGAGCTTGCCCGGGCTGCGGCGGATGTGCATCTCGCCATCCCGGACGACGGCCACGCCAGCCGAGTCGTAGCCGCGGTACTCGAGTCGACGCAGGCCCTCAATCAGGACCGGCAGCAGAGGTTTGTTGCCGACGTAGCCGACGATGCCGCACATGGGTTAGTGGCGCTCCTTCGCGCGCAGGGCTCGACGGGCCGTGGCCCATCCCGCCTTGTTGGTCTGCCGCGATCGAGCGACAGCCAGGGAATCGGCGGGCACGTCTTCCGTGATGGACGACCCGGCCGCCACGTACGCGCCCGATCCCACGGTGACCGGCGCGACGAGCTGCGAATCGCTGCCGATGAACACGTCATCGCCGATGACCGTCGGATGTTTCTTCACGCCGTCGTAGTTGCACGTGATCGTGCCGGCGCCGATGTTGGTCCGTTCGCCGATCACCGCGTCACCGAGGTAGGCGAGATGATTGGCTTTCGAGCCGGCGCCGAGCGTCGTCTTCTTCAACTCGACAAAGTTGCCGACACGCGCGTTTTCACCGACGACGGTTTCCGGGCGGAGGTGGGCGAATGGCCCGAGCGCCGCACCGGAACCGACCTCGGAGTTCACGATGACCGAGTGGTCGAGCACCGTGACGTTGTCGGCGAGCCGCGAGGACGTGATACGGCAGCCCGCGTGAATCCGGCAGCCACGCCCGATGACGGTGTTGCCCCCAATCGTCACGCCGGGCCCGATGACCGTGTCCGTGCCGATCTCGACATCGCCTTCGATGTAGGCCGTTGCCGGATCGTCGAGCGTGACGCCGCTCATCATCAGCGACCGGCGCGTGCGATCGAACATCGCCTTGGACAAGTCGGCGAGATCCACGCGCGAGTTCACCCCTCGCAACTCCGTCTCGTCGTCGAGCCGAAGCGTCTCGAGGGTCAGCCCGCGGCGATGGTACGCCGCGATCAGATCGGTCAGGTAGTACTCGCCTTGCGCGTTGTCGGTGGCGAGACCGCGCAGGGCCTCGAAGAGATTGACGAGCGAGAAAGCATAGATGCCGCTGTTGATCTCGCGGATCGCCTGCTCCTCACCCGAGGCATCGCGTTCCTCGACGATGCGCGAGAGGCGTCCGGCCTCGTCTCGCACGATGCGCCCGTACCCATACGGATCATCCAGTTCTGCGGTGAGCACCGTTGCCGCGGCGCGTGCGGCGTGATGCTGCTCAAGCAACTGTTCGAGCGTGCTGGCGCGCAGGAGCGGAACGTCGCCGTACAGCAGGAGCACCGTACCCGTCCGGCCGGCAAGAATCGACTCGGTCTGCAACAGCGCGTGGCCCGTGCCGAGCTGTGGTGACTGTTCGACGAACTGCAGGGACGAGTGATCAGCGAGCGCCGCGCGCACCTGGTCCGCCTCGTGCCCAACGACCAGGATCGTGTTGGATGCGTTCAGGCCGCGGGCCGTGCCCAGGACGTGTTCGATGATGGGGCGGCCTGCCAGAGGGTGAACGACTTTGGGCAGCGCGGACTTCATGCGCGTGCCTTTGCCGGCGGCGAGGATGACGATGTGAAGATCGCTCATGGGATGTGCGGCAGGCATTGCTGCCGCCTATCCCCTGATTATCGCTCTGAGGACGTTGCGCTTCGGCGTCTGGCGCCAGACTGTGCAGAAAAGGACGCGTCCAGCAGCTGACGGAAGTCGGCGAGATCGCGGAGTGACTTGAAGTCCACATCGTGGCGCGCCTGAGCACTGACGTCCGGGCTCACCTCGAGCGCGCGCGCCAGCCACTCGAGCGCCACCCCGGCCTCCCCGCGTCTGGCGTGAACCGCCGCCAGCAGATAGAGCGCCAAGTCGTGATCCGGCGCGTCGTCGAGCACGCTGTGCGCCAGTTGCTCGGCCTCGTCATCCCGCCCGTCGTTGAGCGCGGCCGTGGCCGCGGTGACCCTTTCCTCGGCTGTGGTCGGTTTCTGAGGCTGACTTCGCAATTCGCGTTCGCAGAGCTCCAGATAGACGCGCGCCCGGTCCAGGAGCGCCCGCTCGGCGGGGAAATCATCGAGCAACGACCTGAAAGCTGCTGCCGCCGCGGCGTACCTGTGGCGCTGCAGAGCTTCCATGCCCCGTTGGAACAGCCCGACGGCGGCCCGGCTCGGACCCCCGGCCACCTCTGAAGGGGCAGCTGCCGATGCCGGGACCGGGATCTTGGCCACTTTGGGACTCTCTCGTCTGCCCGCCGTGGCCCGTTCAGGGCGGCGCGAAATCTTGGCCATTGGATGGGCCCCCCAGTCGCGAACTATGCGGAGGGCAGACGGTAGCAAATGGCCCGCGGGACGGTCAAGACGGGCAGTCTCAGGCATGATTGTTAGCCCATCCGTGGAGCCCCGGACCTTCGGGTCCGGGGTGTCGGGTCATTGACCCACGAGTGCCGTCTGTCGGAGATTCATGAACCGGCGTGCCGGGGCGCTCAGGCTTCTTCGCCTCGGCGCTTGAGAATTCTGGCCTTCTTGATCGCGCTCCGCACCCGCTTCACCGGCCGCTGCAAGAGCGAAGCAACCCCACGCAGGGCTGCATCCTCATCAGTGGTTACGTGTTCTGTTATAAGACCAAATAATCGATCTGCCTCGGTTCCGTCAACTCCGTCCTTGTGCGCCACTGACTTCTGGCCAATAACAACTACGAACTCCCCTTTGGCGTCCCCGGCAGGTGGCAGCGCCTCATTTTTATCCCATAAGACCAAACTTTCGTGAATCTTTGTAAGCTCCCTTCCGATAACAATTGGTCTATCGACCGATAATGTCGCCACGTCATTCATCGTCCGACCGACCCGGTGAGGCGACTCGAAGAAGACCACGATTCCGACCTCGTCCTTGATGGCGGACAGCCAGTCTTCGCGCTCCTGGCCGGAGGAGGGCGGGAACCCCATGAACGTGAACTTAGTTCCTGGCAAGCCGCTGGCCGAGAGGATCGCGGTGATGGCACTGGGCCCTGGGATGGGCACCACGGCGACGCCCGCGGTGCGTGCGCCCGCCACCAGGTGTTGGCCAGGGTCCGAGATGCCTGGGGTACCAGCGTCCGAGACCAGAGCGATGTCTTCGCCGCGGCACAGGCGCTCGACGAGTTGGGGCGTTTCGCGGGACTCGTTGTGCTCGTGGAGGCTGACGAGCGGCTTCTGGATGTCGTAGTGCGCGAGGAGCTTACTGGTCCGGCGGGTGTCCTCGGCGGCGATGAGGTGCACCTCGCGGAGTATCCGGAGCGCCCTGAACGTCAGGTCCTCCAGATTGCCGATTGGGGTCGCGACGACGAAGAGGGTGCCGGGCATTGAACCTATAATGGAGTGTTGAACGGAACTGCCTGATGCCTCTCTACGAATATCTTTGCACCTCGTGCGGCCACCGCTTCGAGCGGATTCAGAAATTTTCCGACCCGCTGGTTGCCACGTGCCCGCAGTGCGGGGGACCGGTCGAGAAGCAGGTTTCGTCCCCGGCGATTCAGTTCAAGGGGGCTGGCTGGTACGTCAACGACTACGCCAAGGCCGGGAAGTCGGACAGCGGGAAGTCCGACAGTGGTAGCGCGAAGTCCGACAAATCGACCGACGCGGCGAAGGGTGGCGAGTCGTCGCCGTCCGAGACGGCGAAGTCGGAATCTGCCAAGTCCGAACCCGCCAAGACCGACACGTCCGCATCGAAGCCCGCGTCCGCGGACAAATCACCCGACAAGAAATAGCCTCGGGTCAGCGCTTCAGCGAGTCCAGGTACTCCCGGAACGGCCCGGCGAGGTCCGGGCGCTGCAACGCGAAGTGGACGACCGCCTTCAGGAACCCCAGTTTGTTGCCGGTATCGTGGCGGGTGCCTGTGATTTCACAGGCGTAGATCGGGCGCTGGGCGAGCAGCCGCTTCATGCCGTTCGTCAGCTGGATTTCTCCGGATGTCACCGAGGCCGCTTCCGTCACGAGGCAGTCGAAGATGTCCGGCGTGAAGATGTAGCGACCGATGATCGCCAAATCCGACGGTGCATCCTGCTCCGCGGGTTTTTCGACGAGATCGGTCACGCGGTAGACGCCGGGCCGCACGTCTTCGTAGGCAATCACGCCGTAGCCGGAGATCTGGCTCTTGGGGACGCGCTCCACCAGGACCACCGGCCCCTGCACCTCGTTGAACACCTCGATCATCTGGGCCAGGGCCGACGGCGCCGCATCGATC
The DNA here is from genome assembly GCA_039933635.1 of Acidobacteriota bacterium. Lineage (GTDB taxonomy): Bacteria > Acidobacteriota > Vicinamibacteria > Vicinamibacterales > SCN-69-37 > JBDTNQ01. The sequence continues at coordinate 11,479 of JBDTNQ010000019.1, forward strand.
ACATCGTCAGCCAGAATGACGGCGAACGGTTCGTTGCCGACGAGCGACCGCGCCGTGAGGACGGCGTGACCGAGGCCGAGCGGCTCGCCCTGGCGAACGTAGGCCAGGTTCTTGACGAGGTTGGAGATGGACCGGACTTCGGCGGCCTGGTGACGCTTGCCGCGTGTTTCCAGGAATGTCTCGAGCTCGATCGAGACGTCGAAGTGATCCTCAATCGCGTTCTTGCCGCGACCAGTGATGATGATGATGTCCTCGACGCCGGCCGACGTGGCTTCCTCGATGCCGTACTGGATGATCGGTTTGTCGACGAGCGGCAGCATTTCCTTCGGCTGCGCCTTGGTAGCGGGGAGGAAGCGTGTGCCGAGACCTGCCGCGGGAAACACGGCCTTGCGAACGCTGGACACCGGGGACTCCTTCGAAATTTCCGGCGAGTGCACGACGCGGCACTCCTGAACCGGGCGCGCCGTTCCGACGCCGCACTTGCTGTATCGGCACGATCCGCTGAGGCTTGCATCGTATCGCAGGGACTGGGGCCCGCGGTATAGCATGAAGAACCATGCTCGATGCTGCCTATGTCCGAGAGCACCTGGCCGACGTCGACGCCCGCCTGCGCGCCAGGGGGATGGATCCGTCGCGTGAGCTCGAGGAACTGGCGCGCCTCGATGGTGAGCGTCGGGCCCTGATTCCACAGATCGAGAACCTCAAGCGCGAGCAGAACACCTCGGGCGAGGCGGTAGCGCGCGCGAAGAAAGAGGGGCGCGACCCGAGCGACGTCTTTGCGGCGAACAAGGTGCGCGGCGCGGAGATCAAGACGCTGGAGGCCGGGCTCGATACGATCGAGCAGGGACGCGAGGCGCTGCTTCTGACCTTGCCGAACATCCCGCACGAGAGCGTGCCGGTGGGCAAATCGGCGGAGGACAACCCTGAAGTGCGGCGCTGGGGCACGCCGCCCACGTTCGCGTTCGAGCCGAAGCCGCACTGGGATCTCGGCGCCGCGCTCGGCATCCTGGATTTCGAGCGGGCCGCGCGCATGTCGGGCGCGCGGTTTGCCGTGCTGTCCGGCGGCGGCGCCCGGCTGTCGCGCGCGCTCATCAACTTCATGCTCGATCTCCACACACGGGAGCACGGGTACCGCGAGGTGGAACCGCCGTTCCTCGTGAACAGGGCGGCGCTGACAGGCACGGGCAATCTGCCGAAGTTCGAGCAGGATCTGTTCAAGATTGCAGGTGAGTGGGATCTCTACCTGATCCCGACGGCCGAAGTGCCGTTGACCAACCTGCATCGCGAAGAGGTGCTCGACGGGGCGCGGTTGCCGCTGAAGTACACGGCGTACACACCTTGCTTCCGCAGCGAGGCCGGATCCTACGGCGCGGATGTGCGCGGGCTCATCCGGCAGCACCAGTTCGACAAGGTCGAGCTCGTGAAGTTCACGACGCCCGAGCAGTCTCACGAAGAACTCGAGCTGTTGACCCGTGATGCCGAGACGGTTCTCGAGAAGCTGGGCTTGCCGTATCGCCGGGTCCTGTTGTGCACGGGCGATATGGGCTTCGCCTCAGCGAAGACGTACGACATCGAAGTGTGGCTGCCAAGCCAGCGGACGTACAGGGAGATTTCTTCCTGCAGCAACACCGAGGCCTTTCAGGCCCGGCGCGCGCAGATTCGCTACAAGCCCGCCGGCGGCGGCAAGAACCAGTTCGCGCACACCCTCAATGGCTCCGGCCTCGCGGTCGGTCGCACATTGATCGCGATCCTGGAAAACTACCAGCAGGAAGACGGATCGATCGTGATTCCCGAGGCGCTTCAGCCGTACGTCGGCTCAGAGGTCATTCGGGCGTAGGCTCGATGCCCAGGTCAGGACGACTTGGCGGTCGCGAACGGCGCGGAAGCGAGTGAAGTGAGCGATCAAGTACGGAGGGATGTGTGAGTGGTTGAAACAGGCGGTCTTGAAAACCGCTTTGCGGGAAACCGCAACGGGGGTTCGAATCCCTCTCCCTCCGCCAATTTCGCTCCGCTTGATTTGGCCAAGAGCCAGCCTGTGGGTCAGTGCGCTTGCGGTGCACGAGCTTTCCATTCGGCCGGGGATCTTCTAGCCTAACCAGGTATGTGTGGCATCGCGGGCATCGTCCCGGCCGACGGGTCGACGCCTGATGTCCGGCTCCTGCAGGCGATGACCGACACACTGGTCCATCGCGGGCCCGACGGATTCGGGCATGTGGCGTTGCCCGGCTGCGGTCTCGGGCACCGGCGCTTGTCGATCATCGACCTCGCCGGCGGTGCCCAGCCGATGACCGACGAGCACGATCGGTGCTGGATCACCTTCAACGGCGAGATCTACAACTACCTCGACCTGCGCCCCGGCCTTGAAGCGCGCGGTCACCGTTTCCACACGCGCAGTGACACGGAAGTCATCGCCCATCTCATCGAAGAGAAAGGCGCGCGCGCGTTTGCGGACCTCCGCGGGATGTTCGCGATTGGCGCGTGGGACACGAAGCTGCGGCGACTGCTGCTGGCGCGCGATCGCGCCGGTAAGAAGCCGATCTACTGGTTTCGCGATGCGCGCGGCCTCTGCTTCGCGTCGGAAATCAAGGCGCTCCTCGCCCTGCCGAACTGCCCGCGCGAGATCGATCTCGAAGCGCTCGATCTGTATCTGACCTACCAGTCCATCCCCGGTACCCGCACGATCTTCCGCGGCATCCATCGTCTGGCTCCGGCGTCGGTCTTGAGCTGGACACCGGGCAGCGAGCCGTGTATCGAGACCTACTGGACGCTGGATTGGAGCCGCAAGACGACGCTGTCCTACGACGACGCCAAGCGCCATCTCCGCGAGCTCATCGTCGACGCGACGCGCGCGCGACTCATCGCGGACGTGCCGATCGGCGCCTTTCTGTCGGGCGGCGTCGATTCTTCCGTGGTCGTGGCGGCGATGGCCGAGTGTTCGACTGGGCCCGTCAAGACGTTCTCGATAGGGTTTCCGCAGAAGGCGTTCAACGAGACCCGTTACGCGAGGATGGTCGCGACGCAGTACGGCACGGAGCACGAGGAATTCATCGTCGAGCCGAACGCGATCGAGATGCTGCCGAAGCTCGCGTGGCACTACGATCAGCCCTACGCCGATTCTTCGGCGCTGCCGACCTACTACGTCAGTCAGATGACGCGGAAGCGTGTGACCGTCGCGCTCAACGGGGACGGCGGCGACGAGTTCTTCGGCGGATACGAGCGCTATCGCGCACTGCTGGTCCAGGCGCTCTATCGATCCACGACAACACCCGCCTTACGGGACGTAGCCGAACGCGCGACCCGTTGGTTTCCGGAGCGCCTTCGCAATCACGGCCGGATGCGCAAGTTGCGCGTGTTCACGGACGACGCGCGCGGCGGCGCGGATACGTTCAACCTGAGCCTGTTCAACGCGCGCGAGTTCAATGCCGTCGCGAGAGAACGTCTCTACGCGCCTGGGTTCGCGGCGTCGCTCGGCGCGTCACATGCAGAGGCCTACTTTCTCGGGTTGATGGCGGAAAGCGCGGAGCAGGTCGGACCCGATCCGGTGGAGCAGGCACTTCGCACGGACACCCTGATGTACCTGCCCGACACGCTGTTGGTGAAGGTGGACATCGCCTCGATGGCCGTCTCGCTCGAAACGCGGTCGCCCCTGCTCGACACGGCCGTGATGGAATTCGCCGCCTCGCTGCCGCGTGCCTGGAAGGTGACGCGCACGGAGAGCAAGAAGATTCTGAAGGAAGCGCACGAGGGCGTCCTGCCGCGCGAGGTGCTCTACCGTCGCAAGATGGGCTTCAGCCTGCCACTCGCGCACTGGTTCCGTCACGATCTCTACGGCTATACCCGCGACATCCTGCTGGATGAGCGCTGCGTGCAGCGCGGGTACTTCAGGCGGGAGGCCGTCGAGGCCCTCATCGAGGACCATCGGGCTGGACGCCAGAACAACGCGTCACGGCTGTGGGCGCTGCTCATGCTCGAACACTGGCACCGGGAGATCCTCGACAAGCCGCGCCTAACGGGCTGACACGGCGACGAACAGGTCCGCGAACTTCTGAAAGATCTTCACTTCGTCGAAGGCCTCGACCACCGTCTGCCGCGCGCGTTCGCCGATCCGGGCACGAAGCGCCGGGTCATCGATCACACGCTGGAGCTTGCGCGCGATGTCGGCGGGATCGCCGGGCGTCGACAGCACCCCGTTCTCATCGTCGACGATGCAGTCCAGCATGCCGCCGACGCGCGAGGCGACCACGGGAAGGCCGGTGGCCATCGCTTCGATGACGGCGTTGCTGAACGCTTCGTAGTGCGATGGCTGCACATAGACGTCCGCGGCGCGCATCAATCGCGCGACGTCGCTCGACGCGCCGTGAAAACGGACGCGGCCGCTCATGCCGTGATCGGACACATAGGCGCGCGCCAGCGGTCCGGCGTCGAGCGGGTGACCGGTCATGTCGGGCCCGACGAGCACGAGCAGCGCCGTGTCATGCCGGACGTCGCGCCACGCGGCGAGGACGTCGAGCACACCCTTCTCTTCACTCAAACGGCCGACGTAGAGACAGATGAAGGCATCCGCCGGCCAACCGGCATCCGCGCGAATGTGAGCGCGCTCGCCGTCGAGCGGAGGATGGAAGCGATGGAGATCGACCGCGTTGGGCAGGTAGTGCGCGTGATCGCGAGGCACGTGACAGGCCAGCGCTTCGATCTCAATCTCGCGGCAGTTGCACACGAAGGCGTCGGCGGCCATGTAGATGGCGCGCACGCGTCCCTTGAGCCAGCGCACGACCACGTTGTCACCGGCGACGCCCCACCGCGCGAGTGGAGCGTCCCAGTTGCCACCGGCCAACACACCGAGATTGCCGGATCGGAGCACGACGGGACGCCCAAGGATCGTGCCCGCCATGATCGCGGCGACGCCAATGCCTTGATAGCCCGGGCAGTAGATCACGTCGAACTCGCGTCGCAGACTCAGCATTTTCGCGAACGCGAAGGGCAGCATGAGCCATTTTCTGATGCCGCTACGGGCCCCGGAGGGATGCACGCGATGGACAGGCACCCCGTCAATTCGCTCGAGGGCAGGTGAATTGGAGTCGATCCTCTTCGTGACGACGCGCAGATCGAAGCCGGCTTGATGGAGGTAGGCCACCAGCGCGCGCGCGTGCGTTTCGGATCCGCCCTGCACCGGAAAGTAGTACGCGCTCAGAACGAGGAGGCGGGGACCACGCAAGATCGCCATTATATCGGCCGCAAAACGGCGGCACTTCAGGGGTCACGGTAGTGATTTTTCGGCCTGTTTTCGTTGACACCCCGCCGGATGCGCCCTATTCTGATCCTCGGTTCAGCGCGCGCTTTTGGGAGCAAGACATGAGATTACGTTCCGTAGGACTAGCACTGGTCATCGCCATCGCGGGCTCGCTGTGGGCATGCAACACGAACAACCCGACGCGACCGTCGATGAGCTTCGTGGCTCCCGTGCCGCAACAGCCCGCTAACGGCTTGGCCTACAACTTCACCCAGCAACCCATCTCGGTTCAAATCGTGAACGCGGTGCGCACCGGCGCCAAGGCGGTGACCTATACGCTCGACGTGTCGACGAGTTCGACGTTCGCGACCACCGCGGTCTCACGCGACGGCATCGCTGAAGGCACGGACGGCACCACGAGCGTGACCCTGCCCCCGCTTGCGGGCAACACGACCTACTTCTGGCGGTCGCGCGCGGTGGTGGATGGCATCGCCGGTGAGCCGTCGGCGACGCAGAGCTTCTTCGTCCGGCCCAACATCACGATCAACGTGCCGTCGGTGCAGACGCCGACCGCCGGATCCGATGTGTTTGCCGCGCGTCCCTCGTTCACCGTGAACAACGCGACTCGAACCGGCCCGGCCGGGACGATCTTCTACGAGTTCCAGGTATCGACCTCCGCGGCATTCTCGTCGCTGATTTCGTCCGCCACCGTTCAGGAACAGACCAACACCACGTCCTGGTCGCCGACCTCGGACCTGCCCGAGAGCACGCTGTTCTGGCGCGTCCGCGCGAAGGACCTGGCCGCTGATGTCACCGGCCAGTTCACCAGCGCGCTTCAGTTCCAGCGGAAACGGGGTATCGACCTCAAGAAGGCGGTCATCGCATTCGGCCCGACGCAGGTGGTCGACTGGCCGGAGACCGCGAGGTTGACGAACGTCTACTTCGATCCCAATGACGACCAGATCATGTGCACCGAGTACGACGATCCGGGCTGGCCCGAGACTCCGTTCTTCGGAGGACCGGACACGGTCTACGCGAACCAGTGGGTCTTCACGATCAGAGACAACGTCTGGTATGGCGGCGCGGCGGCCTGGATGAGGGCGTGGCCGCAGTTCTGCAAGCGGGACTACGACCAGGACTTTTTCAGGGACAGCCTCGGTGGACGGTTCCCCTTCACTGAGACCGTGCTCCACACCGGCGACGTCATCGGCGTGATGATGACCACGCCGGCACGTGCGTGGCCTGACATGTCGACGCGCGACCAACGCAGCAACATCGTGATGGTCAACTGGCCGAACGGCAGATAGCCACTCTCCTCAAGGGCGCCGGGCTCTCCAGTCCGGCGCCCTTGTTCGTTTCAGCGCACCTCGCATGCACGGCCCTGGTAACGGGCTGACCTCCTATGAACCTGTCCACCGTCGAGCGGCTGGCCTGTCCGAGATGCGGATCGGCCCTGTCGCCGAACAGCGATGCCCTCGTATGTGGATCGTGCGGCACCGCCTTTCCGATCGTGGACGGCATCCCGCGTTTCGTCCCCGCCCGCAACTACGCGGAATCGTTTGGGTTCCAGTGGAACCGTTTCGCGCAAACACAGCTGGACGATTACTGGGGCATCGACGCGTCGCGCAGCCGCTTTGCCGCCGAGACGCGTTGGCCCGCCGATCTGCGTGGTCAGGTCATCCTGGAGGCGGGCTGCGGCGCGGGCCGTTTCACAGGCCACGCGGCCGCGTCTGGCGCGACGATCGTCAGCTTCGACTATTCCTCGGCCGTCGAAGCCGCGAGCCGCACCCACGCGACACTCGAGAACGTGACCTTTCTTCAGGCGGACATCTATCACTTGCCCTTGCGTCCGCAGAGCTTCGACAAGATCTTCTGTTTCGGGGTCCTTCAGCACTGCCCGGATCCGGAAGGCGCGTTCAGGGCCTTGCTGCCCCTGCTGAAGCCGGGCGGCGAGATCGTCATCGACGTCTACCGGCTGTCATGGAAGTCCCTGTTCCAGGGCAAGTACTACCTTCGTCCCGTGACACGCCGTATTCGGCCACAGCGCCTGTTCCCGATAGTCCAGCGCTACGTCCGGGCGATGTATCCGCTGCTTGGACTCCCTCATCGAATCGTGGGCTCGAGGGCCGCACGGGCCATGGGGCAAGTGGTGGGCATTTGCGACTACCGGGGCTATTTCGCCCTCTCGTCTGAGAAGCACTTCGAGTTGTGCCTCCTGGATACCTTCGACATGTTGAGTCCGGCCCACGACCATCCGAAGACGCTCGCGACCATTCAGCGCTGGTTCAGCGATGCCCGGCTCCAGGCCGTCGAGGTCAAGCCCGGCTACAATGGCGTCGAAGCCCGAGGGCGGCGTCCGCAAGAATAGCCATGCGAAACGTACCCCCAGGCGCGCCCCTCACCGAACAGGGCGGGCGTCTTCGCGGCGTCCTGGATCTGGCTGCCGGCCACTACCCGAAATTCCTCTTTGGTCTCGGTGTCGGCACGCTGCTGCCGGTGTTCCATTTCCACCAGGCGACGGCGGACACGCTGGAGCCAGCCTTCCGGTACCTCACTGAAAACGGCTATCGCACCGTGGTGTCCGACGATGTGGCGAGGCTGGTCCGGGAGGGCCGCCATCCCGGTCCCCGCACCGTGATGTTGGCGTTCGACGATGCCTGGGCCAGCTTGTGGCTGGTGGTCGGCCCTCTTCTCGAGAAATACGACCTGCGGGTCGTGACATACGCCATTCCTGGCCGCCTGCGGGATGCCACCGCCACGCGGCCGACGATGGCCGATGGTCCCGTCGACGCGGCGGCGGCCGACCTTGCCGAGGATCCGTTCGTGACGTGGCCCGAGCTGCGGGCGCTGGCGACGAGCGGCCGCGTGGACGTCCAGTCGCACACGTGGTCGCATTCAATGATCTTCGCGGGCAAGGCCGTGACCGGTATCGTCGACCCGGAGTTCCGAGAGCCACCGATCATTCATCCCCGCCTCAACAGCGGGAAGACGCTGGAGTTCCTGTCGCCGTCGATGTTGGGGTATCCCATGTTCGCGCGGCGATCCCGGATGTCCGATGCCCGCCGATTCTGGCCGGACGCGGACGCCTCCGCACGGGTCGAGGCGACGGTAGAGGCCGGTGGTGGCGCCGCGTTTTTCCGGCGGCCGGACTGGCGCCGGGAACTCCGACCGCTGCTCGGGAACATGTCCGGTCGCTGGGAGACGGATGCCGAGCGCGTCGGCGAAATCGAGCAGGAGATCGCATTCGCGAGAGACGAGATCCAGGCGAGAATCGGCACGCCAGTGCGCCACATGTGCCTGCCGTGGGGGATCACGGGAGCGGTAACGCGCAGCGCCCTCGAACGTCTGGGAATCGTCACCGCGTTTGCCAACCGGCTGTCGGGGCGTCTCGCGGTCGCGGCGGGCGACGAGCCGTTCTTCCTCAAACGACTGGATAACAGGCACATCTTTGCTCTGCCCGGGAACGGTCGCCGCGTGTTCACGACATTCGCCTGAAAGTCTTCCTTTCAGTTCGACGGATTGATAGGCTCTCGCCACACTGTGCAGAGAGTCTCCGAGGTGCCCGCCGCCGTGCTTCGGCGCGTCGTGGGGCCAGCGCTGAAACATGTGCCGCTCACGCGGGCGGCCGTTCGCGGGTCGATGAACGCGATCTTTCGCGTGGCGCTGTTGCCATTTGGCCGCAACCGGCCTCGCGGGGCTGCTCGCGAGGCACCCGACCTGATCGCCGGAACCGACAGGTTGAACCGCGCCGCGGAACACTACTACACGGCGTTCGATGAGACCGCGTTTCTGCTGGGCAAGCCATTCACCGACGAACTGTCCCTCCCCCGGCACCTGTTCAGTCTGGGCGTCCTGTTGGACGGCCTTCGCCTGCGGCGCTCGGACGTCGTGATCGAGTTCGGCGCCGGCACCTGTTGGGTGTCGCACTTCCTCAATCGCTTCGGCTGCAGGACGATCTCACTCGACGTGTCGGGGACGGCGCTGAATCTTGGCAAGCAGCTGTTCGATCGCGATCCGAATACGAACTGGTCCCTGGAGCCCGAATTCCTCGCCTACGATGGCCGCCGGATCCCGCTCGCCGACGGAAGCTGCGACAAGATCATCGTGTTCGACGCCTTCCATCACGTCCCGAATCAGCGCGAAATCCTCTGTGAGTTCCGGCGTGTCCTGAAGGCCGACGGCATCGTGGCCATGTCGGAGCCCGGGCGCGGGCACGCGGCGACGCAGGCCTCGCAGAACGAGGTCTCGAAGTACGGCGTGCTCGAGAACGAACTGGTGGTCGAGGACCTGGCCGCGCTGGCGCTCGATTGCGGGTTCGCCGCCGCCAACCTGATCGTCGCCAGCCCCGACGCGGCGTGGGAGATTCCGGCTCGCGATCTCGGGCCTTTCATTCAAGGGAAAGGCTTCACGCGCTTCTGGGAACACCATAGCGATGCGTTGCTTGCAGGGCACTACATCCTGCTCTACAAAGGCGATCCCCGCCCGACCACACGCCAGCCCAAAGCCATCGGCGCCCATATTCAACTGGCGAACGGATCGAAGCGGCTCACCGTCAAGGCCGGTTCGTCGCTGCCGATTCGGTTGAAGCTGACCAACACCAGCGAAACCAGGTGGCTCGGCGGCCGGCGTGACGATGGCGGATGGACGAGACTGGGTGGACACCTGTATCGCGTCGACACGGAACGGCACCTCGTGGATTTCGACTGGCTCCGTGTGGAACTGCCGCAAGACGTTGACCAGCACAAGACAATTGCCCTGACCGTCGAAATGCCGCCGATGGCGTCGCCAGGGACTTACGAGGTCGTCTTCGATCTCGTCATTGAGGGCGTGACCTGGTTCGCCGACCGTGGATCGATGACCGCCACTGCCATCGTCGACGTCCGTGCCTAGCGCCCGGTCGCCGTTTTACCTTTCCGCCCTGCCCGAGGTCTATTCCTGCAGGAGTCCCCAGCCAGGGGAGGTACACGATGAGCCTGAACTCACTTGGTATGACGCTGATCGTGGGCACCGCCCTCACGGTCGCAACGGCTTGCGCCCCCGCGACTGGGCGTGTGTACGTGCGGGCGCGACCGCCAGCCGCGGTGTTTGAAGCGCGTGCGGCGTCGCCGGGACCGGGATTTACCTGGATCGGCGGGTTCTATCGCTGGACCGGCCGGGATTACATCTGGATACCCGGGCACTACGAGCGGGCCCCGAGACCGCGCGCCGCCTGGGTGCCGGAGCGGTGGGTCCACGATCGACGCGGCTGGTATCTGGTGGAAGGCCACTGGCGCTGACGCGAACCCACGCCGCTCCACACCGCCGTACACGCGCTTCTGCGGATCAGGAGCGCGGTGGCGCTGTGGGTGTTTGCCGGCGCCTTCGGATCACCAGTGCGCCGGCGCCCGCGACCAAGACCAGAACGCCGGCGATCCAGCCGTGAGTCTCGATCTGCCGGGCCACGACTTCCCAGCGGTCGCCCAAGTAGAGGCCCAGCGTGATGAAGACAACTGACCAGATGCCCGCGCCGACGTACGCGAACATGCCGAACAGTCCGAACTCGAGGCACGCCGCGCCGGCCACCAGCGCTGTGAGATGGCGGACGCCCGGCACGAAGTAGCCGAACATCAGACCCCACTTGCCCGCACGGCGGAAGGCGGATCGCACCTGTTCGACGCTGCCAGCGGGTATGTGCAATCGGTGTGCGTGCCGTTGGATCACGACCGCGCCAGCGGCGCGACCGATGAAGTAGCTGATCGTGATGCCCGTTGAACTGCCCAGGATTGCCGCGGCGTAGGTCGGCAGGCCGCGCAGGCGAGACTGACCGATCAGCACGCCCGCCACGATGAGCAGTGTTTCGCCCGGGACGGGCAACCCGGCAATCCCAAGAGCCAATAGTCCGAAGAGCGCGAGGCTGCCGTGCGCGGCCAGCCAGTCGAGCGGCACGTGAGACATCACAGAGGACCAGCATAGTGAATGCCACGACCCGGGCGTGGCTGGGCGTCGTGTAGAGTGAAACGGAGATGCTCCACCAGGCCCTTTCGACGCTCACCGTCGCCACACATGGGCGCGCCTTCTACGACATCACGGCCGATGTGCAGCAAGCGGTGCGGAAAGCTTCGGTCGGAACCGGCCTGTGCACGCTCCACCTCAAACACACGTCTGCGTCGCTGCTGATTCAGGAGAACGCTGACCCGGATGTCCAGCGGGACTTCGAGAAGTTTTTCGCGCGCCTGGTGCCCGATGGCGATCGTCTGTTCATCCACACCGTCGAGGGCGACGATGACATGCCGGCGCATGTGCGCACCGCACTGACCACCGTCAACCTGAGCATTCCCATCTCCAACGGACGGCTGTGCCTCGGTACATGGCAAGGCATCTACGTCTGGGAGCATCGGACCCAGTCCCACCACCGCTCCGTCGTGGTCCACGTTCTCGGCGAGGCGGCTCACAGTTGAGCCCTCGACGGTCCTGGAGCCCTCGACGTTCGTGGAGCCCGCCAACCGGAGTTCTAAGACACGCTGCAAGCGACACGACTGTATATGACTTGATAGGACAATATTTCCTCGCGCTCACTCGCCAAGCCACTTTTTCAACGCAGCGCGTCATTCTCGAGCCTTCAGACGCACGCAACCGTGTAGGATTCCGCTGCCGTTTCGTGCGGCAGGAGGAACAGCGGATGCGCGTGTCTACAGTGGCCACCCTGGCGGTTTTGGTTCTGGTCATGTTCGGGCGGACGTCGGTGGATGCACAGACGCCCACCATCGCCGTCCCAGCCTTGAACCGCGGAGTCGTGGCGGCTCTGACCGCGCCGCAAATTGCCCAGTCGAACGACCTGATCAGCCGCATGACGCAGAGTGGCGATCTGCGCGTGTTCGAAGTCCACGACGATCCGACCTTGGCGGGCCGCCGTCACGAGACGCTCCGGCAGTACTACCGCGGCATCTCGGTTGAGGGCGGCGGCGTCACGCGCCAGCTCTCGGGCGGAACCGTCGTTTCGATCTTCGGCACGCTCAACACCGACATTGCGATTGAGACGACGCCCGTGTTGAACGCCGTCGACGCGGCGCGGCTCATCGAGCGCGCGGCCGGGCGCACCATCGCGTTCGGCGCGTCACCGTCCCTTGTCATCCTGCCGTCGCCAACCGGCACCTATTCGCTGGTATACAAGGCGACGGTCGAAGACGCCGTCACCTACTATGCTGACGCGCTGACGGGTCAGATCCTCAAGGTTGTCGACGAGAAGAAAGACGATGTCGGCGTCGGGACAGGCGTGCTGGGCGATTCGAAGAAGTTGTCCACCACGCAGGTCGGGGGCGTGTACCGCACGCGCGATCAGCTGCGGCCGACGGTGATCAGCACGTTCGACACGGGTGGCAGCACGACGGCATTCAATCGCCTCATCAACACCGGCGCGTCCACTGACGCCGACCTTGGGTCTGACAGCGACAACACCTGGACGGACGGGCGGATCGTTGACGCGCACGTCCACACGGGCTGGGTCTACGACTACTTCTTCAAGCGCCACGGCTGGGCTGGCCTGGACGGTCAGAACCGCCCGATGTCGGACATCGTCCACCGCGGTCTCACCAACAACGCGCAATTCATTCGTGCTCCGTTCGGTCCCGGCGGCAACGGCGCGATGGTGTACGGAGACACCAGCGCTGGCGTGCCGGTGTCGTCGCTCGATGTGGCGGGCCATGAGTTGATGCACGGTGTGACCTATTTTTCGGTCTCCAAGCGCACGGGGCAGGGACTCGGTGATGCGATCTTCGTCGACACCGGAACAACGAGTTTCGCCTACAAAGGCCAGACGTTCTCGTGTGCGAGCACAACACTCACGGACAGCCAGGGCGTACCGCGCCCGTTCTGGTGCAGCAACGGGCGATACGTGATCGGATCAAACGATGGGGGCGCCGTCAACGAGGCCTTCTCGGACATCTTCGGGACCAGTGTTGAGTTCTTCAACCAGCCCGCCGGGAACGGACCCCTCAAGGCCGACTATCTCATGGCCGAGGACATCCCGGTGTTCGGGCCAAACCGCTCGCTGATCAATCCGGGCTCGATCACGTTTCGGAACGACACGGGCGGGTCGACCCCCTATCCGGACAACCGGAAAGGGATCCTGAGCTTTGCGTTCATCATCCTCCAGGGGACGCAGGCCAATCCCACCTCCGTGGCCTTTGCGCCGCTGGCGTACATCAACGGCAGTCCCGTCACGTTCTTTGACTCCGGCCTGAGCGACAGTGGCGGCGTGCACCTGAATGCGACCGTGCTTGGTCAGGCGTTCTACCTCGCCATTGAAGGGGGCAAGAACGCGACCTCGGGCCTGTCGGTGACGGGGGTCGGATCCCAGAACCGCGCGCTCGTCGAACGCGCGTTCTTCCGCGCGATGACGCAACTCATGCCCAACGCGCCCAGCCAGTCGACCGCGGCGCTGGCGGTGTACCAGGCCGCTGTCGATCTGTTCGGCGTCACCAGTCCGACGAGCCAGGCGATCGCGCAGGCGATGATTGCCGTGGGCTTGCTCGTCGCGTCGTAGCCCTCCACGCCTCCAAGGAAGGAATCGAGTGATGTCGTCACTACGTCTGAAGTTGGCGTGCGCCTGCGGCGCGACTGCCGTACTCGTCGCCCTCGCAGCGCCTGCGATGGCCCAAACGCGGCCGCGGCCCGCACCGCCGGCAGCGAGCGCCGCCAGGATCTCCGTTGGAATCAATGGCGGCGTGAGCGCGCTCGCGCACACGTTCTCGCAGACGGTTGTGCTGCCGGTGAACGGCGAGAACGGCTCGCTCAGCGTCGGGTACAAACAGAAGAGCGCGCCGCTGATCGACGCGAGCGTCGGGTTTCGCCTCAGGCGCCAGCTCAGCGTCAGCGTGGCCTTTTCGCGGTCATCCCGCCGCGCTGGCGCCGACGTCACGGCGGACATCCCCCATCCGTTCTTTTTCAACCAGTTCCGCAACATCCAGGGCTCCGTCGGTGGCGCCCGCCACAGAGAATCCGCCGTCCACGTCGACGTCATGTGGACGCTGCCCACGGTGTCCGGGCTCGAGGTAAACGTGTTTGCCGGGCCGACGTTCCTGAGCGTGCGGCAGGATCTCGTGTCGACCGTCACGTACGACGAGACCTACCCCTTTGACAGCGCGACGTTCACCGGCGCCCCCACGACGGGCCGGTCGAAGTCCGCCGTTGGCTTCAACGCTGGCGTGGACGTTGCGAAATATCTGACGCGGTCGTTTGGCATCGGAGGGATTCTCCGAGCGAGCGGAGCCACCGCGAAGCTCGATTCGCCGCTCGGCGCTGTGAGCGTCAAAGCCGGCGGGCTTGAAGCCGGCGCCGGTATCCGACTGCGATTTTAAGCCACCGCTCGCGGAGTACACATTCTTGTTGATGTGCCGCCCCCGCTAATCTGAACAGGCTACCGCGCGATGGCGAGAGAAATCCCTCCATTGCCCGCCGCCCCGCTTGTATAGAATTCGCTGGTGGCACGACTGATCCGTTCCGTCCTCGTCCTGCTCGTGGCAGGACTCGTGAGTCCCGTCTCCCTGCTGCTCCACGCCGGCGAGCAGGCATCGCAACCGACCAAGCGGCTTGTTCCAGCGGAACTCGCCGACACCTCGTGGCTCGATCGCCTTCGCGACGCGCAGCTGGCGACCGCGAAAGACATCGGCGTGTTCCACGACTTCACGTTCACGGACGCGCTTGCCTCGACCGGCATTTCCTTCCGCGGGCACATCGTCGACGACGCGGGCAAGACGTACAAGGCCGTGCACTACGACCATGGAAACGGCATCGCGGTTGCGGACGTGGACGGCGACGGGCTGCTCGACATCTACTTCGTCAATCAGGTCGGCGGCAACCAGCTCTGGAAGAATCTCGGTGGCGGCAAATTCCGCAACATCACGGACGCCGGCATCGCGATGATGGGGAAGGTCTCGGTGGCCGCGTCGTTCGCCGACATCGACAACGACGGAGACGAAGACCTGTACGTGACGTCCGTTCGCGGCGGCAACGAGCTGTTCGAGAACGACGGCCATGGCGTTTTCCGTGATATCTCAGTGAGCTCGGGCCTGGGCTACGTCGGACACTCGTCCGGTGCCGTCTTCTTCGACTACAACAAGGACGGCAGGCTGGATCTCTTCCTCGCCAACATCGGGAAGTACACAACGGATGTGATGGGCGGCGATGAGTACAAGTACTACGTGGGCTTCGAGGACGGATTCCAGGGGCACCTGCATCCGGAACGGCGCGAGCGGAGCCTGTTGTTCCGGAACGACGGCCGCAACAAGTTCACGAATGTGACGACGGCCATGGGGTTGACCGACTACTCCTGGTCGGGCGACGCGAGTGTGGTCGACGTGAACGAAGATGGCTGGCCGGATATCTACCTGCTCAACATGCAAGGCGACAATCAGTACTACGAGAACGCCGGCGGTACGAAGTTCGTCAAGAAGAGCCGCGAGATCTTCCCGCGCACGTCCTGGGGCGCGATGGGGATCAAGGTGTTCGACGTCAACAACGACGGCAAGCTCGACATCTACATCACCGACATGCACTCGGACATGAGCCACGAAGTCGGCCCTGACCAGGAGCAGATGAAGTCGATGATGATGTGGCCGGAATCCTTCAGGGGCAGCGGCGCCACGAGCATCTGGGGCAACTCACTCTTCATCAAGGACGGCCCGAACAAGTTCCACGAGGCTTCGGACGAGATGAACGCCGAGAACTACTGGCCGTGGGGGCCGAGCATTGCCGATCTCAACGCCGACGGGTTCGACGATGCTTTTGTCGCGACTGGCATGAGCTATCCGTTCCGTTACAGCGTCAACAGCGTGAAGCTGAACGATCGCGGGAAGCGGTTCGCCGATGCGGAGTTCGTGCTCGGCATCGAGCCGCGCAAGGACGGGGTGACGGCGCCCTGGTTCGAGCTCGACGCGTCGGGCAAGGATCGCACCCACAAGGACGCGGCCGGCGCGATCGGCCGCCTGTCGATCTGGGGCTCGAAGAGCACCCGGTCGGCGGCGATCTTCGACGTGGACGGTGACGGCGACCTCGACATCGTCACCAACGAATTCAACAACGTGCCAATGGTCCTCGAGAGCAACCTCTCGACGAAGACGGCGATTCACTACGCCGACGTGAAGCTCGTCGGTGCGACGTCGAATCGCGATGGCCTTGGTGCGATGGTCACGGTCACCGCGGGCGGCTCGAAGTACGTCAAGGCGATGGATGGCAAGTCCGGTTATCTGTCACAGAGCGCCATGCCGCTCAACTTCGGCCTCGGCGCGGCGACGTCGGTGGATCGTATCGACATCACGTGGCCTTCCGGCAAGAAGCAGTCGGTGACGACGAACATCACCATGAACGGCACGACGACGGTACGGGAGCCATAACGCGGGCTCGTAGTCCCCGGGCGCGAGGGGACGCGGCGGAGTCGCGTTCTGCTACCAGATCTTCACGCGCAAGTCCGGCTCGCGATAAAGCTTGTCGCCCGGCTTCAGGTCGAACGCGCCGTAGAATGCGTCGATGTTGGACACGGGTCCATTCACGCGGAACTCGGCCCATGCGTGCGGGTCGGCCAGCACCTGCTGCTGCAGGTACGCGTCACGCGCCTTGGCGCGCCAGGCCTGCGCCCACCCCATGAAATACCGCTGGTCGCCGGTGAGCCCGTCGATGACCGGTGCGGTCTTGCCGTTGAGCGAAAGCTTCCAGGCTTTGTAGGCGATCGACAACCCGCCGAGATCGCCGATGTTCTCCCCAAGCGTGAGCTCGCCGTTGACGTTCACGCCCGGCAGCGGGCTGAACGAGCTGAACTGCTTCACGAGCAGATCCGCCCGCTTCTTGAACTCCGCCTCGTCGGCAGGCGTCCACCAGTCGCGCAGGCGGCCATCGCCGTCGTACTCGCGGCCTTGATCGTCGAACCCGTGACCGATCTCGTGACCGATGAACGCGCCGATTGCCCCATAGTTCACTGCGTCGTCTGCCGTGACGTCGAAGAAGGGCGGCTGCAGAATGGCGGCCGGGAACACGATCTCGTTCGTGGGTGGATTGTAGTACGCGTTCACTGTTTGCGGCGTCATCTGCCAGTCGCGTCGATCAACCGTCTTGCCGAGTTTGGCGATCTGGTACTCGGCTTCGAAAACCCGTGCGCGGTCCATGTTTCCGACGATGTCTCCGGGGACAATCTTCAACGCGCTGTAGTCGCGCCACCGGTCGGGATAGCCGATCTTGGTCGAGAACTTCGCAAGCTTCGCGAGCGCCGCCGTCCGCGTCGCCGGCGTCATCCAGTCGAGCGTCGAGATTGACTGGCGATACGCCTCGATGAGGTTCGTGATCATCGCCTGCATGCGGGCCTTGGCGGTGGGCGGGAAGTGCCGCTCGACATACAGACGACCGAGGCCCTCGCCGACGGCTTCATTGATGAGGCTGATCCCGCGCTTCCACCGATCACGTGGCATCGGCTGACCCGTGAGCGCTGTGCCGAACATGGCGAAGTACGTGTCGTAGACCGGCTTGGAGAGCAGTGGCGCGTGCTGAGTGATGACCTGCGCCGCCGTCCACGCCTTCCATGTGGAGAGGGGCACGGTGGGCACCATCGCCGCGAATGCCTTGAAGTACGACGGCTCCGAGATCACCCAGTTGTTCGCCTTGCCGATGCCCTGCGGCGCGGCCCACGCCACCCAGTCGAAGCCCGGCGCGTCCTGGACCAGCTTCGACACGGGATACACGTTGTGGGTCTTCACCGCATCCCGGCTCTCGACCTTGGTCCACTGCACCCGCGCGAGCGCCGTCTCGAGATCCATCACGGCCTTGGCGTCGGCCGCGGCGTTGGTCCGGCCGGTGAGCGTGAAGATCTTTTCCAGGAAAGCGACGTACTTGGCACGAACCTCGACGAATTTCGGGTTGTCGACCAGGTAGTAGTCGCGATCGGGCAGCTGCGTCCCGGACTGCGAAAGGTACAGCGCGTACTGGGTCGGGTTGTCGACGTCAGCCTCGACATACCCGCCAACGGGGCCGGGAAGTCCAGCCATTGATTGACGGCCAAGCACGGTGGCCAGATCCTTCGGGGTCGCGATCGCCTCGACCTCCGCGAGCTGATCGGCGATGGGTTTCACCCCGCGCGCATCGATCGCCGCCTCGTCCATGAACGCATGATAAAGATCTCCGACCTGCTGGGCCACGCTGCCCGCAGGTTTCGTCGGCTGTGCCGCTACGCCTTCGACCAGCGCCCGCAGGTTGGCCTCCGTGCGGTCGGTGATCAGCACGAACGTCCCGTAGCTCGAGCGGTCCTCGGGAATCTGCGTGTTCTTCAACCACGTGCCGTTCACGTGACGGAAGAAGTCGTCCTGCGCGCGAACACTCGCATCGAACTGGACGCGGTCGATGCCCGACTTCGACGGTGCCTGCGCCGCCAACGCCATCGTCGACGCCATCAAGGCCAGGGCCGTTGCCACTCTTCGAGCTGCCATAGGAATCTCCAGATCTGACCTAGCCTTGCTCGCCTTCGTCATTATTTCGAGAGGGAAGCAGCGATGCACGCACTTCCTGGACGCCTCGGCCCGATGTTGCGGTGACGTCCAGCCTGATCCGGTCGTATTCGACGGTGTCGCCCACGACCGGTGGACGGCCCAACCGCGCGAGCACCAGGCCGCTCACGCTATCCACTTCCTCGTGTTCGAGATCGAGGTCGAAAGAGTGCCCCAGCTCATCCAGCCGCACGGTGCCGGCGACCCGCAGGCTCCCGTCCGGCAACTTCACGATGGGCGGCGTCTTCGGGGCGCCCTCGTCGATGTCGCCGACGACCTCTTCGAACAGGTCCTCGAGGCTGATGATGCCGGCGGTCCCGCCATGTTCGTCAATCGCGACGGCCACGTGCGCCCGTTCCCGCTGCAGCGTCGCCAGGACGTCGTCGAGCGAGGCCGTGGCCGGGACGACCGGAATCCGGCGCACGTCCGTGGCGATCACGGGTTCGCCGTGCATCAGCCGCCGCAACAGGTCCTTCGCGTGAAGCACACCGACGATGTGGTCGAGATCGCCGTCATAGACGACATAGCGGGTGCGCCGGTTCTTGAGGATGATCTGGCGGAGGATCTCCGGCGTGGCGCCGACCGGGATGCCGACCACACGGACGCGTGGCACCATGGCCTGAGAGGCCGTCAGCTCGCCGAACTCGAACAGTTCGTGCAGGATGTTCGCCGATTCGCCGTGGAGCGCACCGCCGCGCTGGCTCTCCTCGACGATCAGTTGCAGTTCCTCTGGCGTGTAGATCTGCTCGTGTGCGTTCCGCGCCCGGCGGATGCCGATGAGCCGCAGGAACAAACGCGCCGTGCCGTTTGCCAGCGCCACGAACGGGTAGAAGATGATGAGCATCACCTGCATCGGCCAGTGGGCAACGGCCGCTGTCCGCTCGGGATTCTGCAGGGCAATACCCTTCGGCACCATTTCCCCGATCACGATGTGCGCGATCGTCAGCATGACCAGCGCGAGGGTCGTCGCGATCGCAGCCTCGCTGGGCAGGGACAGGGGATGGAGGTGGGCTTCGAAGATGCGAGCCAGCTCGTGCTCGCCGTACATGCCCAGTCCGAGACTCGCCAGCGTGATGCCCAGCTGCGCCGTGGCGACGTACTGATCCTGGCGCGCGGGCGACTTGAGCACGTCGAGGACGAGGCCGGCGACTCGATCGCCGTGGGACGAGCGACGCTCGAGCGACGGCTTCGGGGCCGCGATGAGACCGAACTCCGCCGCCACGAACACGCCATTGATCACGACGAACAGCAGCGTGAGGAGGAGGACCGTGGCGAGCGTCACGCGCGACCTCGCTTCTGTTTGGGGGATGGTGCACCCGAGGCGGTCGCTCGCGAGAGACCGAGCAACTGGCCCAGCAGATCCTGAATGGTCACGAGCCCGAGGGCGCGACCCTGGCGATCGATCGCGACGGCGGAATGCGCGCGGCGCTCGCGCAGCAACGCGAGCACGCGATCCGCGGGAAGGTCGTCCTGCACCTGCAACGCCGGCCGAATCAGCCGATCGAGCACCACGGTGCTCTCCGAGGCGTAGCGATCCACGAGATCCTTCACGCGCAGGAAGCCGATGATCGCGTCGCGGTGTTCCTTGTAGACGGGCAGACGACTGAACGGGCTCGCCGACACGGTCTGCAGCACCTCCTCCGGCGACGCGCTCGCCTCCAGCATCGTCAGGCGATCGAGCGGAACCATGAGATCCCGCGCCGCGTGGCGGCCGAGATGCAACGCGCGGCTCAGCCGCTGTTGCTCCTGGGGCTCGAGCAGGCCCCCGTCACGGCTTTCGGCGATCAGCAGATCGATCTCCTCTGGCGAGTGCAGATGCTGGTGCGCGTGGTTGCCCGCGCCGATCAGGCGCAGGAACAGCAGCGCCGTGCCGTTCAGGATCGCGATCACCGGACGGAAGGCCACGAGGGACCACGTCATCGGGAGTACTGTTGCGAGCGCGGTTTCGGTGGGGTACTGCAACGCCAGGGCCTTCGGCACCAGCTCGCCGAGGATCAGTTGGAAGCCCGTCAGTCCCACCAGCACGACGAGAGCCGCAATGGACAGCGCGGCGACCTGCGTAGTGTGAAGGACGGACCCGACCACAGGGGCCAGCTGGCTGGTCAATGTCGCCTGCGCGTAGGCGCCGACCATCAGACTCGAGATCGTGATGCCTACCTGGGAGGCCCCGACGTAGCGATCGAGGGCAGCCGGTTCGCCGACGTGTGGCAGCAGGCGTTGAGCCAGCCAGTTCCCATCCTCAGCCATTCTCCGGACGCGGCTTCGGCGCACGCCCACGGCCCCGAACTCGGCCGCCACGTACAGGGCGTTTGCCGCAATCAGGCCGGCCAGCACCACCCAGACGATGGGGGACATTCGGGAACAGTGTAACGGGTGTCCGGAAACTGGACCGGCCGTGGAGTCCGGGACGGCCCGTGGAGCCCTGGACCTACTCGGTCACGGCGATCGGCTGCGGTCGGATCACGGTCGTGTCCTGGTGGGAGCACACGCGGTCACCGATCCAAATCAGGATGAGACCGACGCACTCCGCCACGTAGAGCACTTCCACCTGGCCCGCCTTGGCGAAGCTGCCGCCAATACCCGGCAGAATGGCGCCGAGGGCAATGAGCGCGTTGCCCGTGGCCCGGTAGAAATGGCCGCGCTCGTAGTAGTGCCGCCAGGCGCTCTTGATGGCGCCGCCAATCAGGAAGAACACCGCGTAGAGATTGATGAACGGCGTGAGCAGCCTGACCCAGTGCCACGCGAGGATGGCGCCCGACGGGCGGGTGGCTTCGAGCGCGTCGTAGTTGACCGGCGACAGCACCACACAGACGGTGGCGAACACCACGAACGACAGGCTGATGAGGGTGAGCGTGTGTGCCGTACGACGCGGCCATGAGAGATAGAGCGAACCCTGCGCGAGCGGGTAGCCGCCGAGCAACGCCCCGGCGACGTACCACAGCTTCGTCAAGAGGACCGTATTGCCGAAGAGCGTAATCGCGCTCTCGATCGCGGTACCGAGCCCGTATGTCGTGATCCCGAACGCCCACCACCAGAGGTGCGGCGCGTGGCGCACGGTCCAGCGGCGATACAGCGAGAACGCGAATGCCGCCGACAGGACCGTCGTGATGAGCGGGATGTAGTGGGTGTTCATCTGGTGCCGTGAATGCGCAGCGACACGGACACCGAGCGGCCTCGCGCCGGCGCAAATTGGAACTGCTCGCGGTAGAACACGTTTGTGAGGTTGTCTACTGACAGTGTGAGGCTGAGCGACTGCCCACCCTGGCGCCAGTCGTACCCGGCGGCCGCACGATGAATCGTGAAGCCTCCGAGCCCGAAGAGATCCTGCGCGATCAGGAACGGCGAGTCGGAGAGCAGTGGCGACAGGCGCGTGACGTCCCCCTGCGCCCGCAGGCTGTAGCTGCCCCACCAGTGCTCCGCGCGATCGCCGACGCGCAGGCCGGCGGCGATCTTCCAGGGCGTGATGTTGTCCTGCGGCTTGCCAGCGAGAGACAGGCCCGACAACGGGCTCGTGCCTTCGAGGACGGTGCCGCGGTTGTAGGACACGTTGGCGTACGGCAGCCAGGTCAGTTTGCTCGAGAAGACGGGCGCGTTGGCCTCACCTTCCACACCCTGGATGCGCACGCGCGCGAGATTGATGGCCTGCGAAATCGGCGACACGCCGCTCTGGCTCGTCGTCTGCGCCACGATTTCGGTGGAGATGAAGTTGCTGTAGGTGTTGTTGAAATAGGCCAGCGAGCCGTTCACACGCGCCAGGCGCACCCGCGTGCCGACGTCGACGTTGTGACCGGTCTCGGGGTTGACCTTCACGTTCGGCACGATGTTGCCCGTGGTCGCCGGACCCGAGAAGAGCAATTCCTCGAGATTCGGATGGCGGTAGCTGCGCACGTAGTGCGCAAAGTAGCTGACCCTGCGTTCCGGATGCAGGGTGACGCCCGCTTCGCCGGTCAGCGCCGAACGTGTGATCTGGTCACCATTCACGTTCGGCAGGGTGGTGGGGTCGATGGACGGAACGGCGCCGGTCACAAGCGACTGCACCGTATACCCGGGCGTGTCCGCCGTGTGCACGGCGTAGCCATCGACGCGCAGGCCGCCGGTGATCCTGATGTCGCGCGACGCGCTCCACTCGTCGTGGAGGAACACAGCCGTGTCACGGAACGTCGCGTTCGGCACACGCACCGGGTGCGCGATCGTGGGATCGCCCACAAGAATGGGCGACGCGAATACGGTGGCCGCCGGGCCGAACGGGCCGAGCGCGACGTTCCCAATCATGCTCTGCTGGGTCGTCGTCGTCCGATCGTCCTGGCTGCGGTCGCGAAACATCGTCAGGCCAGCCGTGAGCACGTTGCTTGGGGTCGTGAAAAATGTGGCCTGCACGTCGACGCCAGGCGTCCACACCCGCTGCCGCGTATCGCTGAGGATGTTCAGGCCGAACACGGTGATTGGAAAGAACTGTGCTGACGGCGCGGGAAATTGAACGGGCACCGTGTTCCGCAGAAGGCGATCCTGCTGCTGGTAGTAACCGGTGGCCGTCAGCTTGGACAGCCATGGGGTCGGGTTCGTGAGGATGTATGTCGCCGATCCCTTGTCGAGCCGACTCCAAGGGAGCGTGATTCCCTGAAAAAAGAACGGCTGCGCGAAATCCGGAAAGCCGACGCTTTCCGCGTTCCGGTGCTGGTACTTGAAGTCCAGCGTTTGATTGCCTGCGAGCCGCGCCACGGCCGAGAGGTTCGCCGACGAGCCCGTGGAGCCGGAGTTCGGGATCTCTGCCGAGGTCCGCGTGAACGGCGCATTGAACGGATCTGGGAACTTCTTGAACTTGAAGCCGAAGTTATCGTCGATCGTATCGGCCCGCTTGATGCGGCCGCTGTCGAAGAATGGCTGCGAGGTCTCCGCGAAGTCCTTGCCGGCGGAGTAATTGTCGAACTTCTCCGTACCGCCCAGAAACGAGACGGCGACCCGCCGGTTGGCCAGGCCGAGCGACACCGTGCCGCGGCGCCCGCTCTCGTTCGAACTGTAGAACCCGTCGAACCCCGCGGTCATCAGGGGCCGGTCGCTCTCCGTGAGCCGCGCGTGGTTCGTGATGATGTTGATGGTGCCCGAGAGCGCATCCGTGCCGTAGAGCACCGAGCCCGCGCCGCCGAGGACCTCGAGACGCTCGATTGAATCGACGTCGACGAGTCCCACTTCCACCCCGGCTCGATCGGTAGCCGTCCGCGCGTTGTTCAGGCGCTCGCCGTCCACGAGGATGAGCACGCGCGTCGAGTCGAGGCCGCGCAGCTTCGGCCGTACCTGAAACGGACCGGAACCAACCGGCGTCACGCCAGGCGCCGCCACCATCGCATCGCCTGTGCTGGCGGGCGCCTGCTCATGGATGACGTCGGCGGTGAGCGTGTCGGTGCGGAGCGGCACGACCGCGGGATCGCGCTCGCCGCGCGCCGCCGAAACCGTCACTTCCGCCCTGAGATTTCCAATCTCCATGTCGAAATCCACCGTCGACGTCTGCGTGTCGGATTCGACGACGACCGTGCGCGAGGCATCGGAAAAGCCGGGACGTGAGGCCACCAGGCGATAGATGCCGACCTTCACGGAGGGAAACCTGAAACGACCTGTCGCGTCCGCCGTGACTTCGACCTGTTCGCTCGTGGCGACGTTCAAGAGGCGGACAGTGGTGCCGGTGAGCACGCCGCCGGTGCGGTCGGCCACGCGGCCTTCGAGATCAGCAGCCACGGCCGGAGTGGCCAGGCACAGCGACAACAGGGAAACAACGGACAGGAAGCGGAGGACGGTTCGCATAGACGCCGATCACTCTAGCAATGCGCCTCGTCGGCCGGCGCCTGGCAGACAAAACCCGGACAATCCTGGCCTGGAGACCCGGGGGCCTCAGGAATCGGATCGGCGACCTGGTAGTAGGATGATGCCCGATGTGCCGCAACCGGCCGATGGGTCCAGCCTCATCAGCCGTCACCGCGGCAACCGCGTCTTGCGCGTGACGCACGGGCAATGACCGCGGGTCTCCCGCTGCCCGGAGACTGACATCTGCGGATCGAGACACTCATTGGAGGCGGATGATGTTGAAGGAATTCAAGGCGTTCATCAATCAGGGCAACGCGCTCGATCTCGCGGTGGGAGTGCTCATCGGCGCGGCGTTTGGCAAGATCGTCAACTCACTTGTCGTCGACATCATCACGCCGGTGCTGAGTCTGGCGCTTGGGCGGATTGATTTCGCCAACCGCTACATTCCATTGGCGGGCCAGGACCGGGCTCTGGCCCTTGCGGACGCGAAGAAGCTCGGTGCCGTGATTTCCTACGGCGCCTTCGTCAACAACGTCGTCGAATTCCTCATCGTCGCGTTCTCGATCTTCATCGTCGTCCGGCAGATCAACAGGCTGCGCGGGCCCGCGCCGGCGCCGAAGGCATAGGAGGTTCACGGTGGCCGTCCGCGCCACCCCCTCGACCTTGCGATCCCTGCCGCGCGACGTTTGGGCGCTCGGATTCGGGTCGTTGTTCATGGACATCTCCTCGGAGTTGATCCACAGCCTCCTGCCGATCCTTCTCGTGACGACGCTCGGCGCGTCGATGGTGACGGTGGGCGTCATCGAAGGCGTGGCCGAGGCGACGGCCGCGGTGACTAAGGTGTTCTCGGGAGCCCTGAGCGACTTCCTTGGCAGACGAAAGCCCCTGTTGGTGCTCGGATACGCGCTTGGCGCCCTCACCAAGCCGGTGTTTCCGTTGGCGCCCTCGGTGGCGTGGATCTTCACGGCACGGTTCGTCGATCGTGTGGGCAAGGGCATCCGCGGCGCGCCCCGGGACGCTCTCGTCGCCGAAGTGACGCCCGCGCCGATGCGCGGAGCAGCGTACGGTCTGCGTCAGGGGCTGGATTCCATCGGCGCAGTCGTGGGGCCGCTGCTCGCCATCGTCCTCTTGATCTGGTTCGCCGATCGCATCAGAACGGTCATGTGGTTCGGCGTGGCGCCCGCCATCATCAGCGTCCTACTGTTGCTCGTTTGCGTGCGGGAACCGGATCGTTCGCAGGTCGAGCGGTCGGCCAAGCCGCGGCTCGACTTCGCCGCCGCGAACCGCCTGTCGCGACGATACTGGCTCGTCGTGGCCCTCGGCGCCGTATTCACGCTGGCGCGCTTCAGCGAGGCATTCCTCGTGCTGCGCGCGCAGAACGTCGGACTCGCGCTTGGTTACGTTCCGCTCGTGATGATCGTCATGAACGTGGTCTACGCCGCGGCCGCCTACCCGGCTGGTGCCGCAGCGGATCGGATGAGCGCACCGACTCTTCTGCTGATCGGCTTGGCGCTGCTGGTTATTGCGGATATCGTGCTGGCTTGGGGGGGCTCACCGCTGGTCGTGCTGGCAGGCGCTGCCCTCTGGGGACTGCACATGGGACTCACGCAGGGCCTACTGTCGAAGCTCGTCGCGGACTCGTCTCCCGTCGACCTGCTGGGCACGGGCTTCGGCATCTTCAACCTGGTCAGTGGGGTCGCGCTGCTGCTGGCGAGCGTCATCGCCGGTGTGCTCTGGAACAGCGCCGGTCCGTCGGCCACGTTTGTCGCCGGCGCGTGCTTCGCCGCCACTGCCGCCATCGGCATCCTGGTCGGCGTTCGGTACCGCACGACGCCAACTGCAGCCTGACAAGATGAGGTTCAAGTGCTGTATCTGATCATCAAGTGGCTCCACGTGCTGGCGGCGATCACGGCCCTTGGATCGAACATCACATATGGGTTCTGGATCGCTCGCGCCTCGCGTGAGCCCGCGGTGCTGCCGTTCGCGCTCCGCAGCATCAAGCTCATCGATGACCGCATCGCCAATCCCGCATACGGGTTGCTGCTCATCACCGGCTTCGGCATGGCCGGGCTGTCACACTACCCGCTCCGCACGCCATGGCTGGCGTCCGCGCTCGCGCTCTACGTGGTGATGGTGTTGCTCGGCCTCTTTGGATACACGCCCACGCTCAAGCGGCAGATTCAGGCGCTCGACCGCGGTGGCGTGAACTCGGCGGAGTACCGGGCGGTTGCGAGCCGCGGCCGGACGCTCGGCGCGATCCTCGGCGTTGTCGTGATCACCATCGTCTTTCTGATGGTGGTCAAGCCGTCGTTGTGGGGGTAGCCAGACCATCGTGACGCGCGCGACGCCTGTTGCAGCAGGCGCGAGCGCCGCCGGCGTCTCGAACGCGTTCCGCGTGGCGGCTTCGAGCACCAGCGTGCATCCCATCCAGCGCGCTGAACAGGCGCGATACATGCTCACTTACAGCCGGAGTTCGTCCCGCGGCGCCACGGTTTCGGGCGCCCAAGCACGTCCGTTCCTGGTACCCGAGTTGCACAATCGACCGCGCAACGCCGGGTTCGACACGTCAGCGTCTTCAGCGTCTCAGGAGGTACTCATGACCGTTCTCGCATGGCTCGTCTCGGGTCTCATCATCGGCATCATCGCCAAGCTGCTCATGCCGGGCAACGATCCAGGCGGCATCATTGTGACGATCCTCCTCGGGATCGCTGGCGCCTTCGTCGGTAGCTACATCGGCCAGACGCTCGGCTGGTATCAGCCAGGTCAACCGGCAGGCTGGATTGCGTCGATCGTGGGCGCCATCATTCTGCTCGGCCTGTACCGCGCCGTCAGACGGGCGTGACCGGGGCGCCTAAGGTGAAGCCGCGTTCACGCCCGCCCGACTGAGGAACGGGGCTGACCGTAGATTCGCGTCTAGTCGTCGAGTACGAACGTCACCGCGAGGTTGACCCGGTACTCGACGATTTTCCCTTCGTCGCATCCGACGTGCTGTTCCTTGACCCACGCGCCGCGGATGTGACGCAACGTCTTGCTGGCTCTGGCGAGTCCCTGCTGAACGGCGTCTTCGAAGCTCTTCGCGGACGTGGCGCTGATTTCGGTCACTTTCGCAACGGTCATGATGTGTCTCCCTGATTGGAGATTTTACGATGTCGCGCGGCGTGGTCCGCTGTCTGTTCGATAGCGGATACCTTCGGGCGGACGCCGGACCGCAGTGCCCCCCTCGGGCAGGACGTCCCTGCCCGCCGCACGGCCCGCTTCCGACCGGGCGTCTGTGCGACAATGGACCGCTTCCGCGCGGTGAGGTGGCTGAGTGGCCGAAAGCGGCGGTTTGCTAAACCGTTGTAGGGGCTTAAACCTCTACCCAGGGTTCGAATCCCTGCCTCACCGCCAACTCCGCTTCGTGGTCGCTTCGACACGGCTTCAGGCGCGCCCGACCCCGCCCGCCGCACTAGAATCTCTTCGTGTCTGTTCGCCTCCGCTTCGCCCCGTCTCCCACCGGCTACCTGCACGTCGGCGGCGCCAGGACGGCGCTGTTCAATTGGTTGTACGCGCGCCGACATGGCGGAACGTTCATCCTGCGCATCGAAGACACGGATGCGGAGCGGTCATCGACCGACATGGTCACGGGCATTCTGACCAGCCTGCGGTGGCTCGGCCTGGACTGGGACGAGGGACCCGAGGTGGGCGGGCCGCACGCGCCCTACTTCCAGACGCAACGGCTCGACAGGCACCGCGAGGTCGCAGCGCAACTGGTGGCGGCCGGCCACGCGTACTACTGCTACTGCCGCCAGGAGGATCTCCAGGCCAAACGCGCGGCTGCGGAAGCCGCAGGCGGGGCGTGGATGTACGACCGCACCTGCCTGACGCTGACGCCCGATCAGATCGCCGCGAACGAAGCCGCAGGCCGGTCGCGCGCCGTTCGCGTCCGTGTGCCGGAGGGCGAGACGTCGTTCGACGATCTGGTGCACGGCACGATCACCGTTGCGCATAGCGCCATCGAGGACTTCGTCATCGCTCGTTCCGACGGGAGCCCCACCTACCAGCTCTCCGTCGTGGCAGACGATGTCGACATGCGGATCAGTCACGTGGTGCGCGGCGACGACCACATTTCGAACACGCCGAAGCAGATTCTGCTGTACCGCGCGATCGGCGCGCCCGTGCCCGCGTTCGCGCACGTGCCGCTCATTCTGGGACCCGACAAGAAGCGGCTGAGCAAGCGCCACGGCGCAACGGCCGTTGGCGAGTACGAGACCCAGGGCCATCTGCCCGAAGCGATGGTGAACTTCCTCGCGCTGCTCGGATGGTCGCCCGGCAGCGGCGATCAGGAGGTATTCGATCGCGACGAACTCGTCGAGCGCTTCACACTCGAGGGGATCAGCGGCGGCAACGCGGTGTTCAATCCCGACAAGCTGGATTGGTTCAATCAGCAGCACATCGCGCGTCTCACGGCCGACGAGATCATCGATCGCATCCAGCCGCAGCTCGAAGAGGCCGGCCTGTGGCACGGTGATTTCGCCGGCAGTCGTCGCGCCTGGTTGACGCGCGTCATCGAACTCCTGAAGCCGCGCGCGCACAAGCTCCACGACTTCGTGCCACAGCTGCGCCCATTCGTCGCCGATCGGATCGACCGCGATCCGGCAGCGGTGGCGAAGCACCTCACCGGGCCGGACATTGCCGGCCATCTCGCAGCCTGGCGTGACGACCTGCGAGAGCTTGCGCCCTTCGATGCGGCCACCCTCGAGCCCGCGCTGCGTAAGCTGGCGGACGCGCGGGGCGTGAAAGCCGGCGTCCTCATTCACGGCACTCGTGTCGCCGTCGTCGGACAGGCGGCGAGCCCAGGCATTTTCGACGTCCTGGAACTCGTGGGCCGCGAGCACGTGCTCGGGCGGCTGTCCGAGGCGATTGCTGACGCCCCATTAGGGATTCCAGAGTGAAGTCCAACGCCATCGCCGAGGAGTCCGGCGCGTTGCCGGTTCGGCCGCTCACCAAGGCAGAGTGCGCGAAGGCCCGGCGCACGTTGACGCGCCGCGATCCCGTGTTTGCCGCCGCCATTCGCGGTCTGGGCCCCTGCACGATCTACGAGTCTCGAACGCACCACCCGTTCGTGTCGCTCGCGCGCGCCCTGACGTCACAGCAGCTTTCCGGCAAAGCGGCCGCGACCATCTTCGGCCGCGTCGCCGCGCTCGTGGGCGAGATGACACCGGCCAACGTGCTCGCGACGGATCAGCAGAAGCTTCGCGACGCGGGTCTCAGCTGGCAGAAGATCAGCTACCTTCGCGACCTCTCCGAGCGTGTCCGCGATGGGCGTCTCGTCCTGGCCGATCTCGAGCACCAACCGGATGCGCAGGTCATCGAGGCGATCACGGCCGTAAAGGGCTTCGGCGTCTGGTCCGCAGAAATGTTCCTGATGTTCCGCCTCAGCCGTCCCGACATCTTTCCCGTGGGCGATCTCGGCATCGTCAAGGGCACCCAGAAGCTTCTCGGGATGAAGTCACGACCCAGTGCGCGGACGATGCTGCGGGCGGCCGAGCGCTGGCGTCCGTACCGAACCGTTGCCGCCTGGTATTTGTGGCGAATTCTTGACTGAATGGTGACGAGCCAGCCCTCCCCGTATCCGTACGTAACGCACCACACCCTTTGATCGTAGAGACAGCGACATGATGCTACGCGTCCGAATGCTGGTGATGAGTCTGCTGGTGGCCTTGCCGGCAGCCCTGCTCGTCACCTACCTGATCGATCGCGGTCGCACGGCGGATGAGCAGGTCGCGCTCGATCGCGTCGTACGGTCGCAAATCAACGCGCAGGTCCGCGAGCGGTGCGAGAGCGATCCCACCTGGTTCCTCACCGGACCGCTCGAAGGCCGGCCCGCGGGGGGCGTCTTCATCGAAACGAGTCCGGATCAGTTGCCGCCACGTCCGAGGGTGACAACCCAGCCCTTCGAACTCTTTGCCTACGACGAGGCGTTCGTGGGATCGAGTTCGGGGAGCGCCAGGTTCCCGCAGGACTTCAAGCGGCTGCTTCGCACGGACTCGGTGCCGGTGTTTGCGTCGTACGCGACGGCCTCCGGCACCGGTGTGCAGATGGCCATCCCGACGGGCTGGCGCGGCGGGCCGTGCATGTATTTCCTGGGGCGCATGGAGGCACCGGCCAACCAGATGCGGCAGCGCCTGGTCACGTTCGCCGGCCTGTACGTCCTCTTTGCGCTGGTTGCGGCGTTGACGATGACGCCGACCGTGTTCCGCATCCGCCGCCAGGCCGCCGAGGCGCGCGAGGCCGTCGCCAGCGGCTACAAGGCGATGGCTCCGGACCAGAAGAAAGACGAGCTCAGCTCGATGACGTTCGTCTACAACGACATCTCCAACGAGCTCCAGATACGCAAAGCCCGCATCGACGATCAGGATGCCGCGCTTCGTCGACTCGCGCAGTCGACCGACGATGAGATCGCCAAACCGCTCGCGGAACTCGAGGCGGGCCTCGCGGCGCTGGCAGCCAATTCAGCCAATCGGACCGAGATTGTGGCCCAGTTACGCCGCGCTCACGACCTCTCGGCCATCGTCGAGAACCTGGCGGCCGCGACGAAGCTGCGTCTGGCCGGAGCGTCTCTGGCATCGGCCCCCGTCGATCTCAATGCCCTCGTGACCCGCGTCGTCGATCGCCATCGGTCAATCGCGCAGGCGGCGGGCGTGACAATCCAAGCGCTGCTCCCTTTGCCTGCCGTCGTCGTCGATACCGACGAGACGCTCCTCACCCGCGCGGTGGCGAACATCGTCGACAATGCCAGCCGCTACAACCGGAGCGGAGGCGAAGTGACGGTGCGGCTCGAACGCGCTGCCTCGGAGCCGCGATTCCGTTTATTTGTCACCGACAACGGTCCCGGCGTGACCGAGGAGGAATTCCGCGGCTTGACGGCGGTCCGCCGCTTCCGTGGCGATGAAAGCCGCAATCGGCGCCCGGGCGCGCCTGGTCTTGGGCTGGCGATCGCGCGCGAGGTGACGGATCGGCTGGGATTCACGCTCGACCTCAAACGACCCGCGGCGGGCGGATTCGAGGTCGAGTTCGCGGGACCGACGTCGAGCCGCGGCGTACAATGACCGGTGGTGCCGTCGGACCCGCCGCACATCGCCATCCTGCTCTGCACCTATCAGGGCGCGCTCTTCCTGCCCGCCCAGCTTGATTCCTTCGCGACGCAAACACGCCAGGACTGGGCGGTGTGGGCGTCAGACGACGGATCGGCGGACGGTACGCTCGAGCTGCTCGAACAGTATCGACAGCGATGGGGCTCACAGCGCCTGACGCTGGTGAGCGGACCGCGCCGCGGCATCACCGCCAACTTCATTTCCCTGCTCTGCCGCCAGGACATCAGGGCACGCGCGTATGCCTGCGCCGATCAAGATGACATCTGGGAGCCCGAGAAGCTCGCGCGCGCCTCTCGGTGGATCGATCAGGTCGATGCGGCCGTTCCTGCCCTGTACTGCTCGCGGACGCGACTGATCGACGCGACAGGGCACGAGACCGGCATGTCACCCTTGTTCCTGCGGCCGCCGTCGTTTGCAGCCGCACTGGCGCAGAATATCGCCGGCGGTAACACCATGGTCGTGAACGAGGCCGCGCGGCAGCTTGTCGTGCGCGCGGCCGCGGCTGGAGCGGAGCCGGTGCTCTACGACTGGTGGATCTATCTGGTTGTGACGGCCTGCGGCGGCCGCGTCTATTACGATCCGGTCTCGACGCTGCGGTACCGGCAGCACGGCCAGAATGAAATTGGCGCCAACACGCGGCTGAGTGACCGCGCAGACAATGCCGTGGCGATGCTGCGCGGCCGCGTGCGGCGGTGGAACGACACGAACCTGGCGGCCCTGGATCGAATCGCCGACCTCATCACGCCGGGGAATCGGCGTCTGCTCGACACGTTTCGAGACGCACGGACCCGTGGCGTTGCCGGCCGGGTCACTGGTCTCTACCGCAGCGGCGTCAGGCGCCAGACGTTCGTGGGCAACGTCGGGCTATTCGTGGCGGCCGCGGCCGGTCGGATCTGAGATGCTGTTCGCCGCCGGCTGTCGCTTGCGCCCCGCACCGAGTAATCTGAAGTCCCTGTAGCCTGTAGTCAGCACGCGCATGAATCCTCATCACGCCCATCCGACCTCGCTGGCGGCCATGCTTCGCAGCGCGATTGTCAATCGCCAGCTCATCGGCCAGCTCATCCGCCGTGACGTTGTCGGGCGCTATCGCGGATCGGTAATGGGCATTGCGTGGTCGTTTCTGAATCCGTTGTTGATGCTCGTCATCTACACCGTCGTGTTCTCGGGCATCTTCAAGCAGCGGTGGCCAGGGGTCAGCACCGACAGCACGACGGGTTTCGCGGTGATTCTGTTCGTCGGCCTCATCGTGCACGGCCTGTTCGCGGAGTGTGTCACCCGCGCGCCGGGACTCGTCCTCGCCAATCCCAACTACGTCAAGCGCGTGATCTTCCCGCTCGAGATCCTGCCGTGGGTGAGCATGGGGTCAGCGCTGTTTCACAGCCTGATCAGCGTGTCTGTGCTGATCGTTGCCCAGGTCGCCTTCAACGGCAGGCTGCCATGGACGGTGGTGCTGCTTCCGATCGTGATTTTGCCGTTGATCTTCACCACGCTTGGGATCGCGTGGTTTCTGTCCGCCCTCGGAGTATTCGTCCGGGACATCAGCCAAATCACAGCGTTGATCGTGAGCGTGGCGATGTTTCTGTCGCCCGTCTTCTATCCGGTGTCGATCCTCTCAGTGCGTTTTCAGCGGTGGATCTATCTGAACCCGTTGACGTACCCGATCGAGGACGCTCGCGCCGCTCTCATCTACGGCCGCGCGCCCTCACCGGTGCACCTCCTCATCGCGATGGCCGCAGGCCTCGTCGTTGCGCAGGTCGGCTTCTGGTGGTTTCAGAAAACCCGCAAGGGCTTCGCGGACGTCATCTAGGCCTGCCGCCGCCTAGCGAAACCGGTATGTCATCCCAGCCAGCACTCGCACGTCCTTCACGTCGTTGTCGTGTGTCGTATCTGCCGTCACCGAGAGCGAGATGTGGCGGCCCGTCATCACGACGGCGGAAAGCCCGATTTGCGTCGTTTCGGGGCGCGTCTCCACCGTGATGCCATCGCTTCTGGTGAACCGCACGATGGACACGGAGCTGGAGTAGTCACCCGAGAGATACACGGCGCGACCAATCTGCCGGCCCACGGAGAGGTACACCGAATTGTACTGGCCGGTCGGCCGGCTGATGCGATAGTCGGTGACCGTGACGTCCACCCCCGAGCCTGCGACGTTGCCGGATGACACGCCAAGACTGATGCGCCCGGTATCCGCGCTGTCACGGTTGTTCTTGTCCCGGGTGTAGCCGGCCTGCAGACGGATATCACGGGCAACGTGCACGCTGACGCGAGCGCCCGCCGAGGCATAGAGGAGCGCGTCGAGCGCGCCGTCACGAAGCGGACGTCCCGCGAGCACGTCTTCAGTGATGGACCGGGTATCGAGCGACCGACCGCGATGATAGAGCCCTTGGAGATCGAGCCGGTTCGTCGGCGAGGCGTGGGCGTTCACCATCAGATACGTCAGGCCGCCCGTTCCCTGACCGGCGGGGCCCACGAGGTCGTACTCCGCGGCCTGGAAGAAGAACAGCTTCGATCGAATGGGAACGAAGTTCGTCGTCGTGAGAACCGATCGCTCGATGAGATTGCGATCGGCGAGCCGCACATAACCGGCGACGTGGCGCCGCCCGCCGTTGCCCTCGAGAATGCCGTAGCCGCCCATCTTGCGAATCCCCGCCGTGGATCCGAGCTCGTACGGCTTTGGCTCGGTGCCCGCAAACATGCTGACGCGCAGTCGACCGGCGGCAGCGGTCGTCGGACCCTGCTTGTATTCAACGACGGCGCCTGAGACGGCGCCGAGCCCCCCGAGGTCGTTGAGCCACATCTGGCCGCCCCTGACGCGCACGTGACCGTTCGCGAAGCGCCCTCCCACGTAGCCGTCGTACATCGAGATACGCGCCGCTCGCCTCGTGTCGCTGGAGGCTGCGTGCCGCACATCGAGGCCGTACTCGACGCCGTCGCCGTCGGCGTCCGGCATCGTGTAGCTGACATTCGTGATGAAGTCGCCCATCGTCACCGATGGACCATCGGTCGGTGTGATCCGGGAACTATTGACGTAGAACGAGATGCGACCCGAGGGGCGCACGCGCGGCGCGGTCACGATCTGCGCCTGCGCCGAAGGCACGGCCAGGAGCAGTGCGGCGAGGCCTTGCAGCAGCCAGATCAGACCGCGCTGTTTGTGCATGATGGTCCTCATCGATCAGCCGGCCCGTCCATTCGGGTGACACGCGTAGCAGCGATTCGAGTCATACGCGTAACCGCTGACGTTCCGATGGTTGCCATCGGTTTGCGTGCGGTTGTGGCAGCCCGTGAAGCACGAAAACTGGACGTACGCCGCCGGGTTCGTGTGGCAGGTCGCGCACGCGATGTTCGCGTGGCGGCCCGACGTGATCGGGAACCACGTGTGCGTGAATTTGCCCAGGGTCCAGGCCGAATCCGCCGCGTTGTGGCAGGTGACGCATGTCGTCGGGAAGCCCGCGCCCACGTGGCTCGGATTGGTCGTCCGCTGGTATTCGGTCAGATGGCAAGGCAGACAATCGCGCGGCGTGCCTTTGTACACGTTGTTCACGTGACAGAGGCTGCACGCGGCCGTTGCGTGCCGGCCCAGCAACTGGAACACCGAGTTGTGATTGAAGCTGCCACCCTGCCACGTCGTGTCGGTGGCCCGATGGCACGTGTCACACGTGGTCGAGAAGCCGGCGGCCGCGTGGTTGGGGGCTGTCGTCTTCTGATAGCTGGGGAGATGGCATCCGACGCAATCACGGGGCGTGCCCTTGTAGACGTTGTTGACGTGACAGGTCGCGCAGGCCTGGGTTGCGTGGAGGCCGACGAGCG
>JBDTNQ010000020.1:0-46494 GCA_039933635.1 Acidobacteriota bacterium
AAGCCATGCGGCGGCGCCTGGCCATCATCACGATCGCCCTCACGCTGGGTCTGTCCGCGCTTGTCTCGGCCCAACGCTACTTCCAGGGCTTCGGCTACGAACCGACGATCCACAACGTCGCCTACGACGGCCGGTTCACGTTCGCCCGGCTGAAGTACACGCCGGGGCCCGGCGGCTACTACTACCGCGGCATGCCGGCGTGGGCCCATGGCTACGACCACGCCGAACAGAATCTGAGCCGCATCCTCGACTCGATCTCGGCCGTGCACCCGCGGATTGACGC
This sequence comes from Acidobacteriota bacterium, assembly GCA_039933635.1. Lineage (GTDB taxonomy): Bacteria > Acidobacteriota > Vicinamibacteria > Vicinamibacterales > SCN-69-37 > JBDTNQ01. Next base: position 284 of record JBDTNQ010000020.1, read on the forward strand.
CTCGAACGTGTTCGCGCTCGACGACCCGCGTCTGGACGAATTTCCGGTGGCCTACATGACCGAGGCCGGGTACTGGGAGCTTTCGGACAAGGAAGCCGCCGGATTTCGCGCATATCTCCAGAAGGGCGGCTTCGTGATTTTCGATGACTTCCGTCCGCCACCTCGCGGCGGCGAGGGCTGGGAGCTCTTCGAAGCCAACATGCGTCGCGTGCTGCCGGGCACGCAAATCGTCGACATGGACCCGCGCGACCCCATCTTTCACTCGTTCTTCGATATCGATTCCTTCGACATCCTGCCCCAGGCGTACGACACCAGTTCGCCGGTCATCCGAGGCATCTACGACGCGACGGATCCCGGCCATCGGCTGATGGCCATCATCAACTTCAACACCGATGTGTCTCAGTTCTGGGAGTTCTCGGAGTCGGGTCTCATGCCCGTCCAGGACAGCAACGAAGCCTACAAGCTGGGCGTGAACTACATCATCTACGGGCTGACGCACTGAACGACTGCGGTCTGCTGGCTGCCGCCGGCACGTTCAGGCTACAGACTCAACACGACTTTCCCAATCGCGTCGCCGCTCTCCAAGCGCCGATGCGCATCGGCCGCGCGCTCCAAGGGAAACGTCGAGTCAATCACCGGATGAATCCGTTGCTGCGCGATCAGGGGCCAGATCTCGCGTTCGAGGTCGGCCGCGATCGCGCCCTTCTCCTCCGGCGTGCGCGGGCGAAGGGTCGACCCGGTGATCGTCAAGCGATTCCGCATCACCGCCGCCAGGGAGATCTGCGCGGTGCCGCCGGCCATGACGGCGATCTGGACGAGCCGGCCACCAGCCGCCAGGCACGAGAGATTGCGTGGCGCGTAGTCACCGCCCACCATGTCCAGCACCACGTCGACACCACGTCCATCCGTGAGGGCATTCACGTCTGCCGCGAAATCCCTCGTCCGATAGTTGATGCACGCGCGCGCGCCGAGAGATTCGCACGCGCGACACTTCGCGTCTGTGCCGGCTGTCGCCACGACCACGGCGCCTCGCGCCGAAGCCATCTGAATCGCGGTCGTGCCGATGCCGCTGGAGCCGCCATGGACCAGCAGCCATTCGCCCCGGTGCAACTGACCGCGGGTCATGACATTCGTCCAGACGGTGAAATAGTTCTCGGGAATGGCGGCCGCGTCGAGGAGATCGATTCCGTCGGGAACCGGCAGCACCTGCACGCCGGGTACCGCCACCATCTCCGCGTAGCCGCCGCCAGCAACGAGCGCGGTCACCATGTCCCCGACACGCCACATCCGGCCGAGGGCCGACCGGGGCGCCCCGTCCTGGTCATCCGGGCCGAGCGCGACGATCCGGCCAGAGACCTCGAGGCCGGGGATATCCGTCACGCCGGGGGGCGGCGGATAGCGGCCCTCACGCTGCATCAGGTCGGGCCGATTGACGCCCGCGGCCGCGACGGCGATCAGCACCTCGCCCGATGCGGGCTCCGGCGCGGGCCGATCGGCCTGGCGCAGGACGTCCGGTCCGCCAGGTGCACTGATTTCGATCACCCTCATGTCTCGACCTCGGGCCGATCATGACGCACGAACGACGACCGCGCGACATTGCTTTTGCCGCCGCGAGTGACGGACGATGAAGGCACAGAATGCCGTCTACGACCCTGCTGTTGTGGGTGCTCACGCGCGCGCTGCTCCTCCCGCACGAACCCGTCACCTTTTCTCTCGTCGGACCCGGCGATTTGCCGGCGGGGCGCAGCGTCGCCGGATTGATCGAAACGGGCATCCCGGCAGTGACGAGCGACCGCTTCGATGCAAGCGGCGTCGGCATCGGCACCGTCGCGCGCATCGGCGCATACGGCGAATCCTGGACCGAGACGACGTATCGCATCGGCGACCTCGACGTGACCAACCCGCTCCGGCCCGGCACGCCGATCGTCCTGCCCGACGCGACGGCCTTCAGCGCCCTGTCCATCATGGCTTCCGGCAGCGATCCTGCCATCAGCACCGCCGGGACACGCGTGCTGCTCGAACCGATGCGCCCGGCTGACAAGCGGACCGTGATCATCGACGGCGCCATGACGCCGGCGTCGTGGGCCCCGACGACGAGCTCGCCGCCGGCGATCACGGCCTTGCGGGCGCTCGGTGACGCGTCTGCCCTCTTCAGTGGACCGATCAACACACGCGTCGGCGCGGTGATTGGTCTTCGCTGGGCCCAAGCCTCACACGTCGCTCGCGACCGCCCGTTTCAAACCCAATCGCTCGCCGCGGCCACGGCCCACATCGTCGCCGCCATTCGTCCGCACGAAGAAGTCCGCGCGCTGGTCATCGCGCAGGGTGCGGCGCATCCGGCGGAGGGCTGGCTCGCCCTGGGCGACGTGGCCCGATCGCGGGATCGGATGGGGCTGGCTCAGGTCACCTGGGAGCGCCGTGATCCGGATCGGCTCGCGCTCAGAGTGTCCGGGGGCTATCAGCGTGCCCGGCTCGACCCGGCATTCTCCGGAACGATGGCGAGCATCGACTCCGTGCGTGACGGCGCGGTGCTGCCGTTGCTGCTCCGGCCCGCGGGGACCACGTCGAGCCTGAGGAGTGAGGTCGTGGTGTCGAGACGCGCCTCGTCAGTCGGCGCAAACGACTGGCGCATCGGCGCCACCATCGAACGCCACGCGATGCGTCCGGAGCTGCTCGGCGCACCAGGCGCGTTCGAAACCGTCAACGGCGAAGCCGCGCGCGTGTGGATCTTCGACGCGCCAACAAGCGCTCCGTCGTGGCGCCAAAACGGAACGTCGGTGTACGCGGGTGATGTCCTCTCGCTGGGTCAGCGGATCACGCTCGACGGCAGCATCAGGTTCGAGACGCTCAACGCATCGAACGGCTCGGGCACGCAGGTCTCGTGGGCCGCAGCCTATCCTCGCGCGTTCGCCACCGTGACGCTGGCCCGGGACGCCGGCGTCACCATCTTTGCGGGCATCTCACAGTCAGGCGGCCCGCTCGCGCCGATGGCGCTCGCGCTCGGCGACACGTCATCGCCGTCGGGTCGCGTCTATCGCTGGACGGACAGCAATCTCGACGGCGTCGCGCAGCCCGCCGAGTACGCCACGCTCGTGGCCCGCGTAGGACCGGGCGCCTGGAGCGCCGGCACGACGGCGATTGATGCCTCGCTGCGACGACCGCGCCAAACCGAGGGCGTGTTCGGACTGGGGATCGATCGCCCGCGCTGGACGGCGGCGATCACCGGCATCGTTCGCCGCCAGTCAGATGTGTTGCAGGTGGTCAATGACGGTGCCACGTATTCGCCCGTGGCGGTCGCCGATGAAGGCCTCAACTACCCGTTCCCGCCGCCGGGCGTCCTGACCGCCTTCAGCCGCAACGCATCGTCGTTCGGCCTCGATCAGTACCGGCTGACGAATCCGGACGGCCTGACCTCGCACTTCGAGGGTTTGGACGCCTCGATGCAGTTCCGCACGTCACGCATGTCACTGGCGTTTGGCGCCACCGCCGCGCGCACGTCCGCGACGACGGTGCTGCGCGGCTTTCGCGTCGACGAAAACGATCCCGGCCTGCTCGACTTCGGGGCGAATCCCAACGGGCTCGTCAACGCGGTCGGTCGTCCGTTCTTCGATCGCGGCTATACCGGCAAGATCGCCCTCGTGGTGCGCCTGCCGTACGGCGTCAAGCTCGGAGCCCTGATTCGGTATCAGGACGGCCAGCCGTTCTCCCGTCTCGCGGATGTCGATGGCCTCAACCAGGGCCCGGAACCGGTCAGCGCCTACGCGCGCGGTCGCACGCGCTTTACGTTCGTCGGAACAATGGACGTGCGGCTGCAGAAGACCATCGGCGCGGGGCCTCGTCAGGCTGTGGTCTATCTGGACGTGTTTGATGTATTCAACGCGCGGCGCGAGGTCGAGGAGTTGGTGGCGACCACACTAGCGTTTCGCGCCGTGTCCGCCGTGGAACCTCCACGGAGCGCACGACTGGGATTGCGAATCGGGTTCTAAACGGCCTCATTCCACATCGACTTGGCCGCCTCGACGAGGGCGATGAGCTCGCGCAGAATCGAGTCGGTGGCGGCAATGAACTCGAAGCCCACGCGGTAGATGGCCAGGCCGTTGGGTTTGGCCGAAATCAACGTGCAATGGCGAGCACGGGCCTGGACGACGACCGAGCGCCGTTCGCTCTCCAGGCTGAGGCGAAATTTGTGTATCGAGCCGACCTCGAACGGGGCCGTCGCATCGAGCGACAGTCCCGTGAGACTCAGCTCCTGCAAGGCGAGGGGCTGAATGCGCCACACCGAGTGCGCTTCGACCTGGCCAAGGACGTCGACTCGCACGCGAAACCGGCGCTCGCGATTGACGGATTCGGGTTCCGGGAGCGGCAAATCATGGGGCGGCAGCGACATGCGCCCTTCGGACGGTGCAAGCCGGATGCCAGGGGTTCGAACCGCCCGTCCCTTCCCGTTCCTCCGGCTACACGGGACCCCATCCGATTGGACCGGCCGACATCGTCGGTCCACCGACGTTTCCATGGCCAACCTGCTTCGTGCCTTCGTCGGTGAGTTCTAGGCCATCAACTCCCATCCGAACCTCGCGATCAGCGCCGAGGCCACGATCAGGAAGAGGACGCGCACGAAGCGGTTGCCCTTGAGAACGGCGACGCGCGTCCCCGCAATCGAGCCGACCATCTGGCACATGGCCATCGGGACGGCGTAGCGGTACAGGATGTGGCCGGTGGAGGCGAAGAGCAGCACGGCCGCGAGGTTCGTGGCGAAGTTCACCACCTTCGCCGATGCGGACGCGTTCAGAAAGTCGAAGCCGAAGAGGCCGATGAATACGAAGATCAGAAAGCTGCCCATCCCCGGGCCGAAGAACCCATCGTAGAACCCCAGCACGACACCGATGGCGATGCCGACGGCGCGTTCGTGTGGGTGGGCCAGGAGAGGGGCGTGGAACTGCCCCAGCGCCGGCCGAAAGAACGTGTAGGCCGTGACACCGATCAACAGGACGAGGATCACCGGTTCGAGGATTGCGCGGTCCAGGAGCGATACCGCTGCGGCCCCCAGAAAGGAGAACACGAAGGCGGTGAGCGCCGCCGGCAGCACGGCATGCCAGCGGAAGCGCACACGGGGCGCGTACTGCACCACGGCCATCCCGGTTCCCCAGATGGAGGCCATCTTGTTGGTGCCCAGGATCGTCGCGAGGTCCGCGACCCGGTCCGCCGGAAGGAACAGGAGCAGCGCGGGCAGTTGAATCAAGCCGCCGCCGCCAACAACCGCGTCGACAAAGCCGGCCAGAAACGCGAAGCCACACAACCAGAGGGTGTCCACGGATTCGAGGAGTTTATAGGGTGCGCGGTTTCCGGGCCCGGCCCGCCACGTCCCTGTAACTTCGTCCCGCCATCGGGGTTCATCTGGCATGCCTGCCCTCGCCCGATTGGCCGTCATCGCCATGGTCGCCCCACTGTCCGCCTGCCTCGCGTTCGACTTGCCGGATACGGCCGAGCGCACCATGAGCCGGACGTTCGCGGTGCGCCCGCAGTCGCACCTTCGGGTCAACATCCGCGGCGGGTCGATTTCGACCCAGACCGGCGATGCCGGCTCGATTCGCGTCGACCTGATCGAGCGGGTGCGCGCCAAGAGCGAGCAGCAAATGGACACCGTGCTCCAGAACTACGAGGTCAGCGCGAAACAGGACGGCGATTTCGTGACAATCCTCGCCCGCCGGCGCACGGATGCGGAGTGGCGGATCTGGAACAACAACGACAACGTCAACTTCTCCGCGCGTATCATCGTCCCGTCCGACGTGGCGCTGACCCTTGGTACCAGCGGCGGATCAATCTCGGTGCGTGGCGACCGACCCGCAGACCTCAAGGCCAACACGAGCGGCGGCAGCATCAAGGTCGACGGCGGGGAGGGCGTGATGGACCTCGATACCTCGGGTGGCAGCATCTCGGTCGAGCGCGCCCTGCGCAGCGTGGAGGCGGATACGAGCGGCGGCGGCATCACCGTGCGCTACGTCGGTCCCGGTGCGAGCAACGTGAATCTCGACACGTCGGGAGGCAGCATTCACGTCGGTGTGGATCCTGATGCCTCGCTGCGCGTGGAAGCGCAAACGAGCGGCGGCAGCGTCCACGTGAACGGCTTGCCCTTCACGGTGTCGGACAACGGCCGTTCCCACGCGCGGGGGATCCTGAACGACGGCAAGGGCCGACTGCACGCGAGCACCAGCGGCGGCTCGATCACGATTGGCGCAACGCGATAGGAGACCGGGTCTCCGTGATGATCGGGGAGACCCGGTCTCTTTGACGTACTCTAGCGGGATGCCACGTGACCTCTTCTCCGATGAGTCGGAGACCATTTTCGATGTTCGCACGCGTGCCCAGGGTCCCACCGGATCGCTGCCCCTCACCGCGGAAATGCTTCGCGAAAGGCCGAGTGGCGACCTGTTCGGCCTTTCGCAGAACGCCGGCATGGGGTGGACGCCGAGCGAAGTCGGGCGCACACCGTATCTGATTCTGAGCACGCAGGGCGGCCTGCGCGCGCCGGATGGATCGCCGATCGCGCTCGGATATCACACGGGACACTGGGAAATCGGACTGCTCGTCGAGGCCGCCGCGCGCGAGTTGAAGCGGTCTGGCGTCGTGCCGTTTGCGGCGTACTGTTCGGACCCGTGCGACGGCCGCACCCAGGGCACCTCCGGCATGTTCGACAGCCTGCCCTATCGCAACGACGCGGCCATTGTGTTCCGTCGGCTCATCCGGTCACTGCCCGTGCGCGCGGGCGTGCTCGGGATTGCGACCTGTGACAAGGGCCTGCCGGCGATGATGATGGCGCTGGCCGGCACGCGGGACCTCCCCACCGTCCTCGTGCCTGGCGGCGTCACGCTGCCGCCCGAACATGGCGAGGATGCGGGCGCCATTCAAACCATCGGCGCGCGTTTCTCACACGGACTGATCTCGCTGCAGGAAGCCGCTGATCTCGGCTGTCGCGCGTGTGCGTCACCGGGCGGCGGGTGCCAGTTCCTGGGCACGGCCGCCACGTCGCAGGTCGTCGGTGAGGCTCTCGGTCTTTCGCTTCCGCATTCCGCCCTCGCGCCGTCCGGCCAGCCGGTGTGGCTCGACCTTGCCGTCCGCTCCGCGCAGGCGCTGCTCGATCTCGCGGCGCGCGGCCTCACGACAAAGGACGTGCTGACGCCGGCCAGCATCCGGAACGCCATGGCCGTGCACGCGGCGTTTGGCGGCTCAACGAATCTGCTCCTGCACATTCCCGCGATCGCGCACGCGGCCGGACTCCGGCGTCCGAGCGTCGACGACTGGATTGCCGTGAATCGCCAGGTGCCGCGCCTTGTGGACGTGCTGCCGAACGGCCCGACTCATCATGTGACCGTACGCGTGTTCCTCGCGGGTGGTGTACCGGAGGTCATGCTGCACCTGCGCGATCTCGGTGCACTGGACGTCTCGGTGATGACCGCCGCCGGCGTAACGCTCAACGAAGCGCTCGACGCGTGGAAGACCTCCGCGCGCCGTCAGCGCTTCCGCGAGATCCTGCGCGCGCAGGACCACGTGGACCCGGACGACGTGATTCTGGCGCCGGATCGGGCCGCGGCCCGAGGATTGACGCGCACGATCACGTTTCCGGTGGGCAACATCGCGCCCGAAGGATCGGTCATCAAGAGCACCGCGATCGATCCGTCCGTGGTCGATGCCGACGGGATCTACCGGATGCAAGGTCCGGCGCGCGTGTTCGTCCGCGAGAAGGACGCCATTGCCGCGATCAAGGCCGGCCGCATCCACGCCGGTGACGTCGTCGTACTCTGCGGGTGCGGTCCGATGGGCACCGGCATGGAAGAGACCTATCAGCTGACGTCCGCGTTGAAACATCTGCCGTTCGGCAAGCGCGTCGCCTTGATTACCGACGCGCGCTTCTCGGGCGTTTCCACGGGCGCCTGCCTTGGTCACGTCGGCCCGGAAGGTCTCGCCGGTGGTCCAATCGGTCGACTTCAGGACGACGACGTCATCCGCATCGTCGTGGATCGCACCACGCTCGAGGGCCGCGTGGACTTCATCGGGAGCGCGGATCGTCCGTGTTCACCGGAACAAGGCGCGACGATCCTGGCCGCGCGCGCGCCTCGCTCCGACATGGCGCCCGCCGCTGATCTGCCTGACGACACCCGGCTCTGGGCCGCGCTGCAACACGCCGGCGGCGGCACCTGGGGCGGCTGCGTCTATGACGTGGATGCCATCACGAAGAGGTTGATGACGACGTAGCGTCGCCGGACTTTCCGTGGAGCCCCGGACCTTCCCTATTGAAACAAGACGCACACCGGCGTGCCGGCCTCGACCAGCGCGCCTGACGGCGTGAGCTTGCCGGTGGCCTCATCGATGCGGTACACGGCGAGTGTCCCGGAGTCCTGATTCGCCGCCAGCAGCCATCGTCCGCCTGGGGCAATCGCGAAGTGACGCGGCGTCTTCCCGCGTGTCGGCTCGAAGCCGACTGGCGTGAGCGCTCCAGTCGCGCCGATTGAAAACGCCGCGATGCTGTCGTGACCGCGGTTCGAACCGTAGACGAACTTGCCGTTCAGGTGCACCACGATTTCGGCCGTCGAGCTCGCCCCCTGAAATCCCGCAGGCAACGTCCTCACCGAAGCGCCTGGGGTGAACGTACCGCCCGCGGCATCCCAGTTCATCGTCGTGATCGTGGACGCGAGTTCGCTGATGACGAACGCGCGTTTGCCGTCAGGATGAAACGCAAGGTGGCGCGGGCCGGACCCAGGCGCGACGCTCACGCCCGTTGGCGTGTTCGGCGTGAGCCCGGCAGTGGCTTGATTGAAGCGGTACACGAGCACGCGGTCGATCCCGAGATCGACAGCTATCAGATACCGGTTGTCGTCACTGAACACCACCTGGTGTGCGTGCGGTCCTTCCTGTCGTGACGCGTCCGGACCCTTGCCTTGATGCGCGATCACCTGGACGGCCGGCGCGATCTTGCCGTCGGCGCCAACCGGCAGCACGGCGAGCGTGCCACTCGAGTAATTGGCCACTGCGAGAAACCGGCCCGTGCGATCGAGCGCGAGGTGACACGGGCTCGTGCCCTTGGACGACTGCGTGCTGAGCCACGTCAGCTTGCCGGTGCCACGGTCGATCGCAAACGAGCTGACACTGCCCGAGGTCTCGCCCCTGTAGTTGGCGACCTCGTTGACCGCAAAGAGATAGCGTCCGTCGGCGCTGGCGATGACGAAGCTCGGGCTCGGCGTTTCAATGGCCAGGCCCAGCGGCGTGAGCGTGCCGGTCTCATCGTTGAAGCGGAAGGAGAAGATGCCATGACTCTTCTCGTTCGTGTAGGTGCCGACGAAGACCAGCCGGCCCGTCTGCTGCGCCGAGGCCGGCGATGCGGTCCCCAGCGTGACGCACATCCCCATGAACACCGCGAGCCAGAATCTGGACGATTTCATCGGCGCGAGTATAGCGCCGCCGCGGCCTGTCAGAGCGTCGGGCGATCCGTCGGCCCCGGGGCGAGCTTCGTAAGCTCTTACGCGGGGCGTAACGCATCGCGACAAATGGGCGGAAATGCAGGAGAAAGAGAGACGGCCTAAGCCTTGCAGTGATCGGACGCGTGATGAAACTAACGCGTGTACTAGCGCTCGCATTCTTCTCTCTCTCGCTGTCGACCGTCGCTCACGCTCAACAGGATCCGGCACGTCCGGCCCCGGGATCGTCGACCGCGACGGCCCCCGCGGCAACGGCACCTGCGCCCGTTGACGAGGATGACGACGCCGTGCTTGATCCGGCGGAACCTGACTTCACGGTCATCAATCTCCCGACGACCTACGTGCTGCCCCGGAACAAGAGTCACTTCCGGATTACCCACCGGTTCGCGGGCAACCTCCGGGCGGGCACCTTCGGCGAGAAGGCCGGAAATCTCTTCGGTATCGATCAGGGCGCCATCATCGGCATCGAGTACCGGTTCGCACCCATCCGTCATGTCGCGATCACGTTCCATCGATCGAGCTTCGACAAGACCATCATGTTCTACGGCAAGTACGACGCGATCCGGCAGCGGGGAGCGATGCCGGTCGCGATCTCGGCCCTGGTCTCCATCGAAGGTGCGAACAACTTCAAGAACAAGTACGCGCCGGCGGTCGGTCTGGTCATCTCGCGGAGGATTGCGGGACGGATCGCCGCTTATGCCACGCCCATCTGGGTTGGCAACAGCGCCGCGTCGCTGACCGAGATTGGGCACGACCACGGACCGTCAACCACTCCTGAACCGGAACCGCAGAACAACGGTCCCCGGCAGGACACGTTCTATCTCGGCCTCGGCACGCGCATTCGGGCCTTCGGCACGACCTATCTGGTCGGCGAGATCACGCCGCGCCTCCACGGCTACGCGCCGGATCTGCAGGAGTACGGCTTCGGCATCGAGAAGCGCGTCGGCGGCCACACGTTCTCACTCACGTTCACCAACACGTTCGGGACGACGCTCGCGCAGTTGACGCGCGGCGGCACCGCGAACGCGTTGTATCTCGGCTTCAATCTCGGTCGCAAGTTCTACTGAAACGCAATAAAAGGAGACACTCACGTGAAGATTCGCGCAGCATTTCTCATCCCCGTCGTCGCACTCCTGTTCGCCGCCTGCAACGACAACAAATCACCGGTTCAGCCGACGCCACAGGATGTACCGCCGAAGTTCCAGGCGATCATGCTACCCATCAACGAAAATCCGCCTGTGGCGGGTGCTGAGGCCGGCGGATCGGGTACCGTCACGATCACCTTAAATTTGACCAAGGACGCCTCGGGCACGATCACGGGCGGAACGGTGGACTTTGCGGCGTCGATGACGGGATTCCCCAACGGGACGGCGCTGACCGCCGCACACATTCACCCCGGCGCGCCGACCGTCAATGGCGGCGTGCTCGTCAGCACCGGTATCGTGGCCGGTGAGGTCACGATGCCCGCGGGCTCAGGCACGCTCACCAAGACCGGCGTGGTCACCTCGGCGGCCAACCTCACGCAGATTCTCGCCAATCCCGGCGGTTTCTACTTCAACATCCACACGGCCGCGAATGCCGGCGGTGTGGCGCGCGGCCAGCTCAACCGCATCCAGTAAGGGGTCGTCCAGTGACTGCACGACGAGGGCTCGCGATTGCCGCGGGTGCCGTCGCGACGCTGCTGGTGGTGGGGGCACGACGAGGGCCGGAACGGCTCTCGTCGGCCCACGCCGATCCCGCGATGGCCCTGGCCGCGCGGGCGACCGTCCCACCCGATGTGTCCAGCCTGTTGCACCGCGCCTGTTTCGACTGTCATTCCGAAGAGACCGTGTGGCCGTGGTACGCGCGCGTGCCCATCGGTTCATGGGTCGTCACGCGCGATGTCGAGCGTGGCCGCAAGCAGATGAACTTCTCCCGGTGGGGCCAGTACAACCCGTTCGATCGCGCCGACATGCTCGACAAAGTGTGTGAGCGGACGAAAAAGCAGGAAATGCCCCTGCGCCCCTATACATGGCTCCATGCCGAGGCTCGTCTGAACGATGCCGACATCGACGCCCTGTGCCGATGGACGGACGCCGAGGCCACGCGCCTCGTGAACGGAGGAACGTAACGTGATGACTGTGCGGATGCGGGACGTGTGCGTGAGCCTGATGCTGCTGAGCGCGCTGATTGCCGCGCGCGGTGGTGTCATGAACGCCGCGCAGCAACCCGAGGACTCGGACGGCTGGCAGTTGCCGACCGGCGCCGCGGCCGAAGCCAACCCGGTGCCCGTCACTCCAGCAGCGCTGGCGAAAGGCAAGGACCTCTACAAGTCGAAGTGCCAGAAGTGCCACGGCCCGAGCGGCAAGGGCGACGGGCCTGACGCCGACAAGGATCACAAGCCGGGCGATCTCACCGACAGCAAGCGCGCATCACGCAACCCGGACGGCGTGATGTTCTACAAGATCTGGAACGGCCGCTCCAAGCCGAAAATGCCCGCGTTCAAGACCGACATCTCGCGCGCCGACGTGTGGACGGTGATCGGGTACGTCAAGACATTGAGACAATGAAACATCGGGGCATCGGGGCATTGGATCGGGGCGTCGGGTTATCGACCAATTCACTGGCTATCTCGTCATCGGGACATCTGCGAAGATCGCCTTGACAGCTCGAGTATGGACGGCGGCGGGTGTCGCGGCCCTCCCCCGCGCGCTTCGGAACGGTCAGCCGGTAGTGTGCCGATAGCGTCAGCTGGATGATGGATTTCGGGCCCCGCGCGATAACTCGGACGTGGAAATCAGGCGCGTCACACAATCATCACAACATTCCATGAGGATGATGCGAACCGCTTCTACCCGGCGGTCGTCTTATCAAGTGTCAATCAATCCTCATACGTCCCACGTTTCATACCCGTACTGACGAAGACCCACCGATTCGATGGCCGTTCGCTCCCTCTGGGGGGCGGACGGCTCGCCCTCCTGGCCCACCTCTGTGCTCCTCCTACGGCGCGACAACCTTGACGACGTAGTACTCGATGCTTCCCGAGACGTCTTTGAACCAGTGCGGGGTCCTGGCCGGAATCACCAGCACGTCGCCTTTGGCCAATTGGTGCGTGTCGCCTCCCCTGAGGCCGGTGCCGCGATACTGGCCGGGCGCCGTCAGCTTCGACTCGATCATCTCGCCGCCGGTCACGAAGGTCGCCGCTCCCGACAGGATGTAGAACGTGTCCGTCTCCTTGTCGTGCAGCTCTGACATGCCCGTCTCGGTCCGTTTGTTCACCTGCACGATGAGATTCGGCGCGGTCACCAGCGTGCCGCCCTGCGCCACCGTGTCGTGACCGATGAACGTCACCTTCTCGCCGGACTGCGCCTGCAGTCCGATGCCGCTTACGCACAGCGCCAGCACCCAGATCATCCGCCTCATGCTCAGCTCTCCTTTGACGACACCAGCGCCAGCGTGGCGAGGTGATAGGCATTCAGGGTCCGGCAGCATCACACGCTCGCTCGTCTCACCATCAGCAGGCTCTGGTCGTCGGTTTGTGCGCCGTGGCGCGCGCACGCGGCGAACATCTCGGCCGAGGAGATCTCGAGGGTGCTCAGCTTCGCGGCCGACTGGACGATGTCGAGCAGCCGACCGGCGCCGAGTTCCTGGTCGTTGCGATTGAACACCTCAATCAACCCGTCGTCCGATCACGCCGGAATACAAGGCCGTCACGAGCACGCGCGTCCAGAAGCCGGGCCCCATGGACAGGCTGCTCCCCCATAACGACAGCGCGGAGAAGGTGCAGAAGATTGCGACACCGAGGAGCACCCGCGAGCGCACCGGCATCAGGCGCACGGTCTGTTTGAACTGCCGGTTCCTCTCGCGAAGTCCCATGCCCTGCCCAGTCTACCCTCCGCTCGCGGACAGGTGATCGTGGCTTCGATATAGTGCGGAGATGATGAGCTTCGGCCGTTCGATGCTGGACGCATGGGCCCTGGATCCGGCAATTACCTACCTGAATCACGGCACCGTCGGCGCGCCACCCAGGCGCGTGCTCGAAGCACAGCAGCAACTGCGTGACGAAATCGAACGCCAACCGTCCAGGTTCCTGCTTCGCGATCTGTCCGCCATTCGCGTGGGCCAGCCGACGTCGGCTCCAGGTCTGCTCCGACAGGCCGCGGACAAGGTCGGCGCCTTTCTCGGCGTTGCCGGTCGCGACCTCGTGTTCGTGGACAACGTCACCGCTGCCGTGACCGCCGTCGTCGGCAATCTCGAGTTTCGTCCCGGCGATGCGATCACGATCAGCAAGCTGGCCTACGGCGGCGTGGCACGGGCCGTGGGCCACGCGGCGCGCCGAGCTGGCGTCGAGGTCCACACCATCGACGTGCCCTTCCCGGTCGCGGATGACGCGCAACTGGTCGAGGCATTCGACCGTGCCGTCTCGCCGAGAACGCGGCTGGTCATCATCGACCACATCACCGCCGAGAGCGCGATGATCATGCCCGTCGCGCAAATCGCAGAACGTGCGAAGGCCCGCGGCGCCATGGTGCTCGTCGATGGGGCGCACGCACCAGGCGCCATCCCCGTCGACATCTCAGCACTCGGCGTCGACTTTTACGCGGCCACATTGCACAAGTGGGCCTGGACCCCGAGGAGCTGCGGCATCCTCTGGGCGGCCGCGCAGCATCAGCCCGGGCTGCATCCGCCAGTGGTGTCGTGGGGACTGGATACGGGATTCACCAACGAGTTCGACTGGGTCGGCACACGGGATCCGACACCGTTTCTCACGGCGCCGCGGGCGCTCGACTACATGAGCGAGTGTGGCGTCGCGCGGGTTCAGTCGTACAACCACGATCTGGCCTGGCAGGCCGGGCAGCTGTTGACGAGGCGATGGGGCACGTCGATCGCAACGCCCAAGGCGCTCATCGGGACGATGGTCACGGTGCCACTCCCTGAGCGGTTCGGCCGCGCCTCGGCGGATGCCGCGCGGCTGCGCGACGCGCTGCTCTTCGAGGACCACATCGAGGTCCAGCTCCACGCCTGGCACGGGCAGCTCTGGACGCGGGTGTCGGCGCAGATCTACAACGATCTCTCGGACGTGGAACGGTTGGCCGACGCGGTGACGCGCCGGTGAGCGCGAGCACGAGCACCATCCAGGATCTATCGACCGCCCGCCGCAGGCTGGACGACGATCGCGCCGGGCCGCGTGATGCGGGCGGCGCCGAGCCGGCGCGTGACTGAAGGCGTCTGGCGGATCGTGGCCGCTTCTTCGAGCGCGCGGCGCGCGGCGTCCTGATTCCCCGCGGCCTTCTGAGCGTCGCCATCGAGACTCAATCCGAAGACTTTCAATGCCGGCACGCCCCGCAGCTGCCCGGCCAGGTGCGTCGCCCGATTGGCGTTGGCGCCGACGAGCAGGTTCGCCTCGCCGAGTTGCGACGTTTCCTGAGCGGTGAGCGCGGGCGTCGGCGCACGCTCGAACACCCGCGCCTCGCCGGACAACGCGGCGGTGGTGGCGGCAAGCCGCTGCGCGCCAGGACTTCGCGCGGCGGAGGGCGACGCCTTTTCGGCTTCACGGAGCGCGCCCGCAGCGAGGCCGGGCCAGTTCATCGCGTTCAACGCGTCGGCCGCCAGCGTCCACTGCGCGCTGACGGGCAGATCGGGACTCGTGCGCGCGACGCTCGCGCGCGCGGCGGCAATCACGGCCGCCGATGCGCTGGCGTCACCCGCGGCGAGCGACCTGAGACGCTGACCTTCCGCCCCGTCGAGCAGCACCTCGATACCGCCCGCGACGTCCTGCACCATCTGCATCTGCTCGGATCGCACCAAAGCAAGATTCGGCACCCGCACGGTCACGCGGGTATCCGGCGCGACGTCGCTCTTCAGCACGAAGTGATACTCAGCGGCCTTGGCACCAATGCCAAGCGCCATGAACATGTCCGTCGTGCTTTGCGCGGGCAGTTCCTTCGGTGTGTCGTCCGGCCAGACGAACAGCGCGGGATCGGAGATTTCCGCCAGCGTGAAGTGCAGGCTGGCCCCGCCAGCATTCACGAGCCTCGCACGCTGGCGGCCGAGAGCGCTAGCCAGGTCGATGACCGCCTGTCCATTCTCGGCGCGAAAATCGGGTGTCTCGAGCTTGGGTTCGAGCGTGTGATTCAGCACGTACTCCTTGAGGGCCGCCGTCACCACGATCACCGAATCCCGATCCGCCCGATCCGGTTTAACGATGTCGATGTGGTTGGCCTCGATCGCCGGCGGTGAACCTTCGCAGAAGCGCGTGGCGCTCGACCACGGCACGATCATCACGCCGTGAGTGGGCAGCTTCTCGTAGGCGCAACGGATGTGGGGCCGACGCGCAATGGGAATCGAGTTCCACTCGTCGCTGAGGGTCTTCAGGAGATCGTTGCCGTCAGCCGGCGTCATCTGCGCCAGCGCCGGGTTGTTCGCCACATATTTCGCCACGCGCGTGATGTCGGAACCTTCCTGTGGCGTGGCGAGAAACACGATGACGGGCACGCGATCGCGCACCTCGGGGTGCGTCAAGAGCTCCCGCAGCGCGACGAGGCCCCCCATGCTGTGCGCGACGATCGCGATCTGCTGGTAGTTGAGAATGCCCTCGGCGTCCAGACGGAGGTGGAGGCGGTTGGCTGCCTCGCGGATGTCGAACGATCCGGCCTGGAACATGTTCGACCGGAAACCGAACGCGTACATGTCGGCCCGGCCGGCCACTCCTGGAACCGAGTTCACCAGGTCGAAGAAGCGCGCCTTGTTGGCGTTCGTCCAGGTGCCGATCGTGTCGCCGAAGATGCCGTGGATGAATACGACGGCCAGGCGGCTCTGCGGCGTCTGCCGAACCACCCACTGCGGTTCGGTGGCATTCGACGTCGCATCGGTCGCGTTACCGGTGGCTCCGTTCTTCGGTCCGCACGCGCACAGGATCAGCGCGGCCAGCACCCAGACGACGCGCGATAGACGCCAGCACGCTCGAATTGCGGCCGTTTCGGACAGCACCATCGAGCCCATGGCTGCACCTCGGGGGAGTGCGTGAATCTTACACGCGTTGGCTCCGCCGTGGGCCCCGAAGAAGGCGCCGGTGCTGCAAATGATACAAACGTGCCGCACGCCGTCAGAGGGCGACGACAGGCCGCTGCAGCGTCGATCGAAAGACAACGGGCGGCGCGAATCACTCGCGCCGCCCGTTGAACCTGTCGTACCTGTCGTACCCGACGTACCCGTCAGTATCGATAGTGCTCCGGCTTGTACGGCCCGCTGACGCTCACGCCGATGTACTTGGCCTGTTCGTCGCTGAGCGTGGTCAGCCGCACGCCGAGCTTCTCGAGGTGCAGACGCGCCACTTCCTCGTCGAGCTTCTTCGGCAGCATGAGCACCTGCTTGCCAATCTTCTCCGCGTTCTCGTGCAGCTCGAGCTGCGCGAGCACCTGGTTGGTGAACGACGCGGACATGACGAACGATGGGTGACCGGTCGCGCAGCCGAGGTTCAACAGGCGGCCTTCGGCCAGCACGAGCACGCTGTGGCCATCCGGGAACTGCCACTCGTCGTACTGCGGTTTGATCTCGACCTTGTTGATGCCCTTGACCTTCTTGAGACCGGCCATGTCGATCTCGTTGTCGAAGTGGCCAATGTTGCCGATGATGGCCTTGTCCTTCATCTTCGCCATGTGATCGACCGTGATGATGTTGAAGTTGCCCGTCGCGGTCACGAAGATGTCCGCCTTGTGCAGAACGTCGTCGATGCGGACGACCTCATACCCTTCCATCGCCGCCTGCAATGCGCAGATGGGATCGATCTCGGTGATGACGACGCGGCAGCCCTGGCCACGGAGCGCCTGGGCGCAGCCCTTGCCCACTTCGCCGTAGCCGAACACCACGGCCAGCTTGCCGCCGAGCATCACGTCGCTGGCGCGCGCCAGGCCATCCGGCAGCGAGTGCCGGCAGCCGTAGATGTTGTCGAACTTCGACTTGGTGACCGAGTCGTTGACGTTGATCGCGGGGAACAGCAACGTGCCGGCCTTCATCATCTCGTAGAGACGATGCACGCCCGTGGTGGTCTCTTCCGAGACGCCGCGGATGCCCTGGGCGACCTTCGTCCACACACCCGGACGCGCCTTGAGCTCCTTGCGCAACGACTCGAGGATCACGCCCCACTCTTCCGGATCCGCCGCCTCATTGAACGCCGGGATCTTGCCGGCCTTCTCGAACTCATGCGCCTTGTGCACGAACAGCGTCGCGTCTCCGCCATCGTCGACGATGAGGGAGGGACCACCGTTGTCCGGCCAGAGCAGCGCTTCGGTCGTGCACCACCAGTACTCGTCCAGCGTCTCGCCCTTCCAGGCAAACACCGGGATGCCCTTCGGCTGCTCGGGCGTCCCCTTCGTCTCGGGACGGCCGACGACGACCGCCGCAGCCGCGTGGTCCTGCGTCGAGAAGATGTTGCACGACACCCAGCGCACGTCGGCACCGAGCACGTCGAGCGTCTCGATCAGCACCGCGGTCTGAATGGTCATGTGCAGCGAACCCATGATCCGCGCGCCAGCGAGCGGCTTCTTGCCGGCGTAGCGCTCACGAAGCGCCATCAACCCGGGCATTTCCTGCTCGGCCAACCGCATTTCCTTGCGGCCCCACTCGGCGAGACCGAGGTCGGCGACTTTGTAGGGCTGGCGGCCCGCCTTGCGGGCAACATCGAAGGCGTGTTCGGCGAGAGTAGCAGTGGACATAAGACTCCTAGATGGCTGACGGGATCACAGGTTCAAGGTTCACGGTTCGGTTCCGGGTTCCGGGTTCCGGGTTCCAACGTGCCCGGGTTCAGTGCCGAGCTCCGCGTTCGAAGGTCTCGGTTCGCCATTGGCCGCCGTCGCCGCAAACAGCGCAGGTCCTTTGGCGTCGGTATCGGGCGCAAGGGCGACGATGCGTGGAGAGACGAAGCCGGCGTGAGCGAGCAACCGGCAGAGCTGGTCGTCCGAGAATCCCAGCCACACGTGGCCCATCTGCTGCCGGTACTCTTCCCGATCGTGGGGCGCCATGTCGACGATCAGGAGACGACCGCCAGGCTTCAACACGCGGGCGGCTTCCGCCAGCGCGAGTGCGGGTGCGGGAACGTGGTGCAGGACGAGCATCATCACCGCGGCATCGAGCACCGCGTCGGGGAGCGGTAGTGCTTCGAGCGATCCGCGACGGAGATCGATGTTCGGCAGATGCTGGGCTCGTGCGCGCGCCGACGTGAGCATTTCGTCGGATCCATCCACGCCAACGACTCGCGCGACGTGCGGTGCGAGCATGCTCGAAACCAGTCCCGTACCACAGCCCAGATCGCCAACGACCCAGTCTCCGGGCAACAACCCAAGCAATGCGTGCAACGAGGCATGGCCCCCGAACAGCTCCTCGCGGAGCCGGTCCCATTCGGCAGCCGCCGCGGCAAAAAATTGTTGCGAGGCCTGACTGCGCTCCGCGAGCACGCTCGTCAGGCGCCGAGCATCCTGATCGGCGCCGACTCGAGCCGACAGCTGGCCACGAGTCAATTGCCACACTTGCGCGCGGGCCGAGTCCGCATCCTGCCGTGCCAGGGCGTAGTAGCGACTGGTCCCGTCGCGTCGGGACGTGACCCACTCGGCATCCGCCAGGGTCTTCAGATGACGACTGACGGTCGACTGCGGCAGCTGCGTCACCGCGCACAGCTCCGACACCGTCAGCTCCTGCTGATCGAGAAGCGCCAGCATCCGACAGCGGGTGTGATCCGCCAGAACTGAGAAGGCGTCGAGTAGGGTGAGGGCCGGAACTGGTATCAATCCGTAAATCCGGATGCAATGATAATCGTCGCCAGGTTCCGGGTCAATGGCGATTTCGCCACTTCTGCTAAAGGCTGTATTTTGTTGAAGATAGCGCGAACGCCAAGGCGGACGGCTTTGTCTGGTACGGACTCGTGACGTTTATTTTGCGGCGGCCTGGGCGATCTTCTGCGCCTGGGGCAGGCTGACGTCGCAGGTTGGGTCATTGATCCGGCACTGCGCCACGGTCAGCCCGCACCCGCACGAGCAATGTTCGGTGTTCATGGTGGTCAGCGCCTTTTCACGCTGCGAGGCGGACAGGGTCTTCAGATCAACGCCCGGAATCTCGGTCGCATAGGCTGCGTTCGCGAGAAACACCTGTCCGGTATCGGGCACCGTCTGGACCACGGCCTCGCTCGGCAGCCCGGCCAACACTCGCACCTCGTGTTCGGTGCGGACGGGATCGAGCAGCCCGACATGCCGCTGCATCATCTTGCCGGCGGGACTGACCACGAATGTCGACGGCACGGCGGGAAGGCCGCCGAAGGCCTGCTGCACGTCGTCACCGACGACCGCGACGGGATAATTGATGTGGTACTGCTGGGCAAACGCCGCGACTTCGGCCGCCGGACGGGTGTCGATCGACAGTCCAAGAATCACCACTCGATCCTTGTAGCGCTCCTGCAGTGCGACCAGTGCGGGGATCTCTTCGCGACACGGTCCGCACCACGTCGCCCAGAAATTGACGAGTACCACCTTACCGGCCCACGACGACTTGTCGATCGGGCGCCCGGATACGTCGCTCAGCGCGAGCGCGGGCATCGCCACCGGCTTGTCTGAAAACTGCAACGTGAGACCGCGTCCAGAATTCGCCGCGGTCGTCTCGGCGATCGCGTCAGGCACCGCGCCGGAGCGCCACTTCATCGACACGACGCCGACGACGGCCAGGAGGGCCACCACACTCATCACGATCAGCATTGTTCGTCGCATGAAGGTCAATTCTGATGCGGGCTGTCTGGCCGCGACACGAGCGCGTCGACGAAGAACTCCATCATCCGCGAAAACGGGACCGCGCTGTGCTCCATATCCGGCCCGATCTGCACGTCATACGACTTACCGGCCGTGTTCAGCGCCTTCATCAACTGCAGCGCGTTGCTCGGATGCACGTTGTTGTCGGCAGTGCCGTAGTAGATCAGCAGCCGCCCCTGCAGAGTGGACGCATAGGTCATAGCGCTACCGGCATCGTACCCCGCGGCGTTGCCTTGCGGGGTCCACATGTAGCGTTCGGTGTAGATCGTATCGTAGTGCCGCCAATCGGTCGGCGCGGACGAAACGGATGCGGCCGCAAAGAGTTGGGGGTAGCGCAACAGGCACATCAGTGCCGCGTAGCCGCCGTACGAGGTGCCGTAGATGCCCACATGCCCGGCGTCGACGTATGGCCGATCGCGAATCGCCTTGACCCCCTCGGCCAGGTCGTCGATTTCGGTGCGTCCAAGCTTGAGATACAGCTCATCGAGCGTCCGACGTCCCAGTCCTGGCGCGGCGCGCGTGCCCAGGGTGACGGTCAGGAAGCCGTACTCCGCGATGGCCGGGGGCAGGGAAAAACTCTCCGCCGGCACGCCGTCCGCGGCTTCCGGCCCGCCGTAAACCGACACCAGCACGGGATATCGTCGCCGGGGGTCGAACGTCGACGGAAACGCGATGTTCCCGTACAACCGCGTGCGTCCGTCAGCGGCCAGATACGAGAACTGCTCGACCGGACGCAGGCTCAGCTCGCGCACGCGTGTCAGGTCGCTCGCGGCGAGCTCGGCCACGACCTCGCCCCGCGCGTCGACCAGACGCGAGGCGGGCGGCTGATCGTGCGACTGGTAGACGTCGACGAAGTACCGTCCGTCGGGTGACAGCCTCACGGTGTGGGTGAAGCGCGGATCGGTCAGGCGCGTGTCGTCTCGCCCATCCAGGCCGACGCGATGTAGCTGCCATTTCATGAACGAGTCGCCGTCGCGCGCCATGTAGTAGAGCTGGCGCGCCGTCTCGTCCACGCGGACAATCGATCCCGCCTCCGCGGTCGTCAGGTGCGTGATCGGCGTGATCGCGCCCGAGTCGGCGTCGCCCACGTAGTAGTTCCGCCACCCGGTTCGCTCGGACGCGAGAATGAAATGCCGATTGTCGGCCAGGTACCGGACCAGGGGATGGTTCTCGATCCAACCCGTCGGCCAATCCTCGCGCACGATCACCCGGCACGCGCCGGAGACGGGTTGGCAGCCGACGTACTCGAGGTGCTGCTGCCGGCGATCCGTTCGAAAGAGTCTGAGTTCGCGCCCGTCAGGCGCCCACGCCAGCCCATAGACGTAGTGCCCCATCACGTCGTCGCTGAACGGCTTTCCGCCGCGCACGTCAATCCGCGTCGTCGATCGCGCCGCGGTGTCGTAGACCCATACATCGGCGATCGGATTGTCAGTGCCCGCCTTCGGATAGGCCTCGGTGTCGACCCGCGACTGTACCCGCGTCTGGTCGATCGTCACGTAGTAGTCGCGAACCGGACGTTCGTCAAAGCGGTAGAACGCGACCCGGCGGCTGTCAGGCGACCACCAGATCGCCGAGGTCTGCTCGAGCTCTTCGCCGTACACCCAGCTTGCCTCGCCGTACTTCACCCGCGCGGTCTCGCCGCCGTCACGCGTGAGGGCAAGCTCGCCGGATCCGTCGGCCCGGCTGAGATACAGGTTCCGATCTCGCGTGTAAGCCTTCTGCGTACGGTCTGGGGACGCTTCGCACGAGCGCTGGCGGCCGCGATCGACGATGGCGACCGGGCAGGGATCGGCGCCCGGGAAGACATCAGAATCGGGACCCGTCACGCGGTTTCTGGCCGGCGCCGCCGGCTCCGGCCCGTCCACCATTTCGGCACGTGCGGCGATGGTGAACCGCCGGCGCTGACCACCACGGGTGTAGGTGAAGGATTGACTGTCGGACGCCCAGAGGACGTTGAGGGCCCCCGAGACGAACGCTGGCCCATCGCGCAGCCGATCGCGCATCCGGGCATACGCCGCCGCGCCCGGCACATCGCGGCGCGCATCGGGTTCCTGGGCCACGAGCGCCGCCGTCGCAAGAACCAGCGCGCCGGCAACCGTCGCTCGGAATGGAAACCGCACGCCCACTAGCGTATCGGAGAAGGCTGGCTGTTCGCCGCGCGAGGGCCCCGGACCTGAAGGTCCGGGGCTCCACGGAGTCGTGGGGCCGGCCCTCCATGGAGCCCTGAACCCCAGCCCCTGGAGCCCTGGACCTTCAGGTCCAGGGCCATGCGCGCGGGTGCGACACAATACGAGCGTGGCGCCCGTTCCCGCACAACGCATCCGCGCGCTCAACACCAGGGAGGCGCGTCCCGACGGCACCTGCGTCCTCTACTGGATGGTCGCCGCCCGACGACTCTCATCGAACTTCGGCTTGCAGCGCGCGGCCGAGTGGGCCATCGCGCTGCAGCGGCCGCTTGTCATCTTCGAACCCTTGCGCGTGGACTATCGGTGGGCCAGCGACCGGCTGCACCGGTTTGTGATCGAGGGCATGGCCGATCACCACCACGCGATGAGGTCTCGACCGGCCACCTACGTGCCGCACGTCGAACATCAGCCCGGCGACGGGCGCCGGCTGTTGGACGCTCTTGTCGCCCAGGCCGCGGTCGTTGTCACCGATGACTACCCCGCGTTCTTCGTGCCGGGCATGTTGTCCGCGGCCGGCAGACGGATCGCCGTGCGGCTCGAGGCCGTCGACTCGAACGGCCTGCTGCCGATGCGGCTCGCCGACCGGACATTCCCGACCGCGTTCGCATTTCGCGCGCACGTGCAGCGGTCGCTTCGCGCCTGTCTTGCAGAATGGCCCGCGGATATCGCGTGGGACCGCCTGCCGCCACCGGTCGCTCTGGCGCTGCCCGATGACGCTGGCGCGCGCCCTACGCCGGGTGCAGCGCTGGCGGCTCCTGACGCGCTCATCGCGTCACTGGACATCGACCACAGTGTCGGCCCGGTGAACGTTCGTGGCGGGACAGCGCCCGCCGCGGCCCGGCTCGCGCACTTCGTGACGAATCTGCTCCCGCGATACACGGATGATCACAACCATCCCGATATCGATGGCACCAGCCGACTCTCGCCGTATCTCCATTTCGGGCACCTGTCGGCACATGACGTGTTCACGTCGGTGATGACGGCCGAGCGCTGGACCTCACGCAAGTTGGCCCTGTCCGGTGGCGGCAAACGCGAAGGATGGTGGGGCGTCTCGGCGGGCGCGGAGGCCTTCCTCGATCAGCTGATCACCTGGCGCGAGCTCGGATTCAACATGTGCGTCCGCGCACCGGAAACCTACGACCAGTACGAATCGCTTCCGCCGTGGGCGCGCGCGACGCTCGATCGGCACGCGGGCGATCCCCGCCCCTCCCGCTACTCGACCGAAGCGCTGGCGCGGGCGGACACGCACGACCCGGTCTGGAATGCCGCCCAGCGTCAGCTCGTGCGCGAGGGCTGGATGCACAATTACCTGCGGATGCTTTGGGGCAAGAAGATCCTCGAGTGGTCAGACACCCCCGAAAGCGCCCTGACCACGATGATTCAGATCATGAACCGGTACGCGCTCGACGGACGCGACCCGAACTCCTACGCCGGATACGGGTGGACCCTGGGCCGGTACGATCGCCCATGGGGACCGGAGCGGCCGATTTTCGGCACCGTGCGCTACATGAGTTCGGAGAACACCGTGCGAAAACTGAAGATCAAGGCCTATCTCCAGCGATTCGGCGCCGAGGCCGTCCCGGAGTCCTTTCTCTCTTCCCCGTCACTCTTGTAGAGTTGCACCGACGATGAAGCTGGATTTACCGACCGCCCTGTTCGTGTTCATGCTGGCTGCATTCCTGGGCATGGACATCATCCGTCGCGTCTCACGGCTCCTGCACACGCCGCTGATGTCGCTGACCAATGCCATCTCCTCAATCGCCGTCGTCGGAGCGCTCCTCATCACGGGAGAGGCCCACGACTCATTGAGCACGTGGCTCGGCGCCATCGCGGTCTTCGCCTCGACGACCAATCTCGTCAGCGGGTACCTCATCACTGACCGGATGCTGCGGATGTTCAAGCGGCGCGAGGCGCCCCGTTCGTGAACGCCGTCACTGAAATTCTCTACCTGATCTCGACCGCGCTCTTCATCCTCGCGCTGCGATGGATGAGCCAGCCGGAGACCGCGCGACGCGCCGTGTTTTCCGCGGTTGCCGGCATGGTGCTGGCGGTCGGAGGCACGTTGCTCCAGCCGGAGATCGTCACCTACAAGTGGATTGCCATCGCCGCAACGGCGGGCATCGCACTGGGCATCCCGCTCGCGCGCGTGCCGCTCACCGCCGTCCCGGAACGAACCGGCCTGTCGCAGGCCTTCGGCGGCCTGGCCGCAGGGCTCGTCGGCACTGCCAAATACTACCTGTGGCTGTCTGAGGGCGAACTGACCCATTTCCGAATGGCGGTGGTCGCAGCCGAAGTGATCCTTGGCTGTCTGACCTGCACCGGTGGCCTCATGGCCGCGGGGAAGCTCGCCGAAAAGATCACGACGCGCCCGGTCACCTACCGCGGCCAGAACATCGTCAGCTCCGGCCTGCTCGCGATCGCGGCTGTCCTGGGCGTGTGGCTGGCAATCGATCCCACACAATCCTGGGCGTTTCCGATCATCATCGTCCTCGCGCTCGTATTTGGCGTGCTGCTGATCCTGCCCATCGGCGGGGCCGACATGCCCACCGTCATCTCGTTCCTGAATTCCTATGCGGGCCTGTCGGCCGTCGCCATGGGCTTCGTGCTCGAGAGCAAGCTCTTGATCGCCGCCGGCGCGCTCGACGGCGCCTCCGGCTTTGTGCTCTCGCTCATCATGTGCAAGGCGATGAACCGCTCGGTGACGAACGTGCTCTTTGGGGCGTTCGGATCGGTGCAGACGGTGTCGAAAGCCGCCGAGCAGCGCACGGTGAAGAGCGCCACCCCGACGGATGCAGCCGAGCTGCTCGGCAATGCCGACAGCGTCGTCATCATCCCGGGCTACGGCATGGCCGTCGCCCAGGCGCAGCATCGGGTGCGCGATCTCTACGACCAGCTGACCAAGCGCGGCGTCGACGTAAAGTTTGCCGTGCACCCCGTGGCCGGTCGCATGCCGGGCCACATGAACGTCCTGCTTGCCGAGGCGGACATCCCGTACGACAAACTTGTCGAGATGGACGACATCAACCCAGACATGGCCCAGGTCGGCGTGGCGCTCGTCATCGGCGCGAACGACGTGGTCAATCCCGCGGCTCGCACTGACGAGAAGAGTCCCATCTACGGCATGCCCATCATCGACGCCGACAAGGCTCAGACCGTGATCGCGATCAAGCGCAGCATGAATCCCGGATTCGCGGGCATCGACAACGACCTGTACTACGCCCCCAACACCCTCATGCTCTTCGGCGACGCCAAGCAGGTCATCGGCGACGTCGTGAAGCAGCTGACGGGCGAAGGGTCGGGCCACTGACACCCTCGTCAGGGCCAACGCCGGAAAATCGACACCGGTGAAGGCCGGTAACCGCCCCCCCCCTAGCGGACCCGAGTGCGCCTGCGGGACAAGCCGCCAAACACGGCATCCGTCCGGCAGGACCGTCTGATCGCCGGCTCCGACGGCCCCTGGCACTCCTCTTGCCTCTCGGATCTCAGAATTGTCTGGGTGGATGTCGCCCGGCGAGCTATAGGTACACAGCGAACGTGGTAGCAGACATGGACGAGGGAATCGGAACGTCGGACGCGGACACGACGGCAGGCCCCGAGCCGACCGGAGCAAACCGGCGTGCCCACGCTCGCCTTCGGGCCGAGGACCTGAAGGACCTGGGCGCCCGGCTTGCGAGCGGGGCCGAGATTCGGCTGATCGACCTGTCGCGCAGTGGCGCGCAGTTCGAGTGCGACCGCCGCTTCCTGCCGAACTCGACCATCTCCCTGCGCCTCGTGACCAACGACACGACCTTTGTCGTGAGCGGGCGGGTGGTTCGATCGCGCATCGTCCGGCTCGACCGCGGCGGTCTCGGCTACAACGTCGCTGCGTCCTTCAACGAACTTCTGCAGAACCTGCTGGAGGAACCGGCACAGGAGGAGCCCGCCGCGTCGACCGATCCCGGCGATGCCATGGCCCATCCTGAAATGGCCGCGACGGAGGACCCCTTCAGCGAGCGGGCTTCGGACGTCTCCGCCGAGGAAGCGGCGGCCTTCGAATCGACCGTCGAGACCGGGTCCGGCATCGTGACCGTCACCGCATCCGTCGACCAGAGCAGCGACGAACTCCGCGATTTGTTCAATGGCAACATCTGGTAGCCCTGGCATCGATATGTCGACTGCATCGGATCCCACGATGAAAGTGCTCTACGTCAAGGGCACGAGCGTCGAGATCGACGAGTCCACGCTTCAACAGCTTCGGACGCAGGCGCCTGAACTCGGGGTCACCGTCGCCGTGAGTTCCGCGGCGGCGCTGGCTGAAGTTCGTCGCGCGGGCGGCTGGCACGCCGTGCTGGTTTCCCCCGCGCTGCCGCAGAACGAAACCCTGGCGATCATCGCCAGCCTTCGCCGTGATCGCGTGCCCATCGCGATCGTCCCCATCGTCGACGACGCCCATCAGGACGTGTTTGCCGCGGCGGTCGCCTCGGGTGCGGACGACGTGCTGATGCGGCGGAGCCAGGCACTCGTCAACGTAACGGAAACGCTCACGCGCATCCGTCAAAGTCCCCACCTCTTCCCCGCCGAGCAGCGCCGCCGTCTCACCGTGCTCTATGCGGGGCGCGACACCCTCGTGTGGAACCTGCTGGAACAGGTGCCTTTCGTCGACGGCGAGCGGGTCACCGTCGGCGTCGACGGCAGCTGCCCCGTGCGGGCGCCGGGCGTCACGGATGGATCACTCCGCTGCGATGCGGTGGTCATCGACGAGCAACCGGGCGACGCGCACCCGCTGCAGGTCCTGAAGTCGGTGAAGGCGCAGGCCTCTGACCTGCCGGTGATCGTCCTGACGTCGACGGGCGCGAGTGACATCGCCACGGCGGCGCTCGAGCTCGGCGCCGACGACACCGTCGTGAAGACCGGCATCTTCCGGCGGCGTCTGATTGCGGCGTTGCGGCGCGTGCATCTCCGGCTGGAACTGACCAGTCAGCAGGCGGAAACGAAGGCACGCGAGGAACGGCTGCGTCTCATCGTCGAGAACGTCCCGACCGGCATCAGCGTCATCGCCGGGGATGCGATCGTCCTGGCCATGAACGCCGCGGCGCTTCAGGTCTTCGGCGCGACCAAACCGCGCGACGTCGTCGGGCGCGATCTTCGCCAGTTGGTCGCCCCCGAACATCACGACGCCGTCGTGGACTTCGTGCACCGCGTCACCAGAGGCGAGTCGACGTCAATGACGTTCACCGCCGTGGGACTCGATGGCCGGTCGGTTGGGGTCTTGCTGCAGGGCGTGATGCTCGAGCGCGACGCGCGTGGTGGTCGTGGCATCGTCGCAAGCGTCAGTCTTGCGAGCGGAGGCGTGCCGCTGGGCGGTGTGTCCACCACGGGCGAACTGGCCGAACTGCGTGACGCCATCCCGCGACTCGAGCAACAGCAGATCGACCTTCAGCAGTCCCGCGACCGCGAGCGATCCGAGTGGGACGCGGAGCGCGATGTGTTTGTGAGGCGCCTGGACGCGGCCGAGCACGCCGCCAATGAGCAGCAGGCGCGTAGCGAGCGGCTCGAGACCCTGGCGGCCGATCTCACCCGCGCTCGCGAAGCGCTTGCTGCCGAACGGACGCAACTCGAGACGCGCGTTCGCGAACTGGAACAGACCTCCCACGACGCCGGTGCTGCGCACGAGGCGCGGACCGCGGCTGAAGGCGAGCTTCAGACGCTCCGGGCCCGCCTCCATGAGGCCGTGTCGTCCGGAGAATCGGCGCAGCATGAATGGCAGGCCGCGCGCCTGGCCCTCGAGGCCCGGCTGCGCGAAATCGAGAACGAACGCTCGACGCACGCCGAGCAGGCGTCCGCGCTTCCGGCCGTGCGCGCCGACGTGGACGCGTTGCGCCTCGCGCTGGATACCGAACGCGCCGGAGCCGCTGGCCGGCTCAGCCAGCTCGAAGCCGAGCTGCGGCTCGCGCGTGAGGCGCTGTGGGCTGAGCATCGGGAACGTGATGAGGATCGCGCGCGATTCACCGGCGAGCTCCGAACCATCCGCGACGCGCTGACCTCGGAGCGGACCGAGTGGGAGCAGCATCGCGCGGACACGGCGGCCGAGCGCGATGCCGCATACGAACGCGCCGCCACCCGCGAACGTGAGATCAGTGCGCTTCAGGCAGAACGCGATGCCGACCGCGAGCGCGCGCTTGGCACGTTCGACGGGGAACGTCATGACTGGCAGACGACGCGCGAGCGGATTGAAGCCGACACGCGCGCCGTCCAGGAACGCAGTGCCGCGCTCGAAGGGGATATCGCTCGGTTGCGCGCGGAGCTCGAAGATGCGCGTAGTCACGCCGGAACATCCGAGCACGATCGAGCCGCATGGTCGGAGGAGCGAACCGCGCTCGAGGCTCGCCTTCGAAGCGCTGACGAGGCGGCCGAACAGCTCCGTCGTGACCAGGATACGCAGGTGCAGGACGTCCGCGCGCAGGCCTCTCAGGCCGGCGAACGTGCCGCCGCCGCCGAACGCGACCTCCAGGCGCTCCGCGATCAACTCGCGCAGGCCCGCCAGCACGAGGACGACCTGCGGAACGAGCAGGCGGCGCACGCGGACACGCGAGACAGCTTCGAGTCCCAGTTCGCGGCGCACGTCGCCCAGGTGCAGCAGGCCACGCACCGCGCAGGCGCGGCCGAAGGCGAGCTCGAATCGATCCGCCAGAGTCTGGTCGATCAGCAGGCACAGGCAGAGAACAACCGGCGGGCGCTTGAAGCGGAGGTGCACGCCGCGCGTGAGGCAGCCGAAGCGGTCTCGGCCGATCGCGCCGCGCGCAGCGCCGAGCTTGAAGGGCTCCTCCGTGATGCGTCGGCTCGGGCGGAACACCTCGAGCGCGAGTTGAATGCGCTTCGAGGCGCCCTCGCTGAGGCGGACGAGATCACTGCCCGCCACACGGCCGAACGGCTGGAGTGGGAAGGGACGCGGGCGCACCTCGAATCCGCTGTCGAGGCGGCCCGGGCCGCGCACGACGCCGGCAGACAGATTTGGGATAGCCTCCGCTCCGGCCTCGAGGAGGATCTCCACCGCACTCGCGAACAGCTCGCGGACGGCCAGAACGAATGGCAAGCGCACCGGGCCGCGCTGGACAACGAGCGACGGCAGGCCGTGGAGCGGGCGGAGACCGCCGAACGCGAACGCGACGCACTTCGCGCCGAACTGGCCGACGCGCATCGGCAGGCCAGCGACGTCCGGGCCACCGCCGAAGGCGCGTGGCAGAGCGAACGCACCGCCCTGGAGTCGATCCTCCAGCAGGCGCGCGACCGCATCGGACAGCTGGAACACGAGCATCACGCGACGCAGAGCGAATTGTCCGGCCTGCTCGACTCCGAACGGCAGACATGGGCCGCCGTGCGCGGGCGGCTCGAAGGCGAGCATGAATCGGCGCAGGAGCAGCTCCGGACGAAGCAGCAGGAATGGGATGCGCAGCGCGCGTCGTTCGAAGGATTGCTCAAGCACGCCCACGACGACGTGGAAAGTCTGCAGCGCGAACTCGATGCCACGCAAGCGCAGCTCGAGCGCGACCGTGAAGACACGAAACGGGCGGCCGATCGCGAACGCGGAGAGTGGGAACAGGCGCGCGCGTCTGGCGAGCGCGAGATCGAGACGCTGCGCGCAACGATCACGTCGCTCGAGCACGACCTCGGGACCCGTGTGTCCGCGCTCTCGTCCGCCCTCCAGTCGGCCGAGGCCAAGGTTGCCGCGAGCGAGACGATTCAGACCGCGCTCGACGCCGCGCGATCGGAGATCCGGCACACCGACGACCAACATGCGGCAGAGCGCGCCGAGTGGCAGTCGGCGCGGGCGGCGCTGGAAGCTGCGCACGCAGACCTGGCGCGGCAACTGACCGCGGAGCGCGAGGGCTGGTCGCAGGAGCGCGCCAACATCGACGTTCAGCTTCGGGAAGTGGCCGCGGTTCGATCGCACCATCAGCAACTGGACGATTCCCTGAACGGGCTCCGCACGGACTACGCGGCCATGGTCCAGGCCCTGACAATCGAGCGCGACGGGCGCGGCGAGGATCGCCGCGACCTTGAAACGCTGCGCGGCACGCTGGCCGCGCACAATGCCGACCGTGAGCAGCTGCGACAGCAGCTCGCAGACGCCACGCACCGCGCCGACGCCCGCGCCGCAGAGCGCGAAGCCGAGCATGCGGCGCGTCTCCGCGCGCTCGAAGACGAACTCGTCTCCGCCGCCCAGCGCCTGACTCGCGTGACCGACGATGCCGAACGCGCGCGCGCGTCACTGCAGACCGAGTACTTGCGCGCGTCAGAAAGCCACACGCGACTGACGGCCTCAGACATGTTCGCCTACGCCGTCACGACCGTGCCGGGCGAACTCGTACGCTGCAACGACACCTTTGCCCGGCTCCTTGGGTTCGCCGATGCACCCGACGCCCTGACCCGCACGGCTGGCCGCCTGTTCCCCGGACTCTCCGGCCGTGAACAGGTCATGGCGCGCCTGCTCGCCGCCGGTCACATCGATCGCATCGAATCGTGCCTCGAACGCGCGGACGGTCAGGCCGTGCGCATCATCGAATCAGCCACCCTGATCACCGACGGCGAACAGCCCGACGACGAGGCCATGGTCGAACACGTGATGATCGGTGCGGTGGCCGCCCCCGATCGCGACGAACTGCGCGCCCGGCAGCTCGAAGAAATCGGCGCGCTAACGAGCGCCATGATCCCCGAGATCGAAACCCTTGCCTCGACCGTGCACGAACGCGGTCACGACCTGCGCCGGCAACTGCGCGACGGTCACGGCGGCGTGGCGGACGCCGAAGGCATGCTCACGCTGACGGCGAACATCAACGCCCTCGTACGGCAACTGGCGGCGTTCAGCCGGCGGCACCTGCGCGAGGCCGATGCGGTCGATCTCGCGGAAGCCATCGCCCGGACCGAACCCGTGCTCGTTCGGCTGGTCGGTGATTTCATCGCGTTTTCGATGCATCTCTCGCCGGCACCGCCAGTCATCGTCGATCCCGAGGACCTCGATCAACTGCTGACGTCGCTCGTCACCTTCGGCCGCGACCTGCTTCCGGCGGGCGGTTCACTGACCGTGGAGGTCCTGCCGCCGGCCGGCGCCGCGCGGCCAGGAGAACCGGCGGGCAGCTCCGGATCCACATTGCTCGCCGTCACCGCGTCCGGCTACGGCGTGCAGCTTCCCCCGGACGCGCCTGCCTTGGAGCTTGTCGCCCGGCGATGTGGCGCCACGCTGAAATTGAGCGGCGAGCCGGGATGGATGGCCCGTCTGGACGTGCACTTCCCACGATGCGGCCGCCCACAGCGGTCAGGCTGGACCTGGTCGACGGAGTAGACCCGGGTACGACAGGTACGGCGGGTACGATGAGTCAGGCTTGCACAGCTCGCCGACGACGGGCGGCGATGCGGCGGTAGGCTCGCCGGGATTCGTCGCCGGCGATGGCTTCGACGAGGGGAATTTCCGCGGCGCGCTGGGCCGCTGATGCGCGCGCAATGTCGCCGAGGTCGTCGACGGTCCGAACGTCCACGCCCTCAACCAGTGCGACGTCCGCGGTGCTGGCCCGGGGCACGCTCAGATCAATCAACAGGAGCCGACGGCCGGTGCGCGAGCGCATCGCTCGCTCGCACATCGCCCGGTCGATCAACACGCCTGGCATGTGCACGGCGATGATGACCGCGTCCGCCGCGCCCAGGAGATCGGGAACCTCGGAGAGCATGGCGGCCGTCGCGCCCGTGTCCGACGCCGCCTCGCCCGCGTGCTTTTCGGAGCGGCTTGCCACGATGAGCGGACCGTGAGGCGCCCGCGCGGCGCGCGCCAGGGCCGCGCGGCCGGTCTGCCCGGCGCCAATCACGAGCAACGTACGGCCCGCGAGGGAGCCCAGTTCGCCCGTGGCCAGGGCGACGGACGCGGACGCGGCGGATAGCACGCCGTGCGCAATGCGCGTCTGCGAACGGGCTCGACCGCTGGCCGCGAGGGCACCGGCGATCGCAGCCTCGAGGTACGGTCCCATCGTGCCGGCGTCCCTCGCCAGAGCCGCCGCGCGACGCACCTGCCCCGCGATCTCCGACTCGCCGACGATCATCGAGTCCAGTCCGCACGCGACCTGGCAGAGATGCGCGACGGCGTCCAGCCCGCTGAGCACGTAAATCTCATCGCTCGAGGCCGGACCCGATGCGTGGGCGCCGGCGATCATGCCCCGCAAGCGCGTTTCCGCCTCGGACGGATCGGCGGCCACCGCATAGATCTCGACGCGATGACACGTCGCGAGCACGGCCAACTCCGCGACGTCCGCGAGATCCCGCGCCCGGACGAGCCACGACGCCAGATCGCCGCCGAGCCACGTCGCGAGAGACCCGCGCGCGGACACGGAGGCGGTGCGATGACTGAGACCCAGGAGGACAAGATCCATATGAACTTGGAACTCAGAACTCTCGGCGTTCGCTACGTCGCGCATTCCCCTTCAGTCGTCTCGGGCGCGAAGGCGTGATCCTCGGCCAGGTCGATGAAGTCCTCGGGCCTGGCTGTTTCAGCGGTCAACGGCTCGAGATCCGCGAGCAACTGTTTCACCTGCGTCACATCCACCCGATTGAAGAAGGCGGCGGCCGTTTCGTCCTGCCGACGTTCGGCGGCATAGAAATCCGCAAGCCGTTCGAGGGCCTCCCCGCCGCGACGGGCCGGGATCTTGGACACGAGCCGGCCGAACGTGGCGCCGGTCACGGACACACCACCGCCGACCGTGACGAAGTACTGCGGCGCGGGACGGCCGTCGACCTTGCGCAGGCTGCCCTGGAAACCGACGGCCGCGATGTGATGCTGGCCGCAGCCGTTGGGACAGCCGCTGACCTTGACGTCCAACGAAGGTGCGAGGGCGATGAGGCGCGGATTCGCGCGGACGTGGTCCTCCAGCAGCCGGCCGAGACCACGCGATTGCGTGACCGCGAGCTTGCACGACTCCGCCCCCGGGCAGCTGGTCACGTCGGCGATCGTGTCCGCGTCGCCAAGCCCGAGCCCGGCCGCGGCCAGACGCGAGTACAGGGCCTGCGCGTCGTCACGGCGGACCCAGCGGAAGACGAGATTCTGGGTCGGCGTGACGCGAACCGTGCCATCGCTGTAGGCGCGGGCCAGGTCCGCGAGCACACGGAACTGCATACTCGACAGGTCCCCGAGGTGCACGGTGCAAATCGCCGCCACATACCCGTTCTGCTTCTGCTGCCGGATGTTCGTCGCGGCCCAGCGGACGTAGGTCTCTTCGGTCGCCGGCATCGGTTTCGGATCCGGATGGATCCCCGGCCCGCGGACGTCGCCCGACACCACGCGCAGCGCAATGTCTTCAATCGATGGCGCGGCCGGACGCTGCCAGGACGGCGCGACTTCGACTGGCACCGCATCGGGATCGAACGGCAGCCTGACGCCGCCCTCCGCGCGTACGCCGGCCAACTCGGTCTCGAACGCTTCCAGCCATTTTTCCCAGCCCAGCGACTTGATCAGGAACTTCATGCGGTTCCGGGCCTTGTGCTTGTAGTCGCCCAGCTTGTGGAACACGCGCACGATGGCCTCACCGACCGTCAGCATGTCCTCGACCGGCAGGAAGTCGTAGAGCAGCCTGCCGCTCACGTTCATCGTCGCCGTGCCGCCGCCGACGAGCACGCGGAATCCCCGCCGGCCGTCGACCATGCGGCCCATCCAGCCGATGTCGTTGATCGTCGCCTTGACGTGGTCTTCCGTGCAGCCCTCGAAGGCAATCTTGAACTTGCGGGGCAGCGATGAACTGAGGGGATGCCGCAGGAAGTAGCGCGTCATCAGCTCGGAATACGGCGTGACGTCGAACGGCTCGGTGGCCGACACGCCGGCATACGCACACGCCGTGATGTTGCGCACCGAGTTGCCGCACGCCTCGCGCGACGTCATGCCGGACTCGGCCAGCACACGCATCGCCTTCTCGGCGTCGTGCAGCTTGACGAAGTGAAACTGGACGTTCTGCCGTGTCGTGATGTGGCCGAATCCGCGCGAGAACTGATCCGCCACGTCAGCGAGCGAGAGCAGCTGGTCGGCGGTCAGCATGCCCTGGGGAATCTTGATGCGCATCATCTGCGCATCGTCCATCTGGCGTTGACCGTAGGTGCCGCGGAGCAGGCGGAACCCGCGCCACTGATCGGCGGTAATCTCGCCGGTCTCGAACTTCGCGAGCATGTCCGCGAACTCGTCGATATCCGACTCCTTCGCAAACGACAAGCGCGAACGGCCAAGCGTCTTCGGATCGTCGTGGGCTGCCATGTCTACTCCTCTGTCTTCCGTCGTCGAGTGGCGGCGCCAGGCGGTGAGGCTTCACGCACGACGTCGCCGATCACAATGACTCCCGGCTCGATCCGGGTGCCGAGGCCGTCGTTCACACCAAGCCCGGCCAACGTTCCTGTCCACACGCGCTGCTGCGGCAACGACGCGCTCGTGACAATCGCCGCGGGCGTCGTCGTGGTCCATCCTGCCGCGGTCAGGACGCGCGCAATCTGCCGACGCTCGCCCAGGCCCATCAGCACGACCACGGTGGCCGCGCCGGGCGGCAACGCCGCGAGCAGCGGCTCGTAACTCGCGCGCGCGTGGCCGCTCACGACCACGAACGCCGCCGACACGCCCCGATGCGTGACGGGAATGCCGGCCAGCGCTGGCGCCGCAAGCGCGGTCGAGACACCGGGCACGACATCGAACGCCACGCGCGCCGCCTGCAGGGCCTGCGCCTCTTCGCCCCCGCGTCCGAACACGAACGGGTCGCCGGACTTCAGTCGCACCACACGTTGTCCGCGCCGCGCCGCGGCAATCATCCGTGCGTTGACCTGCGCCTGCGTCATCGTCTTGCGACCGACGCGCCGCGCCACCGATTCCCACCGCCCGCCCGGGAACGACGCCTGCATGGCGGCCGGCACCAGGCCGTCGTGTAACACCAGGTCCGCGGTGTCCAGCGCCTCAATCGCCCGCGCCGTCAACAACTCGGGATCGCCGGGGCCCGCGCCCACGAGCGACACGAACCCTCGACTTCCCACGGCGCCCGCAGCCGCCGCGCGGCGGCTCATGACGCGTCGCCGCGAACCTTGCGACACGAGGCGAGCGTGCCGCAGTAGCGGCGGGCGATCGCTTCGGCCAGCTCGGGCCGGCGTTCGGCCATCGGCACGCCGGTCGTCCGCCAGCGGCGCTTCAGTTCGTCCGACTGCGCGAACCAGTCGTCGAGCACGTCATCGGCCGGCAACACTTCGTCGAGACCTTCCCGCAACAAGCCCGCTAACGCCGGGGCGCGGCCGCTCGTCGATATGGCGATCGTCGCACCGCTCCGGCGTACCACGCCGCCAAGGTACGCCGTCGCATTTGGCGGATCGTCCACCGCGTTCACGAACAGGTGACGCGTCCCCGCCGCCCTCGCGACGCTGGCGTTGACCTCCGGCGTTGCCGCTGCCACCACCAGCCACTGGCCGTCGAGGTCGGACTCGGTAAACGGCCGTTCGACGATCGCGATGCCAGCCTGACGAATGGCGTCGCAGATGGCTGGAGCAACCACCGTCACGGCCGCGCCAGTCGGCAACAACGTGTCGAGCTTGCTGGCCGCGACCGTCCCGCCACCCACCATCAACACGGGCAGCCCGGACAGCTTCAGAAAAATCGGCAGCAGGGGCACGTCAGCAGTCACGGCACTGGGGACCTTATACCCTCCGAAAACAGAAAGCCCGCGAACCGTTGGTCGATTCGCGGGCTCTCGAACATGATCGTCGACCTGTTCCTCAGGCCACTCCCGCCATCAACCGGCACGCCATACGGGGCCAGGACAGCAGCAACAGCAGATCGTAAGGGCCGACACTGCGGTGACGTTAACACGCGCCACCAGGGTCGTCAAACCTCCAGAGCTCCTTTCGCGCGTCACCGGGGCACGCAGATCACCTGCACCGGTCGTTCCGGAAGCCCTTCCATGAAGCGAACCGCGGAGTCGGCCCGGCGGGCCGAGTCCAGATCCTCAAACGTGTAGCGGAAGGGCTCCAGACGCTGGAGCGTGGCCTGGGCCGCCCCTCGTCCGTGCAGCTCGAACAGAAGAATCGGTCGATGGCGCGCCAGCGTCTGCTCCATGCCTTCGACGACCATCGCTTCGGCGCCCTCGACGTCCACTTTCACGAAGTCCGGGGGGCGAAGTGAAAACCGCTCGATGGCCGTGTCGAGCCGCAGGCACGGCACGGTGACCGGGGCGCCCACCTTCGCCGCGAAGAAGCCGGACACCGCGGTAATGCCAACCGCCGTGCTGCCGTAGTTGATGGTGGCGTCGAGCGTGCCATCGCTTCGCCCGATCGCGACGGGGATCACCACGCCATTGCGGTAGTGCGCTTCTTTGAGGGTCGCCTGGAGGCAGGTGACACAGACCGGATTGAACTCGAAGGCATAGACCATTCCCGAGGCTCCCGCCAGTTGCAGCAACGGCAACGTGTACAGGCCGAGGTTTGCGCCAATGTCGTAGGCCGCGGCGCCGGCCTTCACCGTACGCCGAACGGCAGCCAGCGCCGCGTGCTCGTACCGATTCACGTGCAGGCCATCCCAGCCGGTCGGGGCCCAGACGTGAAAGTGACCGTCCGCGCGAGCGCGGATTGGGGAGAGCGACATCGCCTTACCGCCGTCAATGGAGAGCGGACAGCGCGCGATGCCTCGGTCGCCCTCGCGCCCGGTCCAGGTCACGTCCAGTTCGTAGTCGCCCGGGCACTCCGGAAAGAACGAAACCTGTCCGGTGCCCTGCCGATCCGCCGCCACGGGCGTGGGATACAGGACATTCTCGTAGCGGACGAACGCGCTCCACGTCTCTTCATCAGGCGCCTCGACGTCAAAGGTACAGGTCGTGCCCAGGGGCACCGTTCGCCCTCCGTGTGGCCCCTGAAGGCGGACTGACACCATGCGCGGACACCTCTTGGAATGCAGGCTGCCGGGGATCGGATGCCGGCGTAGTCGCCCGGGCCGATCCTAGCTCACCCGTGTGGCGTGCCACCGCGATCCGAGGTCCATCGCCTGGCCTTTAGTTGACACTCCCGGCCCCCTGCGGTATCAATTGATCCAGTGTCTCAGCTCTGTTGTTGCGCCGGGTGTCTCTGTTGTCGACCCACGATGGGCCTGACCACCCTGGCGCGCGCGACCCGAGCTGCATAGCGAGATTTCGGGACGCCACAAACGGCGCCACTTGTCAGGCCCGGACCTACCAAAGGTCCGGGCCTTTTTGTTTCTCCGAGGACGCATGTCCCAGCTTGCTGCCGAGTCACGCCTCACGTTCGCGACGTCGCTGACCGATCTGATCGGCCGCACGCCGCTCATCCGGCTCCCGCGGTTCGAGCCGAAGCCGGGCGTCGAGATCTACGCCAAGCTCGAGATGCAGAATCCAGGCGGGTCCGTGAAGGATCGCGCCGCCCTGGCGATGGTCCTCGACGGCGAGCGGACGGGCCAGCTCGGCAAGGGCAAGATTCTCCTCGATGCGACGTCCGGCAACACCGGCATCGCGTATGCCATGCTCGGCGCGGCGCGTGGCCACCGGATCCGTCTGTGCGTGCCCGCCAATGTGACGCCTGAGCGCAAACATCTCCTCCGCGTCTACGGCGCCGACCTCGTGCTGACCGATCCGATGGACGGCAGCGACGGCGCCATCCGCCAGGTTCGCGCCATCTACGAACGCGATCCGCAGCGCTACTTCTACCCCGATCAGTACAGCAATCCGGCCAACTGGCGCGCGCACTTCGACACGACCGGTCCGGAAATCCTCGAGCAGACGCAGGGTCGCATCACGCACTTCGTCGCGGGCCTCGGCACGAGCGGCACCTTCGTCGGCACCGGCCGTCGTCTGCGTCAGGAGAAACCGGGCGTCACGCTGGTCTCCGTGCAACCGGACTCACCGTTTCATGGACTCGAGGGGCTCAAACACATGGCGTCGGCCATCGTGCCGTCCATTTACGATCCCGGTCTCGCCGATGTCTCGGCGATGGTCTCGACCGACGAGGCCCACGAACTGACGCGCCGGCTCGCGCATGAAGCGGGCCTGTTCGTCGGCCCGTCGAGCGGCGCAGCGCTGGTGGCGGCGCGGCAGCTGGCCCACACGCTCACCGAAGGCGTGATCGTCGTGATCTTCCCGGACGGTGGAGACCGGTATTTGTCAGACGCGCTGTGGGACGTGAAGGACGCGACCGACGGTTGCGCTCCGGGCAACGAGGACGCACCGATGCACCTGGCCATGAGCGACGCGACGATGACCGCGATTCGGCGGCATGCGTCGCGTATCTATCCGAACGAGTGCTGCGGCGCGCTACTGGGCCCGACGACCGGCCAGGTGGAGGAAGCGTATGTGCTCGACAACACGTTTCCAGACACGCAGCGGCGGCGCTTCCTGGTCGGACCGGAGGAATATCGCCGCGCCGAGGCGCGCGCGACCGAAACCGGGCTCACGCTGCTGGGCTTCTACCACTCGCACCCGGATCATCCGGCCGAGCCCTCACAGTTCGACCTCGATCACGCATGGCCGAACATGAGCTATCTGATCATCGCCGTCCGCCAGGGACAACCGAAGGAAGCGCGCTCGTGGCGTCTGAAGGCCGACCGGTCCGGTTACGATGAAGAGTTCGTTTGCTAGGGTTCCCCGTTTCACCTATGTCTACTACCGATATTCTGGCCGGCGCTGAGACGAGCGCGGCCCCCAAGCTGAATCATCTGCGGGCCCTCGAAGCCGAGAGCATCGCGATCATGCGCGAGGTTGTGGCCGAATTCGAACGGCCCGTGATGCTCTATTCCATCGGCAAGGATTCGTCCTGCCTGCTCCGCCTGGCGCAGAAGGCGTTCCACCCGGGGCCGATTCCGTTTCCGCTGCTGCACATCGATACCACCTACAAGTTCCGCGAGATGATCGAGTTTCGCGACAGCTATACGAAGGAGATCGGCGCGAACCTGATCGTCCACACGAACACCGACGCGATTGCCGCGGGCACGCAGCCGTTTGCCGTGGGCACGCAGCGCTGCTGCGGTCTGCTGAAGACGCGCGCGCTGCTCGACGCGCTCGAGGCCGGCAACTACGACGCGGCGTTTGGCGGCGCGCGGCGCGACGAGGAGCGGTCGCGCGCGAAGGAACGCATCTTCTCGCTGCGCGACGAGAAGGGCCAGTGGGATCCCAAGCGTCAGCGTCCCGAGCTGTGGCACCTGCTGAACGGCCGCGTGCGGCCCGGCGAGAGCATCCGCGTGTTTCCCCTCTCGAACTGGACCGAAATCGACGTGTGGCAGTACATCCATGAGGAGAAGATTCCCGTGGTCCCGATGTACTTTGCGAAGGAACGCGAGGTCATCGTCCGCGGCTCGTCGCTGATCCCGGTCGAGCAGCCGTTCGTCCCTCTGCTCCTCGGTGAGAAGCCCCAGCGCGTCATGTGCCGCATGCGTTCGCTCGGCTGCTCCCCTTGCACCGGCGCCATCCGATCGACGGCGGCGACCGTTCCGGAGATCATCAAAGAGCTCGTGAGCGTGCGGCAGTCGGAACGCCAGCTTCGCGCGATCGACCACGATCAGGACGGGTCGATGGAGATCAAGAAGCGCGAGGGCTACTTCTAATGTCCTCGTCGTCGCTTCTCCGCATCTGTACGGCCGGCAGCGTCGATGACGGCAAGAGCACGTTGATTGGACGTCTGCTGTACGACTCGCAATCCGTCTACGAGGATCAGCTCGCGTCGGTCGAGAAGGCCTCGAAGAATCGCACGGCGGGCCCCATCGATTTCTCGCTCTTCACCGACGGCTTGCGCGCGGAACGCGAGCAGGGCATCACGATTGACGTCGCCTATCGCTATTTCGCGACCGCCCGGCGAAAGTTCATCCTGGCCGACACGCCCGGCCACGAGCAATACACGCGCAACATGGCCACCGGCGCCTCCACCGCGGATGTCGCCATCCTCCTCGTGGATGCGCGCCACGGCATCCTCGAACAGTCCCGGCGTCACGCGCGCATCGCGCGTCTCCTGGGCATCAAGGATTTCGTCGTCGCCATCAACAAGATGGACCTCGTGGACTTCGATCGCGACGTCTTCGAGGGCATCGCCTCGGAATTCTCGAAAATCCTCGCCGGCGCGTCGTCGTATCCGATTCCGGTGAGCGCGCTCCACGGCGACAACGTCACCGAACGCAGCAGCCGTACGCCCTGGTTCGACGGGCCGAGCATGCTCGAGTTCCTCGAAACGGTGGACATCGAGTCGCAGGCGGCGCTGGGCCCGCTGCGGTTCCCGGTGCAGTTGGTGATCCGGCCGGATCAGGATTTTCGCGGCTACGGCGGCCAGATTCTTTCCGGCACGGTGCGCGTCGGCGACACAATCACGGCCTGGCCGTCCGTCCGCACGAGCCGCGTCAAGCGGATCGTCACGTGGGACGGCGACCTCGACGAAGCGTTCGCGCCGATGTCGGTGACGCTGGTGCTGGAGGACGAGCTGGACATCAGCCGTGGCGACATGATCGTCGACGGCCACATCAGCATGGGCCGGCGTTTCAAGGCCGACGTGGTGTGGATGGACGAACGCCCGCTCGAACCGAACCGGCTCTACGTGCTCAAGCACTCGTCCGGCACGGTGACGGCCCAGGTGGACACGCGCCTGCTGCTGAACGACATCGGCAACGTGACCATCGAAACGTCCCGCGCGCTGATGTTCGACAAGTACAAGGACCAGCGCGGCACGGGCGCCTTCATTTTCATCGAACCCACCACGAACTTCACCGCGGGCGCCGGCATGATCAACAGCGACGCGCTCGCCGACCAGACCGCCGGCAGCCACCCCGGCGTGGCCGAGCGACTGGCCCACCTCGCCCGCAGCGCGGGGTCCGAGGGCGAAGCGATCGAGGCGGTGCGGCGGGCGTTGGAAGATCTGCTGACATAGTTTTCCAAATTCGGCGTTCGAACTTCGCGATCGGCGTGTCCCCCACCCGGGTGATGTGTCGCCGGCGGCTCGGACGTAGACTCGCGGCATGGTCCGACGACTGCCGCTCGACGCCATCGATTCCCGGGTTGTTCTGATCACCTATGCCGCCGTCGTGGGTGGCACGGGGTTCTTCCTCTTCGCGTGGGGCAGCCTCTGGCTCGGCGGCCCGCTCCTGGGTAATCCGTGGGGGCTCAATACAATCATCCGGGTCATCGGAGCGGTCGTGATGGGGGCCGCGTGCTGCGCGTGGGGTGCGGGCCGGATCAAAGACCCTTCGGATCGACGGGCCGCCCTGACCTGGCTCGTCATTGGCCACACCATTGTGCTGGCTGTTGCAGCGATGCAGGCCTATGCCGTCTGGGGCCCAGAACTGCCTCAACCGGCGTGGTGGGCGCTCGTCGCGTTCGCCGCGTTGTGGACCGCATTGCTGGGCGCGTGGATGCGTCAGGGCGGCGATGCCGCACCGTTTACGACCTATGTCTACGGACTATTCGGTGAGCAACAGCCCGGGCCGGGGGATGTGCTGCGATCACAATACGAGGAACAACTACGGTTGGCCGGGGCACGCGAGGAGCGTCATCGGTTCGCGCGGGATCTGCACGATTCGGTCAAACAACAGGTTTTCGCGATCCAGACTGCCGCCGCAACAGCAGAAGTGAGATTGGACAGTGATCTCGACGGCGCCCGCGAAGCGATCGCGCGCGTGCGGGATGCGGGCCGCGACGCCATGGCCGAAATGGACGCCATGCTCGCGCAACTGGGCGCGTCGCCAAGCGACAACGCCGGACTCGTCGAGGCGCTGCGAAAGCAGGCCGATGCCTGTGCCATGCGCACCGGATCCGAGGTCCATTTCGAACGCGACGCCCTGCCGGCGAGTGTGACGTGGCCTCCGGGCGCCCACGACGCAATCTTCAGATCGGCGCAAGAAGCCTTGAGCAACGTCGCTCGCCACGCTCGTGCCACCCGCGTGGACGTTCGGCTGAGAACGACTCCCTTCCATGTGGTACTTGACGTCCACGACAACGGCTCGGGGTTCGATGCGCACGCATCGCCGACCGGGATGGGTCTCGACAATATCCGAAGCCGCGGTGTCGAGGTTGGTGGAACCGTGGAGGTGGTGTCACCGCCGGAAGGCGGAACGCGCGTGACGCTCTCCGTACCCTACGAACGGGACGAGCCGGCCCGTTTCTGGAAGAAGGCCGCGTTCGCTACGGTCGTGGCCATCACCATGATTGTCGCGCTCCTGACAAGCGGACCAGCCAGGGTCGCCTTCCTGATCCTCGCAGCGCCGGCCTTGATGGATGTTGCTCGATATCTGCTTGCCGGAATCAAGGCGCGCCGCCTCATGAGCCACACCGCATGACGCCGCTTCGCATCGTCCTCGTCGACGACCACCGCGTCGTCACGCGCAGCCTGAAAGCGTGGCTCGAGTCCTTCCCCGATATGCAGGTCGTCGGCGTCGCGGTCAACGGTGAAGAGGCGCTCGCACAGCTCGACGCGTGGAGACCCGACGTCGTGATCCAGGATCTCTTGTTGCCGGGCGGGATCGACGGCATCGAAACCACGCGGAGGATCTGCGCGCAGATGCCGTCAGTGAAGGTCATCGCGCTCACGGCCTCGATCGATCAGCCCCGCATGATGGGCGTGTTGCGCGCCGGCGCGGCCGGCTACATCCGGAAGGACGCCGAGCCCGAAACGCTGCTCTCGGCCGTTCGCGCCGTCGGCCGCGGCGCCACGTACATCGATCCCTCCGTGGCGCAACTGCGTCTCGACGCCGACACGGCCATTGATCCGCTGACCGCTCGTGAGGTCGACGTGTTGCGTCAGCTCGTCGCGGGTCGCTCAAACAAGGACATCGGCGCCACGCTCGAGATCGCCGAAGAGACCGTGAAGACGCACGTCAGCCACGTGCTCGCGAAGCTCGCGGTCGACAACCGCGCCCAGGCCATCGCCGAAGCCCTCCGTCGCCATCTGGTCTCAATCGAGGATCTCGAGCAGGCCTGAGACGTTGCGCCGCTACTCCACCTTCCAGAAGCGAATCACGACGTCCGTCGGATAGCGTTCGCCGGTGCCGACGAAGATCGAACGCGTCAGCCATTGCAGCTCGGGCGCAGCCGTTTCGAAGCTAGGCACGGTCCGAAAATAAACCAGCTTCGGATCGACGGGTTCCCCCGCGAGCAGCTTCTGCATTACGTCGGGCGGTGCGTGGCGCATCCCGGCGTTCTGCACGTAGATGACCTGCCCCTTGTCTGTTTCGAGGGCGTAGCGCGTGTCGAGCTCCGCGAAGCCGTCGGCGCGGACGATCTGCCAGTCCGCGCCGTTGTTGAGCACTTTGCCCTTGATGCCGGATCCTTCGAACGTCCCGCCGACGATGGGCACGACACGCCGGCGTCCTCGAGGCACCTGGCCCACTTCGATCGGCGTGCCCAGTTGGACGTGGGCCTCGATCGCCAGCGTCAGCCGAGGTGGAGCCGGGGGCGCCTGTGCATGAACGGCCACGATCGACATCAGGCCGGACATCGTCACTCCGAGGGCGCAGGCACGGACGGATCGGAGTCGACTTGCGAGCATATTGAGACCTCTATTCTCTGCCGATCGCTGGTCTGGTTCGAGCTCCCGTGCCCACGATCGCGCAACAAAGTTGCTGAGTACGCTGCGATAATATGGCATCCAATGAGCGGCACGACGTTTTCCCATCAGAACCTCACATCGCTCCAGTCCCACATTCTTCAGGAGGAAGGGCGGTACCCCGGTTCGCGTGGCGACTTCACGTGGATTCTGTCCGCCTTGTCGCTCGCGGCCAAGTCCATCGCGGCGAAGGTGCGTGTGGCACGCATCGAGGACGTGCTGGGCGATCACGGTGAGGCCAACGTCCACGGCGAGTCACAACAGAAACTCGACGTGATCGCGAATGACATCCTGGTGAGATGCCTTGGCAACCGGCCGAGCGTGGCCGTCGTGGCGTCCGAAGAAGACGAAGAGCCCACCATCCTGCGACGCGGCAGTGAGGGGGGCAAGTACTGCGTCGT
This sequence comes from Acidobacteriota bacterium, assembly GCA_039933635.1. Classification (GTDB taxonomy): domain Bacteria; phylum Acidobacteriota; class Vicinamibacteria; order Vicinamibacterales; family SCN-69-37; genus JBDTNQ01. Next base: position 44,662 of record JBDTNQ010000020.1, read on the forward strand.
GTTCGATCCGCTTGACGGTTCGTCGAACCTGGATGTCTGCGTCAGCGTCGGCACCATCTTCTCCATCCTGCGCAACGATCCGACGATTCCCGGCGTCGTCGAAACACTCTGTCAGCCCGGCACCGCGCAGGTCGCGGCCGGCTACATCCTCTACGGTTCCTCCACGGTGTTCGTGTTGACGACGGGCAACGGCGTCGACATGTTCGTGCTCGATCCGGCCATCGGTTCATTCGTGCTCGTGAAGAGCAAGATCCGTATGCCCGAAGCCGGCAAGTCGTACTCGGTGAACGAAGCGTACAAGCACACGTTTCCCGCCGGCTTCAGCCGCTATCTCGAATGGACGCAGGACAACGGCTACTCCAGCCGCTACATCGGCTCGATGGTGTCAGACGTCCATCGCATCCTGCTCAAAGGCGGCGTCTTCCTGTACCCGCCAACGCAGAAGAATCCCGAGGGCAAGCTGCGGCTGATGTACGAAGCGAATCCCATGGCAATGATCGTGGAACAGGCCGGCGGCAAGGCCGTCATTGGCGCGACCAGCAAGCCGGACGCACGCCTGATGGACGTCGTCCCCACCAGCATCCACCAACGCACCAGCGTCGTCATGGGCTCGAGCGATGAAGTCGACGCCGTTCTGCGATATCTCTGACGCTAGGCGGCCAGCCACAGGCGACATTGCGCCCGTCGCTCGTGTGGCTCCGCGTTCCGTGTTTCTCCTGCGTCCCCTTGACGATGCCCGCTGCGTCGTGTCAGCGTGAGCGCACCAGACAACTGACCGGCAGGGCGACTGTGCGCCCAGCGGCTCGAGGAGTGCACCATGTCCAACGAGAAGAAGGAGTCGTCGGTCACCCGACGTGAGTTCGTGCGGGCGGCGGCCATCACCGGCGCGGGTTTCGTGATCGTCCCCAGACACGTGCTGGGACGCGGCATGACGGCGCCAAGCGACCTGGTCAACATCGCCACCGTGGGCATCAACGGCCAGGGCGGCACGAACAGCGTCGCGGCCATGAGCCAGAACATCGTCGCCATCTGCGACTGCGATTTCGGGCTGCTCGAGAACAAGCTGAAGGGCTGGCACGACTCGGCGTATCCATCGACCCCGCCCCGTCCCGCGGCACCTGCGCGGCCCCCCGCCCCATCTGCGTGGAAGAACTTCGGGCCCACGTCCGCACAGAAGGATGCCGATCAGAAGTGGCAGCAGACGCCGCAGGCCGATCGGGTCAAGCGGTTCGTCGACGAGCAGATGCCGAAGGTCGCGAAGTACCGCGACTACCGCGAGATGCTCGACAAGCAGAAGGACATCGACGGCGTCATCGTCGCCACGCCGGATCACATGCATGCCGTGATCGCCTCCGCCGCCATGGACGCTGGCAAGCACGTCTACGTGCAGAAACCGCTCTGCTGGTCGGTGCACGAGGCCCGCTTTCTCGCGAAGAAGGCGGCCGCCATGCCGAAGCTCGTCACGCAGATGGGGAATCAGGGCCATTCGTTGGACGATGCGCGGACCGGCCAGGAATATTTGATGGCGGGTGCGATCGGCGACGTGCGCGAGGTACGCGTCTGGACGAATCGTCCACTCGGATACTGGCCGCAGGGCGTGCCGCGCCCGGCGCCGATGCCCACTCCCGCGGTGTCCGGTGCGACAGGTCAGCCGGTGCCGCTCGGCTGGAACAACGCGGCGGTGAACTCGCGCCTCGCCGCCGCCATGCTGGGCAGCTACCCCGTGCCCGACACGCTGTCGTGGGATCTCTTCCTGGGCGTGGCGTCTGACGTGCCGTACCACCCGATCTATCACCCGTTCAACTGGCGCGGCTGGGTGGACTGGGGCCAGGG
>JBDTNQ010000021.1:0-44589 GCA_039933635.1 Acidobacteriota bacterium
GAAAAGTGGTCGGGGCGAGAGGATTCGAACCTCCGACTCCTCGGTCCCGAACCGAGTGCTCTACCAGGCTGAGCCACGCCCCGACAACCGGATTATCTTACCCCAGTGGCCGCCAGTTGCGTCAGTAATTCGACCCGAGCCAGCACATTGTGGTCCGTGAGGTCGGGTTGGAGCGCTGAAACCGAGATGCAGCCGTCACGGATAGCCTGGTGATCCGACCGAGGATCGGCATGCCAGTCATCTTCGGCCTCCTCAATCCAGAAATACGGCCGCCCCCGCGGATCCGTGCGTTTGTTGACCTTCGTGATGTGATTCCGCTTCGCCTGCACGGTCACGCGCGTGCCCGTGACCCGTCCCTGCGGCACGTTGATGTTCAGGAACGATCGCGAGGGCAATGGTTGCGTCAGGAGCGCATGAGAGAGCCCCGCGGCCGCCGCGGCCGCCGCCCTGAAGTCCCACGCGCCGGTCGTGAACTCCAGCGATACGGCAACCGCGGGATACCCGAGCAGCGCCGCTTCCAGCGCCCCGGCCACCGTCCCGGAGTAGGTCACGTCATCGCCGATGTTCAGCCCCTTGTTGATGCCGGACACGACCAGATCGGGCGCGCCTTTGAGAACTTCGGCGATGGCGATGTTCACGCAGTCGGTCGGTGTTCCGTCGACCGCATAGACACCGGGGCTGATGTGCTCCAGGCGCAACGGACGTCGCAACGTCAGCGCGTGTCCCACCGCACTCGCTTCGGTTTGCGGGGCGACGATGACGACCTCGCCGAGGGGCTTCAGAGCGTCGGCAAGAGCCTGGATACCAGGCGAGAAATAGCCATCGTCATTGGTGACGAGAATGCGGGGCATCAGGGAGAGAGCATATCAAGACGGGTACGACAGGTCCGAAGGGACGGCATGCAGCGGGGCCGAGGGGATTCGGGGCGGACGTGACGCCCCCCCTGTGTTCAAGCCTGACTCGGCGAACTCGTGGTAGCTGCCGCACCCGATGTACCCGATGTACCCGACGTACCTGTCGTACCCGTCCTACGGCTTGATGATCTGCGCGAATCCCGTGATGTTGACGTCACGGAACATCGGCGTGCGCGGGGGCAGCAACGCCGGCGTGAGGAACTCGACGTCGAAGTTGTAGCCGCGGGTCGGCGGCGAGTAGACCACAGTGCAGCACTTGTAGGTGCCCGTCGCCTGACGGCTGAAATAGAGACTGGCGATCGATCCGCGATAGTTCAGCGTCTGTCCGCTCCAGTCCTCGATGTAGCGAAGGAAGTTGTGCGCGCCGCCGTCGGTGCCGTAGTCCTGAGCCGTGCCTGCGGGCTGTGGAAACGAGATCCCTTTGCCGGCGATGATGGCCAGGCGATACCACGTGGTCACCGCGTTGCGGTTCGTCATGTTGAACGGGTTGACGAAGCTGTTGCGGTCGTTCCACTGATTTGACAACAACGTCACGGCATCGGCCAGCACCGCCGTCGCCACGTGCACGCCGTTGAAGTTGCCGCCCGTGGCATTCCAGTCGCCCTGGATATACACGGGATTCTCAGAAGCGATGGTGAGGCCGGTCAGGCCAGGCGCCGCGCCGGCGAGATTGGCGCCGCGCGTGACCTTGAGTGCGCGACGGAAGAAGAAGGCGGGATTCCGGCGGGCCACGGCGATGGTGTTCGCCGCGCCGACCTGCGTAAATGGCGTCGCCGCCGCCGTGTAGGGCGCGACCGGGAATGCTGCGACGCCGTCGGGCAGTCGCGGCGTGCCCCCGTACACCTGGAGCGTGCCGTTGCCGTTGAAGTCTTCACCCGGGTCGAGGGCGTTGTTCACCGCCCCGGCAGCGCCGGTGTTGACGATGTCCTCGAAGCCGTACTCTCCGGTCTCCGTGTTCGGACCGGGATCGCGGTTGCCGCGCCGGTCGGAGAAGTAGACCGCGTACCCGTTCACGTTGAGGGCGTCATTGCCCGAGCATGCCACGGGGCAGTTCCCCGCGGGTATCTGTCCACGGAACCAGCGCGCCAGGTTTCGGGTGTCGAGTTCCACGTAGTACATGATGCCCGCGAGCGGCATTGTGGCCGGCGCGGTATCCCGCTGCACGCCCTCGCGCGGATCGTACAGGGACAATGGCGAATAGCGGCGCGCGGCGGTCGCCACATCAGGGTTATTGGTCGCGTTGTTCAGCGCCGTGCAATTGCCAACACCCGCGGCGTCCCACAGACGCTGGATGCGGATGATGGCGTTCGGCGTCAGGTCGGCGCAGTCGATATTGCCGGCCGCCGCGTTGTTGTAGGCCATCGTCCCGGTGGCATCCGTGTAGAGCTGGGGACTGTTGATGCCCAGGCTCAGAATCTCGGTGGTCACATCCACCCAGGTTCCCGGGACCGTCTGCTTCTCGATCTTGATCCAGCCCCCGACCAGCGGCGTGTCCTGTGGAACGAGAATGCCTCCGCCGGCTGCCGGTGACATCCCGAAGGGCGGCCGAGGTTGCGCCGCGGCATTGCTCACCGCGTACCCGCCCAACGGCGTCGCGACATTCAAGTGGACGGGCGCGGTCGCCGTGACGCCGGGCAGACCCGTGATGTCCGCGCTGTTGTCCGACAGCAGGATCCTGAGACTCGCGAGTGTGTAGAAGCGTTCGCTCAGCACGTTCGGCGCCGTGATGTTCTCGCCCGGGACGGGACGCTGAATCAGGCCGACCGGCCCGGCCCCGAACTGTGTGATCGGCAGGTCCAGGCGCCGCGCGCCCGTACGCGAATTCATGATGTTGTGGTTGTAGGTGCCGGTCGACAGGTTCGTCCAGGTCGGCTCGTTCTGGGCGCTGAGCAGTGTGCCCGTCAGGCTTCCCTCGGACCGGGCGAGCGCCCGGAAGTTGCCGGGCGTCGTGATGGCGCGGACCGTGCCCGTGTAGTTCGTGTTCGTATCCCATCCGTTGGACAGATTCGTCCGGATGATCTCGCCGACGCTGGTGACCCGGTCCGCCAACGACAGCGTGTTCCCGTTGCCCTCCGCCAGGAAGACGTTCGAATTGCTGTGGACGCGACCGCCGAAGTTGAAATCAGGACCGGCGAAGAAACTGAGGTCGTTCTCGGAGAAGATGCCGAACTGGAAGACCGGAATGGCGACGGTCTGGAGCGTGCGGGTGAGGCTCGATTCCGATCCGTCCGCGACGCGCCCGGTGGCCGTCATGGTGTAGGGCGTGGCCAATCCGACCAGGCCCTGAAACGGCCCGTTGCTCACCGTCATGACGGTCGCCTGCGGATTCCCTCCCGCGTCCGTCGGAAAGTTCACGCGGTACCCGTCGGTGCCGTCCGGCTCCGTCCAGGTCACGCCGAGCGTGGTCGGCGGCGTGTTCGCAATCCCGTTGATCTGCGCCGACGTCGGCGCCACGTTCGCGGCGAAGAGGTCGCCGAGGTCGGCGGTCAGCTTCTCGAGGCCCGCGTGCACGGCGTAGAACGACTGCGTGCGCGAACTGTCGAGCTGCCGCACGCGCGTGTCCGTGATCACGAGCGCGGTGAAACCCGCGGTGACGCCGGCCATCAGCAGCATCACCAGCAGCGAACTCAACAGCGCCGCGCCCCGATCATCCTTGGATCGGTTGAACCGCTTCAGCTTCATGTGCATCCCCTACCGGTAACGATCGACGAACGACAGGCTGCGCAGGCCCACCTGCGTTGCCATGGTGTTGCGGAAGAACTGCTTCGTCTGCGGATTGACGTCCTGAGACCGGGCCGACAGAAAGACGTTGGCCTTGCGAATCTGATTGGCGCTGTTGCCCACCGCCGGTGTGTCGACGTTGGTGGGATTTGTCACACCGTCGACCAGGTCGTACGTGATCTGCAGGTTCTCGACGCCCATGGCGATCGCCAGGTTCTGCCCCATGTTCACGCGGCGCACGAGGCGCGGCAGCGTGGGATCGGTCACGGTATCGACGTAGTAGCTGACGAGAAGTACCCGCGTCGCCGTCGTCGGGGGGAAGACGCCGGGCCCTGACTGCAGGCTCATGATCGACCCGAATGCCGCCGCCCGCTGATTGATATTCATCGCGTCGTTGGTCGCGAACGTGACGGTCTGGTTCGTGGGCGTCGTCGTGACCATTTGCAGCGCGTTGCCCAGCGCGTTGCTGAAAAGGATCAGGTCACCGGCCTGCAGGCCGCCGACGCCGGTGACCGGCGTGGCCGCCGCGACCGTCATCGTCGATCCGTCGGCGGCGACCGCCGCGAGCGGATTCGCGCTGAGGTTGAGCGTGCGATCGGCGTAGAGCACGTTGATGAGGTCGGTCGTGACGCCCAACAGGACCGGTCCGAGCCCGTTACCCGGCGACAGCGCGGGAAGCGCGACCTGGGTGACCGGAAACGTCAGGCCGGCGAGGCCTGGGCGGCTGACCGCCGTCGCTCCTGCGCCGTTCGGAATCGGGATACCACCAAGGGGCACGCCCTGCCCCGTCTGCATGAAGTCCCGGACCATCAGGCTGGTCCCCGCCTGCAGGCCGTGGTTGGTCTCCGAGATGACCCGCGCCGTGCCGGTGAGCGTCAACGTGCGCGTCAACATCTCCACGGCCGCCGACACGATCATCATTGTCAGCACCGAGGCGATCATCATCTCGCCGAGGGTGAAGCCCGATTCTGAGTCCGAGGCCGTGTTATGCATACGAAGACAGGAACGTGGTGAGGACGAACTGTTGGGTACCAAGCGCTGATCGATACCGGACGATCACGCGCAACTGCCGCAGGGTGGCACTGATGTCTCGAATCTCGATTTCGCGCGTCATTCCGTAGAGCGGAGTCTGGAGGTCGTCCGCGGTGCCCAGCAGGCCGTCCGGCCCGGGCGTGATGATCATCTCGAGCGCGCCATCGTCGGCCGTGTTGACGAGGCCGTCCGTGCCGATCGCGCGAATGTCCTGTGGGCCGTCCTGGAAGATCCCGCCGTCGGCCCCGCTGCCGCCGGCAATGTTGCGGATCTGCGCCCAGGTGAGCGTGCGATTGTCACGCGCCTTGAACACCGACTCCGCGGCTTCCGCCGCGCGTTCGCTGGCCAGCATCTGATCCTGCGATCCGGTCAGACGCCGGGCGCCGACGGCAATGCCGCCGGCGAGCGCCAGCGTGCCGATCATCAGGAGCACCATGGCGACCGCGACTTCGATCAGCGTGAACCCCTCGTCCCGCCCGTTGCGCGGGCTCCGCATCAGTGTCTCCATGCCCCACCGTTCCATCGATAGCTGCGGATAGCCGAGGTCGGCCCGAACACCGTCAACGCGCGCGCGGTCATCGGTGTGTTGACCTTGCCAATGAACACGCTGCCGTTCAAGACCGTGCCGGTCTGATCGACCAGTTGCCCTTCCGCGTTGAACATGTACGCCGTCGCGGCGCCGAACGAAATCGCGCCCGTCTTGCCGAAGCCATCCGGCGTGTCCGGCATGCTGGCGAAGTTGAGGAACTGGGACTGGTGCTCGAGCACCGCCGTCGAAATCACGGTCTCCCCGTTCGGAATGTTGCGTCGGACCACGCTCATGAAGTTCGGCATGGTGAAGCGCACCTCAACCGATCGCCGCTGGTTGATGGCGGTCTCGCGCGCCAGCTTGAACTGCCACAGCACGATGTTCATGCTGGCATCGCCGCGCACGTTGTTGAGGGCCATGGTGAAGCCGCCCAGGCTGATGCCAAGGACGCTCAGCATGACGACGAGCACGCCCAGCAGCTCGATCAGACTGAAGCCGGCGTCACCGCGCTCGGGAGGGGCCGCGTGGATAGACACGTTCGGTCGCAAACGCAACAGCTATGCCACTTATTTTGGGGGTTTTCTGCGCACTCCCAACCGGACGGGCACCCCACCGGTTGTCGGTCCTGCACGGCGGGTTACGGATCGGTGTGACGGCCGCGGGGCCGGCCGGCAACCATGCGCCTCAGGGCCGACGTTATACTTGGCCCGCTCCGCCAAATTAGTAATCGGCGGATCTCAATTCCGATCTCAATCCGACGTGAAGGAGTGTGCATGCGTACGCGAACGGGACTGACAGCGATGGCGACGGTGCGGCCAGTCTTCGGCTCTGGCGCGACATTCGCCGACGCCCACCTCTAGATCGGGCCCATCACGCCAATGCCCATCGTGCCGGCACCGGAAATCATCTTTCGCGCCATGGACGACGGCGGTGTGCTCGTGCATCTGTCCGGCAATCAGATCTACGAGCTGAACGAGACCGCGGCGCACATCTGGACACAACTGGCGAGCGGCGCGACGGAGAGCGCGATCGTGGCGTCGATCGTCGACGCGTTCGACGTCGACCAGGAGACGGCGGTCCGCCAGGTTGGCGATCTGCTCAAGCAGTTCGTTGAGAGAGGGCTGGTCCGAACGTGATTGGTCCGTCCCCAAGCGCGTTGCGGGAGCACGACGAGTCGACGACGCCCACCTTGCACTGGGTCCTGCGCGTGGCGCGTGATGGCAGCGATCCACGATTTCAGAACGCGATCGTCGCCAGCGATGAGCGGCTGGACGTCGTCGTGGCAGGCGAGCTCTTCGACCTCGAGGCGCTGGCCACCCTTGGCAACGTGCCGGCGAGTCTGCCGGCCGCGCGGATCGCGCGGGCTGCGTGGCTGCAGCAGGGCGAGCGGCTGCTGCCTCGACTTCGGGGCCGTTTTGCGTTGGCGGTGGCCGAACGCCAGGCGCGTGTCGCGCGCGTCGTCCGCGATCCGCTCGGCGCCTACCCGCTGTTCTACGCGCTCACGCCGCGCGACGTGATCTTCTCATCCGCGATTCAGGCGTTGCGGCAGCAGCCGGACGTCTCGAACGCGCTCAATCGCCCCGCGCTCGCCGATCATCTCTGCAAGCGGTGGCCCGACCGCCAGGAGACATTCTTCGAGCAGATTCGCCGCGTTCCGGCCGGCTGGCAGGCGATCGTCAGCGCCCGTGGCTTGATCCTCGAGAGGTACTGGCACCCTGTTGGTGAGCGCATCGACTGGATGCCCGACGAGGAAATCGCCGCGTTCGACGGTCTGCTGGACCAGGCCGTGGCGCGCGGCCTGTCGCGTGGCCGTGCCGGGATCTTTCTCAGCGGCGGATTCGATTCGGTGAGTGTCGCGGCGGTCGCCGCCGACCTGACGCGACGAACCCACGAGCCCGCACCACTCGCGCTCTCCCTGGGATTCCCGGATCCGGCGTGTGATGAGCAGCCGGTGCAGACATCCGTCGCGCGATCGCTCGGTCTGCCCATCCACTTGCTGGGATTCTTCGAGGCAGCTGGCGCGCGCGGATTGCTCGCGGAAGGGCTCGACCTGACGCGTCAGCTCTCTGCCCCGCTCTTGAACAGCTGGATGCCGGCTTATCTGAGCCTCGCGCGCCGAGCAACCCTCGACGGCGTGCGCACGATTCTGACCGGCGAAGGCGGCGACGAGTGGCTGGGCACGAGCCCCTTCCTCGCGGCGGACCTCATCAGACGTGGCGACATCCGTGGGTTGGTGCAAATCGCGCGCACGTGGCAGCGCTCGTACCACCAGACGTGGCTGACGGTCATCCGCGGAACCCTCTGGCGCTACGGTCTCCGACCGTTGCTCGGCGCTGCCTGTTCGACGCTGAGTCCCGACAGGTGGGACGCGCGTCGCGCGGCAAAGAGCGCCGCCGCCAGCCCGGATTGGGTGGCTCCGGACCATCTGCTGCGCTCGACGCAATTGGCTCGCCTCCGTGCCTCCATCGCAGAGGCGCGTCCAGTCGGGGGCTTCTACGAGCGCGAGTCGAAGATCTTCCTCGACCTCTCGCTGACCTCTTGGCTATTCGAGGAACAGCACGAGGTGGGCAGCCCGCTCGGCCTCGCCTACGTGCACCCCTATTGGGACGCCGACCTGGTCGCCCACGTCTACCGCGTACGGCCCGAGCGCCTGAACGAGCACAACCGGACCAAGGCGCTCGTCCGGCAAACGGTCGCGCGACGGTTTCCCGCCCTCGGGTTCGAGCGTCAGCGCAAGGTCGCCGCGATGGACTTCTTTGCGTCCATCCTCCGAAATGAGGGGCCAGTGCTCGGCGAAACGGTTGCCGATTTCCGCGGCCTCGCCTCACTCGGCGTGGTCGCGCCGGAAGGCGCCCGCCGGTTCATGCGGACCGCCTGGGGCCAGGATGCCCTGCAACTTGGGATGGCCTGGAACCTGGTCAACGCCGAGGTCTGGGTTCGCCAGCAAATTGGCCTAGACTGACTCCAGCAGAAGCCCCACTGAAAGGCACCCGACGATGAAGTTGAGAGAGCCACAGCAGAGCACGACGCAAGAGAGCAAGCGCGCCTGGAAGCAACCGACCGTGACATCGGCCGGCACCGTCAGCGGTATCCTGCAGGGCGGCCACGGCAAGGTGTCTGTCACCACCGGCGATCCCGGTGAACCGCACAAGATTGCCGGCAACGACCAATAGGCCCCGGCGCCTGCCCCATGCTCCACGTCGTCGTCGCTGACGGACCGCCTCCGTCCCGCGGATCAGGCCGCATGGTCCACGTCTGGCGCGACGACGAGCGCGCCTCGTTCGCGGAAGCCGCGATTCACCAGGACGGATATCGGCTGGAGTGGCGTGGCATCGGGACCGTGGTGTTCTCGCCAGGGTCCCTGCGTGTCCGGCTGTGGCCAGCGCCCGGCGTGGACGCCGACGCCGCGACTGCCGCCCTGCTCCACGTCGCTCAGCCCGCCATCCTGCAGGCGCTGGGCTATCAGACGCTGCACGCCAGCGCGGTGCGCTTGGCGACCGGCGTGGTGGCGTTCTGTGGAGTCAGTGGCGCGGGGAAATCGACCCTGGCCTTCGCGCTTGGGCGGTCCCCCGGGATGTCGCAGATGGCCGACGACGCGCTGGTCCTGGAAATCGCGCGCGAAGCGATCCTGGCACAGCCCCTTCCGTATCGCGCGCGACTTCGATCGGAATCGCGGACGTTCTTCAACGGCGTGGCGTCGCACACGCGGGATCGACAACCAGACTCCGCGCCGGCGCCGCTCCTGGCCGTCTTTGCCTTGACGCAGTCCCAACAGAGCCAGCCCATCGAGTTACGTCGCATCGGCGCCCCGCAGGCATTCAGTGCCCTCCTGACGCACGCGCACTGCTTCGATGAATCCGACAGGGCGGGAGTGACGTCCATGGTGCAGGCGTACCTCGCGATGGCCGACGCCGTGCCGGTCTACGCGCTGGCCTATCCAAAGGATTTCGCGCACATTCGCGACGTCCAGATGCGCGTGCTGGAGGCCGTCGGTCAACCGCAGCCGCACGACAGTCATGCCTGACCGGATTGCGTCGCGCAACCGCCGATGGCGAAACGCCATCATGACGGCGCGCCTGTTGCCGCCCTATCTGATCTTCGCGGTACTCAAGCGACTCGTCCCGCTTCCGCGTTTGGTACGGTGGGCCTGGCTCCGCCCCGTCCGCATCAGGGACCGCGCGGTCGAAGACACGGCGCTGCGCTGCACCGTCCGTCTGCGGAACTGGTTCGGAGCTGACCGGGGTGACTGCCTTCAGGGAAGCCTGGCGCTCTACCGCGTGCTCTCTCACACGGGATCGAATCCGCGACTGGTTGTCGGTTTCCGCCGCGATTCGTCGGCGGTGGGTGGACACGCCTGGGTTGAGGTTGATGGCGCCTGCGTGATCGAAGCTGCGCCACCGCTGCGCGGCTTCGTTCCCGCGTTCTCGTTCGGGCCGGAGGGTGCGCTATCGCTGCCGGCTGACGCGACGGGCCAGCAGGCTATCTGACGCGGTCGATCAGGTTACCGACAACGGGCCCCGTCTCAGACGGCTCGTCTTCGACGAACTGCAGTCCCGTGAGGTAGACCGGTGTGGCGTCGGGCGGCGCGGTGTTACGGGAGTGCATCACGCGCGCGTGCAGTTCGACCGTGGAATCATCGCCAAGGGTCAGACGGAACACGTGCACGGCGCCGACCGGAAAGGGAAGGCCGGTTTGGATGGCCATGCCACCGAGGCTGATTTCGAGCACGCTGACGGGAAGGTCGAGAGACACGCTATGGCCGTGCAGGCGGCCCAGGAGTTCGATACGCGGAGCGCGGCGTCGATCGACGGTCATGATGAAACTCGTGTCAAGACGCTGGTGATTCGGAGGCAGCGGCGTGCCGGCGTGTGGGCATTCACGCGAGCCTGCGACATCACGGGACCGGCAGACAGGCGGCGGGCGCGCCAGCCGGCATGGGCTACCGCAGGTTTCGCGCGACCCTGTAGTTGTGATCGACGATCATCGCGTAGGCCGAGTTGATGGCGACGAGCGTCATCACGGCCCCAATCTTGTTCGTTCTGGACATGCTGTGCGCCGCCAGCACGGTGCTGGTCGCGATGCCGGCCTTCAAGGCCACGAAGGCCAGCTTGTTCTTCGTGACGTTGGCCATGAGAGGGTTGGCTTCGCGCGCGCCGGCGCCGAAGGCCTTGAGCGTCGAGTGCACGTCGAGTGCCTGCATCGTGAAGGTTGACGCATAAAGCGCGGTCATCAGAGAGGACCGCTTCTGGATGCGCGCTGGACGGAAGGCCGAAGCCGGGATGTCGCTCGCCGCAATCACCGAGGGGGTAATGGCATTGGACACGGCGGCCGAAAGATCGAGGGTCGCGCGCTCCTGAGCATGGGCGACAGACGCCGCGCCAGGCACGAGGGCGACAACGAGCGCAGCAACCGAGAAGAAGCGGCGTGACATGAACAGTCCTTCCGGTCCCGCCGGACCTGGAGGCTGTCTGCGTCGTCAACACCGCGCGCCATGCGCATGCGCGGTGACAGCCTACCTGCCTAGCGGCAAGGGGGATGCCAGCGCGTCGCGCACGAGAATCTGTCAGATCAGGCGGAATATTACCCGTTCCCAGACGGGCCTGGAAGTCGTGTCGGTCCGCCACACACGAACCTCGCACATCGCCCACGGATCTGTCGATCGAACCGTCGATGCCCTGGGTGCTCGTGTCCAAATACAGTTCTGTCGGCGAGCGCGGATGCCTGCGACATCCGCCACAGTTGATGACGCTTTCGTCGTTGACGCACGATTCCGTGACCATCCGACGCGTCGTCACGAACGCACCAATGGCGAAGCGGATTTCGTTTTGAGACCGAACATGCGGCGGAGTCGGTCGAGCATGCCGGCGCCACCGTCGGTCGCCCGCTCGGCTTCGATCAGCGCATCGAGCACGGCCGCCACCGTTGGCACCACGGCAATGCCGAGGCGCTTGGCTGAAATCGGCACCGCGGTCTGGTCGCCCCGCCACACGAGCAGCGCGCCAGCCTTGGATTCGAGCACGACGTCCAGACAGTTGTCGTCCCGATCGTCGACGACCACATCGATCGCCAGCGCCTCTGCGATCCGTCCACGCGAGCGATGAACCACGTAGAGGCTGGGCAGCGGAAATCCGTGCGACTGGAGCCACCGCTGACTCTGGCGTTGCACCGTGCGGCCTGCCGATCGCGGGCGGCTGGTGATGAACAACACTTCCCACCCGCGGGCGTCCGCCACGGCCGCAATCCTGGCGATGGCGCCCGGCTCGATCTCCCTCAGGGTTTCCCAGAAGTTCTCGGTCGCCGCGATCTCGCGCCACACCTGCTCGGATTGCCGGCGGCTGAGGCTGACATGCGGCAGTGCCGGAGCCAGCTGCCCTTCCCCGTCGTCACCGGCCGCCTCGCCTTCCGCCGGCGGCGACGCCGCGACGTCCTGGGCGCCCAACACGGCTGGATCGAGTTCGGGAAACAGGCGCGCGGCCGTGCGCACGAATGGCGTGTGCAAATCGGCGAGAACGCCGTCGAGATCAAACGCGATGCGCATCGGTGTGACGGGGACGATGGAGCGCGATGGCGGCCAGCACGACGAACAGCACCGCGTTGCCGGGCATCTGAAGGCTGAACTCGACGACCGATTGCGCCGCCGCACCGGCGAGCCCCGCAATGGCACCGCGCCGAACCCAGTAGGTGAGGACGTCGTCGTTCCCCGACCGCAACCGGTTGCGGACGCCGGCGGCCCAGACAACGAGGAAGGTCAGCCCAGCGCCCGCGAGGAATACGCCCCCTTCGGCAAGGAGCTGCAGATAGTCGTTGTGCGCCTCGGCGTACATCAACTCGCGACTGCCGGTCTGGTAGACGAGCATCGCCTGACCGTAGGCGCCAACGCCGGCACCGAAGACTGGAAAATCGCGCACGATGCGCACCGTATCACGCCATGCGGACAGGCGGCCGCCGATCTCCGCCGGCGCGCGGCCGAATCGCGCGGTCACGAGGTCCGCTCCAGCCCAGGTGACGGCCCCAACAAGAAGCAGTGCGAGGTAAGTCATGGCGACGACACGCCACCGGCCGCGAACGCTCCCAAGGATGAAACCGCCGAGCACGGCGAACGCCACTGCCAGTGACGCCATGCCAGATCGTGACTGAGTCAGGACGAGCGCGCCCCCCATCACGAGCCCCGATGAAGACACGAGCAGATAGCGGTTCCCTTCGACGCTGCCACCCCACCGCATCCAGCCGCTCACTCCGCTCGCCTCGCCCCTCGTCGAACGCTGTACGAGCCCAAAGGAATATGCGGCCACGAGCGGCAGCACCATGGCCATCCAGCCCGCGAAATGGTTCCGATTGATGAATGGTCCGAACGGGTTGCCCCCCGCCTGCGGTTGCCAGAATCCGTACACGAGCACATGGTCCGCTCGCCCCAGCGCCTTTTGCAGGATGCCGATGGTCGCGACGCCCAGACCAAGGCCCATGATCTGGCCAGCGAGCCAGTCGACGGTGACGGACCGTACGGCCCGCGCGGAACCGAGCAGCAGAAGCCCGAACGCGACGGTGCCGAGCAGGTTGACGACGGTCGCCGACGGCGTAAGTGACAACGTATGGAATGCGGCGGGGCGATAGCCAACCTCGAAGAGCCGGTAGAACCGATCGACCCCTGGCGACACGCGCCCAATCAGCCATGACGGCAGCAGGATGGTCTGCATCGCCAGCACCAGCACGATGCCGGCCAGGGCCGCTGCCATCCATCGGATGCGAGGGTCCCTCCACGCGCGTGTCACCACGAGGGCCCACACACCCAACGCCGCCGCTCCGCCGTAGAGCGGCCAGTAGGCCCATGCGTACACGGCGCCAAAGCTCAGCGCTCCCCACGCCAGCAGCGCCATCAGGCCCGGGCCGTACCACCGGAGGCGGGTCACGTTCTCGCCATCCAGCGCCGCGCACCGCGCCAGGCACGCTGCACATAGAGAATCGCCACCGGGAGGCCGCTGTCCGGCGCGTAGGTGTCGCGCATGTACTGCGCGGACGGAAACACGTGTTGCCGCGCAAGACGGGCCCGCGCCGTCCAGGATGGCAACAACGCGATATCGCTCAGGATGCGCTCCACGTGGCGTCCGTTGGCCAGATACCGCCGGGTGCGGGGCTGGCGCGCGCCGGCACGCTCGAGGTCCGCAACGATCCCGCCGGGCACAGGCGTCTCGAACAGCGTGGCCGTGAGCCCCACGCCTCGTGCGCATGCGGCGGCGATCCCCCTGGCCGACGCCCACGCTGCCAGCCGTTCCCAGTCACCCGCGGTCATGCGGCGGGCGATCTGGTGCAGGTCATATGTCCAGATGAGCCGCTCGTCATCGTAGTGGTGGGCCACACGATGAACGCACGCCAGAGCGAAGGCGTGCACGGGCGCAAGTCCTCGCGCCGCATCATCCAGCCGCGGCCTGGGCTGAGACTCGGCCCAGAGATCCTCGAACGGCGCCACGTCACCGAACTGCTGCGGATTCGCGACGCGCCAGTGCAGGTCCACGGTGTGACGCACGTAATCCCGATCGCGCAGGATGAAGGGCTCCTGATACATGAGCAGGTCGCCGCCGCTCTGCGGCACGGTCACGTAGCCCAGCCGTGCGAGGACCGCGCGCGCGCTCTCCCGGGCCGCCGGCGTAATGAGGATGTCGGAGTCAACTCGTGGGCGAAGGTGGGAATGCAGGTAGCAGGAGTATGCGAGGTCGGCGCCCTTGAATACCAGCGCCTCGATGGCCGCGTCGGCGAATGCACTCGTCAATTCGCGTAGCGCAGGGCCGGTGATCGCGTCGCGCGCGACTGCGCGGACCGACTCCACCCGTAAGCCGTCGCCAAGATCCGCCGGGAGATCCGTGGGCGCCCGCGCTGCCAGCAGAGGCCCCACACCGTGCCGCGTGGCGGCGCGCAGCACGTCGGCTGACGCGCCCTTGGCCAGACGAGACCACGCGGATGGTCGGTCGCAAATGGCATCGGCCAGCGTCTGCGACCATCGGGTCGCGACGCCGTCTTCAGACGGAACTTGCACCCCGAGCCCAGGTCCTGAAGACAATGCGCCGGACTGCGGGATGCCCCAGCAGCGCCAACGCGGTACGGCGGTGCCAGTTGAACGACGCCGTCCGCTCGAGGAGCGGCTTCACACCGTCGACACGAGCCAGTTCGATCAGCTCGTCGATCGACTGGTCGCTGAGTTTCGCCGCAATGCGGCGGAATGCAAGGCCGACCCGAATTTCCTGACCGAGGCGGCGACGCCATTCCTCCTCGTAGCCGCGGAGCGACCGCGCATCGAGTCGATCTCGCGTGAGAGCGTCGTCGAGCGTGTCGGCGGCCATCGTACCGCTGAGCAGGCCGTAGTAGATGCCGCCGCCGGTGGTCGGCTTCACCAGTCCGGCTGCATCGCCCACGGCGAGCACGCGATCGGCATACGAGCGCTTGACGGGGCCGAGCGGGAGCATCTTCAGCCTCGGTTTGGGAATCGTGGCGGGGTCGACCCCGGCGCGATGCGCCAGCACGCGACTGAACTTGCGAAAGCGCTCGGCGCTGTGATCCTCGCTCATCAGACCGATGCGCGCGCGCGGCACGTCCTCCTTGCGCAGCGGAACCATCCACGCGAAACCTGATGGCGCGACATCGCGTCCGAACCGGACTTCGATCTCCGGCATCTCGGGAAAGGGCGCATCGACCTGTGCGCTCTGCAGAAACAGATCGGGCAGGCCAAGCCCCAGCGCGCGGTGAAACCGGTAGCTGGCCCCACACGCCAGCACGCATGTTCGGGCCTCGAAGGCTTGGCCGCTGTCGCGCGTGAGGATCCGGACACCATGCGGTCCGACGGCGACCTCCTCCGCACGGGCGCCGAACCGGTACTCGGCTCCGGCCTCGATCGCGCGCTCCGCCAGAAACCGATCGAGCCCCAGGCGATCGATGACCACGGCGTTGACGCGTTCGCTTCGGACTGGTACCGACTCGCCCGCGGCGCCCCAGAACCTGGCACCGTCGGAGTGCGCCAGAATCAGGCTACGGGGCAGGTCGAATTCAGTGAACGCCTCGGAACCGACGAGCCCCGTGCAGTGCACGGGCGCGCCCACCGAGTCGTGCTCTTCAAGTACGAGGACGCGGTGGCCTCGCTCGGCCAGCAGGCGGGCCGTCAGGGAACCAGCCGGACCCGCTCCAATCACAACGACATCGTGCACGCGTAGTCTCTCCTGCAGAGTGAACGGCGGGGCTCCATGCACCCCGGGCCATCGCTAGAACTTCCGTCCTCGAGCTTCCCAGGTGCCACGGAACGTGATCCAGAACGACAACGCGATCAAGCGAAGGTCGAGTGCCAACGACTGCCGGCGCACGTAGACCCGGTCGTAGCGAAACTTCTGCCGCCGCGGCACGTCGCGGGGCGCATAAATCTGCGCCACCCCCGTCAGCCCGGGGACCACGCGGCTGCGCGCGGCATACCCGTCCACCTCTTCCAGCGCCACCATGCGTCCGTCGCCGACGACCTCGATTTCCCCGGGTCGCAACGCGCGTGGCCCCACGAAACTCATGTCGCCACGAAAGATACTCCAAAGTTGCGGAAGTTCGTCCATCGCCGTTGCGCGCAACCACTGCCCGACGCGGGTGATACGGCGATCCCCGGCGCTCGCCTGACGTGCGCCGACACGAGCTTCGGCATCGGGAATCATCGAGCGGAACTTGTGCACGCGGAACACGCGCCCATGTTGCCCGCTGCGATCCTGGCTGTAGAACACAGGCCCGCCATCCTCGACCTTGACGGCCACCGCGATCGCGGCCCACAACGGCAGCGAGAGCAGCAGCCCGATTCCGGCCACGGACGCGTCGAACGCGCGCTTGGCCACGCGCCCTGCCCCGTCCGACCGCGTGTCATCGACGTGCCCGGATGCGATGGGCATCGTGATGGCGCCACGTGCGGCGCTGCCCTTCATGCGCGCCGCTCCGCGCGGGCTTGGACGCCCCTGCTGGCGGGCTGGCGGAGTTCACGAAAGACGCGCATGTAACGAGCCACCTGAAGACGCCGGTCGAATGACAGGCCCACCTGCCGGGCATTCTGGCCGTACCGCAACGCCAACGGTCTGTCGCCAGAGAGCCGTACCAGCGCGTCGGCGAGCTGACCCGCGTCACCCGGATCGACCACGAGCCCGCAGTCATGCGTGCGCGTGAGCGAGGCGACCTCACAGGTCTCCTCCACGGCGGCAACGTAGGGCCGTCCGGCGGCGAGGATGGCGTACAGCTTGCTCGGCACGATGTAGCCCGCAAGCCCACGCTGCAGCGACACGATGAACACGTCGGCCGACGCGAACGACTCGCCAAGACTCGCCTTCGGGGCGAACGGCAGGAAGCGCACGTTCGTGAGCCCGCGGTCCCTGACGAGGGCTTCGAGCGTCGGCTTCGAGACGCCCTCGCCTTGAAACACGAACTGGATGTCGGGCCGTTCCTTCAGGCGATCGGCGGCCTCGATGATCGTCTCGAGACCCTGTGACAGACCGAGGTTGCCCGAGTGCATCACGACGAACTTCCCGACGAGCCCCTGCGCGCGGGCGAACGGATTGTCTTTGGGGCCGGGGCTGACGGCCGACGTGTCGGCCCAGTCCGGGATGATCGTCGTCCGATCGACGGGGGCGCCCTTGTCCTCGATCAGCCGTCTCCGCATCGTCTCGCCCAGCGCGATGTTCATGGCGGCGCGTTGCACGAGGAAGCGGTTGACTCGCTGCAGGGCCGCGTTGATGGTGTCGCTGTGAAAATCGGGGAGGAGTGCCGTCACTTCAGGAAAGAGATCCTTGAATGCCATGACCAGCGGTGCGCCGAACCGCCTGGCGGCCATCCACGCCGCCAGGCCGATGATCGGTGGATCGGTGAGACCCACGACCACGTCCGGCCGGTCGAGCCGGAGGCCGCCGTAGCAGGCGGATGCGAAATACGTCATGTAGTTCGTGGCGCGTCCCGCAAATCGGCGCTTGTCGAACCGTGTGCCGTTCGCCCGATGAATCTCCACGCCGTTATGACGATCATGCGCCACGACGCCGCCGCGCGCGGGCTCGTGCCCGGGCAGCGGCGTCAGGGGCGGTCCGGTGACGACGGACACGCGACACCCGTGATCGCGAACCAGATCCTCGCAGAGATCGGTCAGCAGCTGACCGGTGGCCGTCTGGTCCGGGTAGTACGAACGATTGAAGAAGGCTATGTGCATGTGCGCACCAGCCGGCTGCGCTACCGTTCGGTCAGACGCGACGTCAGGCTGGACGCAATCAGCTCGCGGTTCTTCGACTTGAAATACCAGTCAGCGGTCTGATGGAGACCGTCCACGAACTTGACCTTCGGCTCCCAGTTCATGAGCGTCCGGGCCAGTGAGTTGTCCGCCACCCGGTTCAGAGGCCCGGTCGGCATTTCCGGATGTAGCTCAATCGGCGCGTCGAAGCCCGTGTAGTGCAG
The DNA here is from genome assembly GCA_039933635.1 of Acidobacteriota bacterium. GTDB lineage: Bacteria > Acidobacteriota > Vicinamibacteria > Vicinamibacterales > SCN-69-37 > JBDTNQ01. Next base: position 17,638 of record JBDTNQ010000021.1, read on the forward strand.
GACTTCCTTCGCGGCATCGATGACGCGCGTACGCTCCATCGTGCCGAGGTTGATGGCCGTGCCATCGTCGATCGTTTCGGCCGCGCGGATCGTGCCGCTGACGATGTCGCTCACGTGGGTCCAGTTGCGGATCTGCTCGCCCGTGCCCCAGACAACGTAGGGAGACTGCTTGATGAACGCGCGGGCGATCATGGCGATCACGGCGTGATTTTCGTGACCGCGATCGCCGTAGACCGTGAAATAGCGGCAGCAGGCTGCCTTCATCCCGGTTTCCGTGTAGTAGGCGCGCAGCGTCATCTCGGCCATGAGCTTGGCCCAGCCGTACATGTTGTCGGCGTCGTATCGCGGGCCGACCATGTCTTCCGTAAGGTAGAGGATCTCGCCCGGATTGGTCTGCAGGTCGTTCGGGTAGACACACCCCGATGATGCGTACACGACCTTTTCGACGCCAGCCTTGCGCGCCGCCGCGAAGACCAGGCCGTCCAACGTGAGGTTGGTGGCACAGGCCACCTGGTGCAGGTCGACGTACCCCCGCCCGCCGTGGTCCGCAGCCAGGTGGAACACGAGGTTGATGCCGGCGACCCCGCGGTTCACAACCTCCTGGTCGAGGAGATCACCGCGGTGAAACTCGATGCGTCCGGCGTCCACGTGTGCCTTGATGTTCTCGAGGTGACCGCTGCTGAGATTGTCGACCACGCGCACCGTCGCGCCCCGTTCCACGAGTGCATCGACCAGGTGCGAGCCGATGAACGAGGCTCCTCCGGTCACCAATACCTTGCGTCCACGCCAGTCCATGATCGTCTCCTTCGCTTCCGTGAGTGGGGGCAGCGGCTCGCCGGGCGCTACGCTGCCGGTTTCGTGATGACCTGCTGCCCCAGCACGAGCACGTCCATGCGGGTGCGCAGAAAGCAGTCCAGCGCCTCGGCTGGCCGCAACACAATCGGTTCGTTCTCGTTGAACGAGGTATTCAAGAGCACCGGGACGCCGGTACATCGCTCGAACGCACGAATCAGGTCCCAATACGGGCGATTGGTCGCACGGCTGACCGTCTGAATCCGCCCGCTCCCGTCCACGTGCGTCACGGCCGGGATGACCGCACGCTTGTCCGGTCGAACCGGATAGACCTGAATCATAAACGGGTCCGGCACCGCGCCGGCGAAATACCGATCGTACTCTTCCTCGAGAATCGACGGGGCGAACGGTCGAAACTTCTCGCGGAACTTGATCTTGGTGTTGATGATCTCCCGCATATCCGCCCGCCGGGGATCGGCGAGGATGCTGCGGTTGCCAAGCGCCCGGGCACCCCACTCCATCCGCCCTTGAAACCAGCCCACGACCTGCCCCTGCGCGATCCGATGGGCAGTCCAGGTGGAGAGCTCGTCTTGACCGCTGAGGACGCGGACGTCGCAGCCGAGTCGCTGCAGGTCGTCGCTCCTCGCCGCGACATCACGCGCGATATCGCAGGCGGAGAATTCAGGTCCCCAGTAGCCATGCGTCATGACGAACCGGCGCCGGTGCCCGAGCACCTGATTCCAGACCCAATACGCCGCGCCGAGCGCGGTGCCGTTGTCGCCGGCCGCGGGCTGCACGTACAGGGACTCGAACGGCGTCCGCTCGCGGATCTTCCCGTTGGCCACGCTGTTCATCGCGCACCCGCCAGCCAGACACAGCGCCTTCATCCTCGTGGCGCGATACGCGCCATTCAGCACGTGAAACGCCGCGTCCTCGAACACGACCTGCAGCGAGGCGGCGAGATTCTCGTGTCGGGGCAAGAGCGGATCCTGGGGCCGGCGCGCAGGTCCCAGGTCCTGCTCCAACCGATCCGTAAAAACGCGCGCCAGCTTCGGTTCCCCGTCCGTCCAGGTCATGCCGCCCCTGCCCGTCCAGTGCTGAAAGTAGGACAGATCGAGCTCGAATCGTCCGCCGCTCTTCAATGTCACCAACCGGCGCAACGCCTCCACGAACTCCGGCTGCCCGTAGGGCGCGAGGCCCATGACCTTGAACTCGTCGCCAAAGCCCATGAACCCGAGATACTGCGTGATGGCGAGATAGAGCACGCCGAGCGAATGCGGGAAATACGTCCGATGCTGGACGTCAATATTCTTCCCGCGGCCCGTGCCCCAGGATGTGCTCACGAAGTCCCCGAAGCCATCGATGGCGCAGACGGCCGCTTCGTCGAACGGCGAGACGAAGAACGCGCTGGCCAGGTGCGCGGGGTGATGCTCGACCCAGTGCACGGCCGGCTGCTGGTCGCTCTCCTGCAATCCAAGGGCCTCGCGGAGAGGCCCGCGAATCGCGCCGACCTGACGGTAGTTCGACGCGCGGTCGCTGATCAGCCGCCGCTCTGGACGGTGGCGCAGCGCGAAGAGCGCTTTGCGCCAGAGGTGCGCCCGCGGACGCCTGGACACGCCGACGTGCTGCACGTCCGTCGCCGCGATACCGCCCATATCCAGACACGCGCGAATCGCGGCCGTGGGGAAACCGGCCACGTGTTTGATGCGCCGATACCGCTCTTCCTCGACGGCGGCCACAAGGGCGCCGTCGCGGATGAGCACGGCGGAGACGTCGCCATGGTAGGCGTTGATGCCTAGAATGTTCATCGTGCCGTCGTCACCCTGGGGTGTGCCGCGCCGCGTGCGACCGAGTCCCCTTCCGGCGGGAAATCGGCCGAGCGGCGCACTTCAGGACTTCCCGACGTCATGCTGGGCAGTCGCGTGCAGTGGGGGCTCGACCGGCGCGGTCTCGCCCGCGGTTGCCCCCATCTGTTCGCTGATGTTGACGTCAACCAGCAGGCGGTACCAGAAGCCCTGCAGCACGTGAAATACGAACCCCTCACGACCGTCGAGAAAACCGGCCCTCAGCACGTACCGGTAGCACACGTAGAGACACGGCCGGGCGAAGAGTGGCAGTCTCGCCCACTGCTCCTTCAGCCACTGCGTCCTCGCGTCTGGGTGGCCAAAGATCGACGAGATCGGCAGCCTCGGACCACCGCGCCTCGCGAACAGCTCCTGCCGGGCCTGGAGCACGGCGTACCGGTTGTGCTTCGCAGTCCAGTCGGCAATGGCGGCCTCGTTGTGGTTGTCCTCGATCAAGTCCCCGGTCAACCGCGATGTCGCACCACTGACGCTGAAGTGGTGATCGACGAGGTCTCGATCGTCGAGGGACACGGCACGGCGGCGGAAGAGCTTCAGCAGGTACTTCGGGTAGTAGCCACCGTGACGAATCCAGCGGCCGCGGAAGATCTGCCGCCGGTTCACGAAGTAGCCTGCGACGGCGTTCGATTGCGGGCCGCCCAATGCGGCAATCATCGAGGTGCGCAACTCGGCCGTGACGCATTGGTCGGCATCGAGCGCCAGTACCCACTCGGTGACGATAGGCAGGGTCTCGAGCGCCCAGCGCCATTGCCGTGTGTGCGTGTCGAACGGATGTGTCACGACGCGCACACCGGCCGCCTCGGCGATCGCCACCGTCGTGTCCGTGCTGCCCGAGTCCACGACCTGCACCGCTTGTACCCAGTCGCGCACGCTGTCCAGGCACGCCTGCAGATTCCGCGCCTCGTTGCGGGTCAGGATCACGACGGTGACCGGTGCGGCGCTCACCGTCACGCAGCCACTCCCCCGCCACGAGGCGCTTGCACCGATCGATACATGGTGACCAGGGCATCGAGACTCTGATCCCACCCAAAGCGGCGGGCCAGTTGCGCGGCTGCCTTGCCGCGAGTCGTCTGGCCGGGACGATCGCCGAGCACGCTCTCGAGCACACGGGCAAACGAGGGCGCGGCGGGATCGACGACCCATCCGGCATTGGCCGCGTTGATGTCCGGCGCCAGATTCACCCCCTGCGACACCAGCACGGGCACGCCCGACGCCATCGCCTCGACGACCGAGACGCCGAAGTTCTCCTGGGCCGACGGGCAGGCGAACACGGCCGCGCCGCGCAGCAGCCTGGTCTTTTCAGCGCCCGTCACCCAGCCGGGAAACAGGATGCGACTGGCCGCATGACCGGTCGCGGCGACGTGCTTGAGGTGTCGCACATGCGCCGCGTCGCCGTCACCCGCAATCACGAGTCGCCAGTCCGCACCGCGCCCCATCACGGTCGCCTCGTGGAACGCCGTGATGAGACGCTCGAGTCCCTTCTTCGACTCCAGCCGCGACATCGTGAGGAGATAGGGTGGCGACGAGGGCACGGCCGGCGTACGGGCAAACGCGTGGCCCGCGATCCCGAGCGGCACGACGAAGCCATGCGTCAGCCATGGCAGGAAGGCTTCGGCCAGCCGCTGCTCTTCGGCTGTCGTGTATTGAATGCCGGCGGCACCGGTCAGAAGCCGCCGCGCGCCGAGCCAGAACAGCAGCCGCTTCTGCACCCGCTTGCGCTCCAGGCTCCAGGGATCGAGCGACCCGTGGGGCCGGACGACGTACGGCACGCCCGCGTGACGGCAGGCGCGCCCGGCGACGAGCGAGCTGTGGGAGAAGATGGCGTGCACGTCGACCACATCGAATCGCCCGCACATCGCGTCGAGCCAGCGCGCCAGCTTCGGTGACCACTTGAAGGCCTCACTGGACGTGCGTTCGAAGAAGATGCACGACGTGCCCTGGTAGGTCGTGACCTCGCCCAGGGGCACCTTCAATCGCGACGGGCCGTCGGCATCCGTGGTGGCGACGATGACGGAGTGTCCACGTCGCACGAGGCCCTGACAGGTCTCGAGCACGACCACGCTCGGACCGCCGTAGCGAGCCGCGATCGCCGGGATGACGTGAAGGATATTCATTCTAGAGCCCGTGGTGCCGAGCGTCCGCGAGGGACATGGGCGCCCGTGCCGACTGCGCGACCGCAATTGCCGCATTGAGACGACGGGCGAATGCATCGAAGGTGAAATGGGTCAGCACGCGCCGGCGCCCAGCCTCGCCCATCGCGCGACGTCCATCCTCATGCTGCAGCAGCGCGACGACGCGCGCGGACAGTTCGCCCACATCGCCCTGGTCGACGAGATAGCCGGTCTTGCCCGGCACGATGACGCCAGGCGCCGCATCGTGGATCGAACCCACGCACGGCAGGCCGGCGGCCATGGCTTCCAGATACACGAGGCCGAAGCCTTCCCGGCGGCTGGGCATCGCAAACACCGCCGCGCGCGCGTACCATCCGCGTCGCGTCTCGTCGTCGACGAAGCCCGGGAAGTCGACGCGGGCACCGACTCCCAGGGCCGCGGCTTTCTGTCTGAGCCGCCCGACGTCGTCGCCCTCGCCCACGCACACCAGTCGCGCATCGGGCGCCCGCGCGATCACGTCGGGCCAGGCCTCGAGCAGTTGGTCGTGCCCTTTGTATCGTTCCGAGGCCACCATGCGGCCGACAATCAGCACCGTGCGGCTCGGCGGCGTCATAGCCGCAGGCGCCTGCGCCGCGAAGCGCGACCACTCCGGTGACAGCGCCAGCGGGCACGCGACGATCGGGCCAACCGATGGATTGGCCTCGGCTACACGCCGCGCGGTGTACTCGGAGTTCGCAAGTCTGACGAACGCGCGCGAGAGCACGTGGGTGCGAATCGGCGACAAGGCCTGCCACGCTTCTACGTCATGTAGGAAGACCGCGTACGGCACGCGGGCCCACGCCGGAATCGCGCGCTGGACCACTGCCAGACTCAGGTGCGTGAACAACAGCCAGTCACACCCGCGCGTCGCCTGGGCGGTCGCAACGCGTGCGCCGAACCACGCGCGGTCGATGAAGGACGTTGCGAACGTGAGGCCGCGAGGTTGATCCGTGAGCGCCATCGAACGCGGCGGAGAGCCGTCCGGGGATCGCAGGGCCTCCATCGACAGGCGGGATACCGCTGCGATGCCGCCACCACGCTCGTGAAAGGTGATCGCCACGACTCCGGCGCGGGGCGTCTGTGTGCGGCTCATCAGCGATCGGACGCGGTGACCGGAGATGGTCGCAGCGGTGCCGGCCGCGAAAAGCGGGCGGCAAGACGCGAGCAGGCCAACGCGATGACGAGCGCCGCGGCGCCCGTCGACATCATCTCGACGAATGACCCTCCGACCTGGAGCACGCTGAGGCCTGGCAGAAACCAGATCGCGAACCGCGACACGTCTCCCCGGTGCAGCCAACTGCTCGCTGACCGGTCAACGTAAACCGTGACGGCGCCGATCAACATGAACCCCAGCACGACGCCCGACGTGGCGAAGTTGACGTACCACTCCATGACGTGCCCGATACCCACGCTGGTGCCTTCGGGGACGACCAGGCCCGTATATTCCGCCACGAGATCGCCGCTGCCCGCCACGACAGGCTTGGCAGGCCACAGCGCGCGCGGAATCAGCGCCAGTGCTGCGTCCTCAATCGTACCGCCACGCGCGAGCGGCACCGCGCCGGAGCGGATGTTGTCGATCGCCATCCCCACCAGCGCGTCCTGATTGAGCCGATCGTCGATCCGGTGCAGATGTTCGATGTTCTGGAGATCGAACCACTCCATCGCTGCGAACGTCTCGGTCAGCCGCCCGACGCGGCTCCCGAGAGACTCGCCGCCCCACACCACCTCGCGGATGTCTCGTCGATCACGCATGTAGGTGACGTAGATGGACAGTCCCAGATAGGCGACCAGGACGCCAGCGGCGACGACCTGCCAGCGAGGGCGATAGAAGCTCGCGACAAATGCCGCGACCACGAGCATCGCGGCAAAGCCGAATCCCAGAAAGCCCTGGCCGACGAGCGTCACGAACGGAAATACGGCCGTTGAGGCGAGCCACAGCCACGCCCCCGCGGATCGTCCCCGATGCCAGGCGTTCCATGCCTTCAGCCCAATCCCCAGCACAACCAGAGACGAGGACGTCGAGGCGAGCGCCGACGCCGTGGGCAGCGCGGCCACGAGCGGGAAGATCACGCTGTAGAAGATCACGCCTGTCACGATGTAGAGGTTCACGATCCGCGGATCGGCCTGCGGAGCCGTGAGCTCGGGCCACTCCGGGCCGAGACGACGGAACAGCAGTGCACCGAACTCCGCACCCACGGCGAAAGCCATCAGTGCGATGGCGGAGATCCGTAAGCCATCGAGAGTCGTATCGAATTCCTGCGTCGAGTACCACGGGAGGGCGTAAATCGCCGCCGCCAGCCAATGAATGGCCGCCAGGCTCAGGACGTAGGTCAACACCAGACCCGCGCCCCGCCCGCTGATCCAGTGTCGCACGAGGATGTAGGCGGCCGTCCCGATCCAGACCAGCAGCCAGAACTCCAGTCGACCATCGGAGCTCACGCGCTGAACGCCCTCCTGGCCGGCGTCGCAAGACACTCGCGCGTGATGACCTCGAACTCACCAGCCACCGTAGACCAATCGCGCGGCCGGAACTCTCCTGCCGCGCGCTCCGTTATCGTTGCAAGGGCGTCGCGTTCCGCATGACACCAACGCAACCGATCGGCGATGGCATCGGCCGATCGAACCGGCACGATCCATCCGTCCTCGCCTTCCCGGATGAGATCCGCCCCCGCGCAGTTGGTCGTACAGAGAACCGGGAGCCCCGCGGCCTTCGCTTGAGTCAGCACCAGACCAAATCCGTCTTCCAGTGTCGGGAACACGAACACATCGGCGGCGCGATACTCCGCGGGCAGCGCACGTTGCGCGATGGCGTCACGATGCGCGACGCGCCCGTCCATTCGCCCAAGCGCTCCCGCGGCCTCCGGCGTGAGTGTGCCAACCAGCCGCACGTCCAGCGGCACGTCAACCACGCGCGCGAGCGCGGCCTCGAGATCCAGGAGGCCCTTCCGCATGGACAGCGCGCCCACGTACAGCACGCGCAATCGGTCGCCGCCGCGAATCCTGGCGGCGCGGGCCGCGACATCCGCTGCCATGGGCTGAAACGCGCGAACGTCGACACCGAGGGGCAGGCAGACGACGCGCGCGGGGGCCACACCGCTCTGCGCGAAGGTGTCACGCGCGAACGACGAGGGCACGACAACCCGATCAGCCAGTTCGTACTCGCGTCGCTCTCGGGAGATCATCCACGGCGACGGGCGCTCGAGGGGACATCCCGCGCGAGTCTCCTCTGCTTGCAGAATGGCGTCCTGCACGGCAATGTGCGCCGATCCGCGCATCAGCAGTGTGCAGCCTGCCCGCGTGGCGGGAGACGTCAGCAACTCCTCGGACACGCCGCTCCAGCAGTGCACCACGTCCCACGACGTGCCTTGGAGCGCCCTGGCGGCCCAACGGCCAAACGTTCGATGAACCCATGGACCCGCGTCGTGCGGCTTGAGCGCGCGTGGCAGTCGATCGAGTCCCCGCACGGCCGCGCCGTGAGCCCAGCAGCTGCGGACCCGGGAGCACCCGACATCGAACCGGCGCACCGCCCAGGCGGGATAGTTGGTGAAGATCGTCACGTCGTGGCCTCGACGAGACAGTTCCCGCGCAAGGTCGAACGCGTGGAAGCGGCCCTGCACGACCAGGGCGATACGCAGTGATGTCACGCCGCGGCCTCGAGCATCGCGGCCAGTCGATCCGCGTAGGTGTGACGGCCAGCGCGAACGACCTCGGAGGCCTGCGCCGCCAGGCGATCTCGATCCAATGGGTGATCGAGAATCCACCGCGCCGCATCGACCACATCCGCCGCGTCGTCGAAGTACACGACGGCCTCTCGATCGGACCCGAAAAGCGCGACATGATCGGACGTGCGTTCGGCCAGCAGGCAGCCACGCATCGCGGGCACTTCGAATGTGCGCATGGCGTGGCCGTCACGATTCGCCCGACGGACGAGTCCCAGTGAGATGCGCGCCTCCGCCGTCACCTTGCGGAGCCCCTCGGCGCCGAGCACGCCTTTTGCGTACCGACGCGTCGAGGGAAACCGGTCCCAATAGCCCCCGTAGAGCGCCACCGATAGACCGGCCCGGATGAGCGGCTGCACCAGTCTCGCTCGCTCTTCGTCCGCGCCACCCGCGAGAACCACGTCCGTGTGGAAGGCGGCACGTTCAGCAGCGGTCGTGGCGGGTTCGTAGCGATGCGCGACGGGGCTATACCCAAAGGGCAGGTACTCGACGCGCGGGACGCCCGCGCGGATGAGGTCGTCCAAGTTGGCATGTCGCGGCGAAAATACAATGTCGTACGACGGAAGTCCTTTGAGGAACCACGGCGCACGGTGCGCGGGATTCCAGGGATCATCGGTGAGGAAGTTGATACGTTTCGCACCGAGCGTTCCGATTTCGCGCAGAACGTCGGCCTGCAACGGCGCCAAGCCCGTGGCCAGCACGATTGACGGGCGCTCCCGACGGACGACCTCCAGCACGCGGGCGCTGAAATTGGCCAGCCGCAGCGGTCGATGCCCGGCGAGTCGCCATGAAGCCGTCCGCAGAACGGCTGGTCCATCGAACGCCTCGCGCGTGTCGAGGGGCGTGACCGTCAGACCCAAAGTCGATACCGCCTCGACCAGATGCGAACCAAGTTGCATGGGACCCGTATCGGCGACGAGCACGATCCCCGATCCACTCACGCGACAGCCGCCTCCACTGTGACGGCGCGGTAGGCTTCCGCAATTCCCGCGGCGGCTTCCTCGACCGAATAGCGAGCGGCTCGCTGACGGCAGCGATCGCGCGTTTCCTGCCGGCCGGCAAGGGCCGCCGCCTTCACCAGCGCAGTCGCCAGATCAGGCGCTGAGTCAGCCGGGCACACCGCGCCGGTCGTGTCGTCGATCAGGTCTGGCGCGCAGCCGACGCGCTCGGACACGGCACACGGCACGCCGTGATGCAGCGCCTCGTTGACGACAAGGCCCCAGGTCTCCGCAGAGCGGCTGGGCAACGCGAGCAGGTCGGCGGCGTGATACGCCTCGCTGAGCTCGCGCTGGTGACGGAAGCCGACGAACCGCGACGCGACGCCGGAGCGTCCGGCGGCAGCTTCGAGATCGTTCCGAAGGGCGCCGTCGCCGACGAACACCAGCACGACCCGCGATCGCAGAGACGCCGGCAACAGGGCCACAGCGGCCGGAAGCAGGTCGACTCCTTTCCGTGCGCTCAACTTGCCGGCGAACATCACGACCAGCGCTTCCTCGTCCAGTCCGAGTGCCGCGCGCGCCGGCAGCCGCATCCGCAGCCGCGCGTTGTCGTCGCTCTGGAACGGCGAGGTATCCACGCAGTAGGGCGCAAAGACGAGCCGGGCGTCGGTGATGCCAAGGGACGTGTAGTGAAGACGCGAGCGGGACCCGATGAAGAGCAGGCGGGAACAGGTCTGATACGCCAGGCGCAGGCCGACCTGCTTCGCCATGTCCACCATCGGATTCGAGGACTGCGCGACATCGCTGGTCTCGCCCCGAAACAACAACGGTCGGCCCAGGCGCCAAGCTTCGTACCAGGCGCGACGATGGAAGGCGGGGCTGTAGCCGACCAGCAACACGGCTGACGGGTTGATGGCTCGAAGGGCCGCGCGCGTGCCCCTCGCGGAGATCGCCGACACGTCAGGGACACCATCGGACGGCGCCCGAGTCAGAAACCGCTGCGAGTATCCGCTGAGCAGGTCCGTATCCCACGCGAACGATGTGGCGAATTCGGCGTCGCGGTAGCGTCCAACACTGAAGTCCGATCCGTAGATGGCGGTGACTGGCACCCCGAAGCGCGCCTGCAGCGCGCGATACACGGGCGCATGGTACTGGACCGGGTGGGTTTCGATCACCGCGAGCATGACGTCACGCGCGGAGAGCGGCCTTGACCACCACGGCCGGCTCTGTCACGGGCCATTCGTGCCCGACGATGCGCCGCGCGATCGGGGCGAATTCGCGCTCGTAGTGCCACTCTGCCAAGACGCGCTCGCGGCCAGCCTCGCCCATCCGCCACCGCTCCGCGGGATGGGCCAGAAACCATCGCAAGGCTGAGGCAATGCTGGATGCAGACTCCGGCACACACGTTCGACCGTACCCCGGCGTCACGTAGGCATCGCGCCACTCAGGCCGGTCGGCGACGAGCAGCGCGAGCCCGCACGCGAGATAGTCGAACGGCTTGTTCGATGCGCCAACCATCGTCTGTTCGTTCGCATCGCTCGTGACCGACGGCATCAGCGCCAGTCCGACATCGCACGACGCGGTCAGGTCGAGGAGTTCGCGACGGGTGGGAACCGTGCCGACAAAGTGCACGCGGCCGGCGACGCCGCACTGCCCCGCTCGCGCGCGCAGGGCTGCGAGGTGACCGCCACCAGTTGGGTCGTAGCCCGCAACGGTGAGGGTCACGCCCGCGGGCAGTTCAGTCAATGCGTCAATCACACTCAAAGGAAGCCGGGCCGGCACGATGGAGCCGTGATAGAGCGCCCGCATCTGCGTGGTATCGTCCGACGCCGTATGCCGCTCCCGCACGTCGCTGCGCAACGGCGTATTCCGCGCGATCGTCACGCGCGGATTTGCCGATGCCGCATCGAGGCGCCGGGCGCGTTGGGGGCTGGGCACGACGACGACCGACGCCAGTCCCGTGGCCCGGCGGCGGCACGCCCGCACTACCCGCATGAAGATGGACCGTGCCGCGTCGGGTGGCGCGTCGTGCTCGTGATAGATCAGTTGTGCCCCCGTCAGGGCACGCACGACGAGAGCCGCCGGTGTCGACAGGGCGTCCGACGCGTAGATCCACGTCGGATGCCATCCTCGCGCGTCCCGCATCGCCCACCACGCGAAGTGCAGGAACTGCATCTTCTGCCGCCATCCCGGCGCCCGCGTCGCCATGAGAGCGACGGAAATGCGGGGATGCGGCGCGAAACTCATGGCTCCCTGAATGAGGTCGATGCCGACGAATCGCACCGAGCAGTCTGCGTCGGCCAACAGCCGCGCGCTGTGTTCGAGCGGTGGATAGGCCGCAGGATCGGTGTACTGCACGTACAACACGCGCGCCGCAGAGGTACGCGCGTCAGCCCCACCGTGGTCGGAAGCACCGTCCTTCGTCAACGCGCTCCCACCAGTGCGGCGGCGCGCTTGGCCGCCAGCGTCCGATACGCGTCGAGCATCTCCCGTCCCACATCCACCATCGATCGAGGCGCCACGACCGCGCTCCGGAGGCCTGGCAGCAGATCAAGCCTCGACGTCACTCGTGTCAGCGTTGCCGTCCATGCCGCCTCGGAGTCGAACGGGCTCACGAGCAGTCCGTCGCGCTCGTGTTCGATCTTGTCGACGATGCCGCCGAGTGCCGAGCCGATCACCGGAACACCGGCAGCGAACGCCTCGAGAACCACGAGCGGTCCGGTCTCAGCCCACTGTGAGGGCACCACCACGGCGTCGTACTCCGCCAGCGTCGTCAACACCTGGCCGTGCGGCATCGAGGGGCGGAGCGTCACGCGCGGATCGGCCTCGGCCAGCGACCTCAACGCATCGATGAGACCGGTGTCGGACGTCGCCTGCACGATCCCGAAGATGTCGAGCATGAGCGGCAGTTCCGGCGCGGCCGCCAGAGATCGCAGAAGGAGCGCCGTGCCTTTGACCGGATCCAGGCGCCCCAGATGAATCAGCCGGATCGCATCCCCCTGGCTGCGCGGGCCGCGCGCGACTCGACCGCCTGTCGTGCCATGCGGCGAATACACGATGCGACTGGATGGGACGTCGTTCGCCGCAAGCAGCCGGGTCACCCAGGGCGTGAGGGACACGAACAGGTCCGCGGTGTCGAACAGTCGTTTCGCATCGGCGACGCGGCGTTCCATGAGCGCCGTCATGCGCATCGCCGTCCAGACGCCGCCGGACCATCCGTGCCGGCCGAGTGCGCGGCCGACCTCCGAGGGCAGGGCGGTGACCATGTGACGGACGACCGGGTTGACACCGAGGTCGTCCAGAACGCACGCCGCACACGGCTCGACGCCGAGCACGCCCGAGCACTGCTCCGCGCCCATCTTGAGCATGGTCCCGCGTTGACAGGAGATGGCAGGCGTGTGGTACGTCACCACGACCGGAATGCCGCGCTGTTGCGCCGTCGCGACGAGATCGATCGAGCACGCGGGCGAGATGGCGTGCATGTGCAGCACGTCGGGGCGCTCCTCGTCGAGCACGCGTGCGAACGATGCCGTGGCGATCGGATCGCCCCCCCCATACAGGGCCTCGAGGGACATCGCCGAGGCAGAACACGCAAAACGCCGGATCGGAAGCCCGTCGATGTCGTACGCGCGGTCAGCATCCGCCGGTGCAGCGACGACGGACTGAATGCCATGCGGCTCAAGGACGCGACAGAGACCATCGACATAGATCTCCGTGCCCCCCGGTGGATCGGGTGGAAACGAATACGGAACGTGCAGGACCTTCACGACACCGGCTCCGTGTTACGGGGCGCCGCGGGCGACGCCAGGCGGCTCGATCGCGGCGCGGGCGCCGATTTCAGGTGCCGCCACCAGAACGCGACGTGTTCGGCCGACCGGTATCCAATGACACCCGACAGCGCACGCAGCATCGGCGGGCGCTCCGGCCGATAGCGGGCGTCGAGCGAGTGAATCCGATCGAGCACGTCCTCGAATCGCGCGCGGTCGATCGCGAACAGGCTGCGTGCGATCTGGCCGAGCACCCGCACGAGCGCATAGCGACGGTCGTCGTCGATCTCACCACGCGTCTGCCAGCGATCGTGCAGTTCCGCGGCACTGCGATAGCAGTCCTCCACAAAGGCGCGGGGGTCGCGTGTCGAGAGCGAGCCCGCTCCATGCACGCGATATCGAAGACCCGCAGCCTCCGTGTGCGCGAACGTGGCCCCTCCAAGGGCCGCGTCCAGCAGAAACCGCGCGTCCTGGATGACCGGCAGATCCAGCCGCCACGCGCCCACGCGAGTGACGATGTCCCGCCGATACAGAATCGCGCCGGGCGGCCACCACGCCCCGATGAAGATATCGAGATCCGGTCTCGCCCCCAGAGTGGGCCGCACAAGACCCGCCGACTCGAACTGACCCGTCGTCTGCCGTTCCCACCGGATCCACGGCGTCAACACCACGTCCGCGCCCGTCTCATGCATGCGCGCGAGCCGGGCTGCCAGCGTCTGCGGTTCGAGGACGTCGTCGGCGTCCAGGTATTGGATGTACTCGCCGGTGGCCGCGGCCGTACCGGTGTTCCTCGCAGCACTCACTCCGTTTTGCTGCTGACGAATCAGCCGCACCGGAAACGCCGCTTGCGCCGCAACCGAGGCACTGCGGTCGGTCGAGCCGTCATCGACCACGATGACCTCGAGGGGCACGGCCTGCGCCGCAACTGACGCCAGCGTCTCGGCCAGCCAGGCTTCAGCGTTGTGACACGGAATGACGACGGAGATCACGCTACATCAACTCCGATGTCTCGATCGGCAGATCGTCCATGTCCAGATCCGGCGCGGAAGCCGCGCTCTCCAGGCGCGCGCCCGTCGCTGGCACCCTGAGCGTGGCCGGCAGGTTCAACACGCCGGCCCACGCGTCCTGCGTATGCCCAACCGGCCGCACGTCGAGGCCAAGCTCGGGCACGCCCGTCCACTTCTCGATCAGTTTGCCGCCCGTCAGGTTGTTCCCGCCGTCGAACAGCGCAAAGCTCCAGCGATAGACCCCGGGTCGCAGCGGCAGTTGCGGAATCGTGACCTCGAGACCGTCGGCGTGTCGCGGCAACGTCACGGGCTCGAACGCCCACCCGGCGATCACGTCGTCGTCCGGGCCGAGCAACCCGAGCCCGAAATGTCCGTTCGCAATCGCGTGAGGCAGCGCCAGACGGAGGCGCATCGTGAAAGGTCGCGTGCCGTCCGTCAGCAGGTGTCGTCCGTCGCCGAGGGTCCACCCCGTGAAGCACTGACCCCGCGCCCCTGCATCCGCGCCGGACAAGATGGCGGACTCATAGGCATGAATCGTGACCCCAGGCGCCCCAAAGGCCCGCACGCGCCCGCGGTCGAGCCAGAGGACGCGACTGCAGAGGCGTCGAATCTGTCCCATCTGATGCGACACGAGCAGCACGGTTCGCCCGTCCCTGCTGACGTCGCGCATCTTGCCGAGGCACCGGCGTTGAAACTCCGCATCGCCGACCGCCAGAACCTCGTCGACGAGAAGGATGTGCGGCTCGAGGTGCGCCGCGACGGCAAACGCGAGTCGCATCTGCATGCCGCTCGAATAGTGTTTGACGGGCGTGTCGATGAATCGCTCGACCCCGGCGAAAGCCACGATCGCATTGAACCGTTGGACGATGTGGCGCCGTGACATACCGAGCATCGCGCCGTTCACGAAGACGTTCTCGCGGCCGCTCAACTCGGGATGAAAGCCCGTGCCCACCTCCAGCAGCGATCCCACGCGGCCCCTGACGACGGCTTCACCCGACGTCGGATCGGTGATCCGCGACAGGATCTTGAGCAGCGTGCTCTTGCCGGATCCGTTCCGGCCGATGATCCCGACGACGTCGCCTTGCTCGATGTCGAACGAGACGTCATCGAGCGCCCAAATGCGATCCGGCCCGGTCTGCGGATCGACCCGCCTGAATGGCGCCGTGAGCACCCGCGCGATCGCGTCGCGCAACGCGCCGTACGGCTCACGCGGTCCAAGTCGATACGACTTACTCAACCGGTTGGCGGTGATGGCTGCGGGCATCTCAGGTGCGTCAGACGTCTGGCGTCGGTCTACACGATGTCAGCGAACGTGCGTTCCGTTCGCCGGAAGTAGAAGAGGCCACTCACGAGGATCACGAGGACGGCCGCAGTCGACGCGCCAACGGTGGCACCCGGCCACGGACCGCCGACCAGAGCCCAGCGGAAGCCATCGACGACGCCCACCATGGGGTTGAGGCCATAGATGGCGCGCCAGCTCTGCGGGGCGAGCGAACTCGGATAGGCCACGGGAGTGGCAAACAACCAGAGCTGTGTGAGAAACGGCAACGTGTACCGTACGTCGCGGTATCTCACGTTCAAGGCCGCCAGCCAGAGACTGACGGCCAGTGCGGTCGCGACGGCAAGCAGGGTCCAGATCGGAATCGTCCAGAGGCCGCTTCCAGGCCCGAGTCCGTACCAGGCCATCAGCCCGAGGAGTACGACCGCCGATACGGCGAAGTCCACGAGCCCCACGAGCACCGAGGCCAGCGGCAGGATCAGTTTCGGGAAGTAGACCTTGGTGAGCAAGCGCTGATTGGTGACGACGCTGTTGCTCGACTCGGACAACGCGTATGCGAAAAGCTGCCAAGGCAGCAGCGCGCAGTACACGAAGACCGGATACGGCACGCCGTCGGTGGGGATATGGCCCAGCTTGCCGAAGAACACGCTGAACACCACCGTCGTCATCACCGGCTGCAACACGGCCCACGCCATCCCGAGCGCGGTCTGCTTGTAGCGCACCTTCACATCGCGCCAGACGAGGAAGAACAGGAGCTCTCGAAACTCCCATAGTTCGCCCAGGCGCAGGGGAACCCAACCGTCTGCCGGGGCAATACGGTGAACAGGCAGATCACCTTTTGAGAAATCGAGGACTGGGGATGACACGACGCTTACAGCGCGGACGCGGCGGTCCGCAATGAATGGCGAATGAGCGAACAGCACCGGGGCCTAAGCCCGGTTGGGAGATCGCTGATAGTACTTGCCGTATTCCTTCCGATAGTACGGCGAGTAGTAATAGGAGTGGCGCTGCACGTTGACGCGGTTGAGGACGGCGCCGATGAACTTCGCGCCCGCGCCGCGCAACTGGTCCACCGCCGCGGCGGCGTTCTGACGGGGCGTCATCTCGGAGCCGACAACGAAGATCACACCGCCTGCCGCGTTGGCCACCACGGCCGCGTCTGTGACAGGCATCACCGGCGGCGCGTCGATGATCACCCAGTCGTAGCGGCCCTTGAGCTCCGCGATCAGCGCCTGGTAGCGCGGCGAGACCAGCAGTTCGACCGGATTCGGCGGGATGTGTCCGGCGCCGATGAAGGTCAAGTTCGGCACCGACGTCGCGCGCTCCGCATCGGCCAGCGACGCCTCGCCGACGAGGACGTTCGAGAGGCCCGGCTCCTGCGAGCGTCCGAGCGCCTCGTGCATGCGCGGCCGACGCATGTCGGCATCGACAACGATCGTGCGCTGCCCGGCCTGCGCCAACGTGATGGCGAGGCTGCTCGAGACGAGCGTCTTGCCCTCGTGCGGCCCGGTGCTCGTCACGACAATCGTGCGCGCCTTCTCATCGGGGGTCGAAAAGAGGACTGCCGTACGGACGGCGCGGATGGCCTCGGAGAACGCCGGCGGCGTGTCAGGGTCGAGGATGGGGGCTTCGCCGTTCTTCTCGGCGCCCGCGAACAGCGGGATCATGCCGAGGAACGGCAGCTGCAAGTGCGTCTTGATTTCCTCCGGCACCTTGATGCGGCTGTCCAAATACTCGAAGCCAAAGGCGAGCGCCAGCGCCAGCAGGCTCCCGCCCAACGCCGCCACCATCAGATCGCGGCTGGTCTGCGGCAGGATCGGCGCGGCGGGGACCTCGGCGCGATCGAGGACCTGGATATTGGACCCGCGGTATTCGCCCGCTGCGCCCGTCTCCTTGGCGCGCGTCATCAGGTTCTCGTAGAGCTGGCGGTTGCTCGTGGCCTCGCGCTCGAGCTGCGCATAGTCCAGCATCTTGCGGTCGAGCCCGAGGGACTCGCGCTGTTGCGCGTCGAGGCTCTGCTGCAAGCCATCTTCTTTCTGCTTCGCCGCGACGAACTCCGCGCGAATGGAGCCGACGACCTTGTCGATCTCCGACGAGAGATCCTGCCGCGCCGCATCGATCTGCCGGCCGAGGTTCTGCATGACCGGATAGGCCGGTCCGTATTGCGCACTGAGCTTTGTGCGCTCGCTCTCTTTCTGCGCCAGGTCCGCCTTGAGCTTCTGCACGACAGGGCTGGCCATCACGGCGGGGAACGCATCGAGCGGCTCACCACGCTGCTGCAGATCCTCCAGCGTCTTGTAGTTGGCTTCCTTCCCCATCCGCTCGATGCGCGCCTGGACGAGCTGCTGATTGATCGCGTTCAGCTTCTGGACGACGATGTTCTGCTTGTCGTCGACCGAGCCCGCGTTGTGCTGCTCCTTGTATTGCTGCAGGCGGGCTTCGCTGTTCTCGACGAGCTTGCGCTGCTCTTCGAGCTGGCTGGTCAGCCAGCTGTTGGTCTGCGTCGTCGCCTGCATGCGGAACTCGAGGTTCTGCTTGATGTACTGATCCGCAATGACGTTGGCCGCCGCGGCGGCATATTCCGGATCCGGCGAACGGAACTTCACATCCACCAGGCGTGAATTGCGGATCGGCGTGACCGTGATGCCCCCAAGAACGCGATCCGCCTGTGCCGAGACATAGGCCGTATGCGCGCCAGCCGCGTCAGAAGGCGCGGACGTCGACGGAGGCGGCGTCCGGGCAAACACGCCGGCCGCCGCCGAGATCGCGCGTCCCGCGAGATCGCTCAGGCTGAACGAGATCCCGCTCTCCTTCGGCACTCGCTCGACCCGCGTGGACAAGGCATCGGCGGTGCGCACGGCCAGGGCGCGGCTTTGAAGGATGCGGTACTGCGTCGGATAGAAGTCGTCCTGATACCAGGAATCGCGATCCTCGAGCACGGTGTTGAGCGAGGTCGCGCGCCGCGCGTCCTTCTCGATCATGAGCTGCGTGCGCGCTTCATAGACGGGCACGGTGCGCACCGACCCAATCGCCCCGGACAGGAATACGAGCAGGAATCCGGACAGCGCGACCCAGCGCCGCTTGGACAGCACGCGCAGGTAGTCCGTGGGATGCCACGCACTCTTCGACGTCAGACCCGACGAGACAGGATGATGAGCCATGTGTTGGTGGCCTCTACATGAACCGTTTCGGAACGGTGATTGTATCGCCGGGCTGGATAATCGTCTTATCCAGATCGATCTTGTCGAGCTTCTTGCCATTGCGCAGCACGCGCACGCGATTCACGGCGCCCAGTTCGCTGACGCCGCCCGCCAGGGACAGCGCCTGCCGCAGCGTCGTGCCGGCCTCGATCGTGTAGCCGCCGGGACGGCTGACCTGGCCGTCGATGTAGACCTGCCGCGCCTTACTGACCACGATCCGGTCGCCGTCTTGAACGAGGGCCGACGTCCCGAACTCGCCGCTCTCGATCTGCCTGCGGCTGAGGGCCACCACGTCGTCGTCGTCCGCCCTCGCCGGCGGTCCGGTGGCCGGCGACGCGCCGGTTTTCGGCGCGCGAATCAGCAGGACCTCGTCCCCGGCGTCGGCGCTGGCGCCACCTGCTTTGATCAGGGCGCTGAACACCGTGAGATCGCCTGCGAACTGGAACTCGCCCTTGTTGTTCACCGCACCCGAAACGGTCACGGTCTTGTTCGCCGTCTGCTGGAGGTCCACAGTCACCTGCGGACTGCCCACGAGCACCTGCGCCGCCACGAGCCGGCGGCCCAAAGCCTCGCCGAACTCACGCGTCGTCAGGCCCTGGGCCTTGACCCGGCCGACATACGGATAGTCGATCGCGCCGTCGGCGTCGACGACGAATGGGCCGGTCGGGAGTTCCGTACCGATGACCTGCACCCGGACCTGATCGCGAACCGCGATCTTCGGCGCCGTCTGCTGCGCCGCCAGGACGCCCATCCAGGCCGTCGACAGCGCAAGCGCCAGCGTCATCTTGCCCCACGTTCTAGAAGCCATACGTCAGCGAACCTCCGACACGTACACCCTGATACCCGCGTCCAGCCTGGGTCGACCGGCGCATCGCCCTGTTCACGTCGATGCCCACGCGCACGTTCGTGCCGAGCCGACGGCCGACGCCGCCCCCAATGACGTTGATATGGTCCCGCCGGCCGTCTGCGACCGTTCCGGCGGCCGTCGTCAACGCCTGATAGTCGAGCGTCGTTCTCGACCCGCGCGCCACGATGTCAAATCCCCCGCCGAGCGCCTGGGTTACCGAGGCCGTCACGCCGGTCGAAACGAAATACGGATCCGACGTCTCGTACGAGTAGTCGACGTCACGCATCACGGCCAGGGTCCATCGCGTCAAATCACGCATAACGTAGGCGAGGTCGACGTCGGCGATGAGGCCTTGGAACGGCGGCAGGTCGGTGCTCCGCGGCGTAAATCGACGCACACCCATCGTGGCTGTGCCCGAGATCAGCGCGAGCGGCTTGAACACCAGGCCGCCAGTGAACGCTGCCGTGTCGGCGTTCCGCAGCGGGCTCCGCAGAAAGCGGTCCCGTCGCGCCGCGGTCTCCGCGACCAAGGTCGTCAGCGGCGTCAGCAGATACCGGCCCGTGAGCGTCGTTTCCGTCTCGCGCCGGCTCAACGCGTCATCGAGGCTCACGTCGCGGAACTGCTGGTCATCGAAGTCAAGATGCCGCCGCTCCTGCGCGATGTCGAGCGTCAGCTTGGCGCCGATGTTGGCTCGCACGCCGCCGTCGACGCGCCTGGTGTGCCGACGGACCCGCGCGTCCAGATCCACGTTAAGCCGCTGACGTGTCTGCTCGATCGCGCCGCCGACGTGTGGAACGAGCCGGCCGAGGTCGACATCGGCCCGCGCCGTCTGCGACGCATCGAACGACCGCTGCGACGATGACTTGCGGAAGTAGTTCCAGTCGAGGGAAGACGTCCCGCTCGCGCCAAGCCGGCCGGCGCGCAGCCAGGAGTCGAGCGCGGGGCCGATCGCGAACGTCGTGTCACGCTGCTCGTTGATCTCGTTGTTGAAGACGTTCGTATCGACGCCCACGTCACGAATGTTCAGTCGTGGGTCGAGCGCCAGCGCGCCGAGATGGATGCGGGCAGTACTCGCACCATCCGGCGCGGGCGTCTGCGCCCGGGCGGCGGCGGCGCAGACAACGCCGGCGGCCACGATGGTGGCGATGAAGGCTGGGGACTTCACGAGCAATTCACGATGACAGACCGCGCGGAACGCGCGGCGACGGACCCGTGCGGAACACTCGAGGACCCGCGCGCCCGGGCGCGCGAGGGACGGTGACTACTTGCTGGCGCTTTCGGTCGCGACGGCGACGGCCGCGACCGTGCCGGCACCGGCTGCCAGCAGCCAGAGGGCCGCGGGCGCGACGCCGCAATCAATATTCACGTTGGAGCGATTGGCCGCGTTGGGCATCAAGGGATACGGCCCCTCGGTGCAGATGATCTTCCTGTCCTTCACTTCATAAAGCTCGACGAGAAAGCGGCGCGACACCTGGAGGTTCGCGAACGAAAACAGCCCCTTGTCATCCAGCGGTGCGGTGCCGACGAGTTGGCCGGACTCCGCGTCGCGTAGTTGCACGCTGTAGTTCGTGTACGGCTTCTTGGCTTCGTCCGTGGCTTTGCCGCTGATCGACCCGGTCACCTGCTGGGCCAGCGCGGGCGAAATACCAATCACCAGCAGCGCAGCCAAACCGGCGGCCACTCCACGTTGAATCACCATGATGTGCCTCTCGCTTTCCTGAGCGCCATCAGCCGGTCGGGGTGACACGCACCCCCGACGGGCCCCTCGCGCCGCTTGATCGTGGGCCAACGTCTCGTGCCTGTCAAGATCGTCGTCACTCGGTACGACTACGGACGCCGCGGCGACAACAACGTCTTGTCGACCTTCAACTGCCTGACCTTGCGATAGAGGTTCGTCCGCTGGATCCCCAGCGCCCTGGCGGCTTCGGCGACGCGTCCGTGATGCCGCCTCAGCGCGGCCGAAATACACTCGCGCTCGAAGTGGCGGCGCGCCTCGCGAAGAGTCATTATCGCGTCGACGCGCGGCGTCAGCGTGTCAAGATGTGCGTGCGCGAGCACATCGTCGAGATGGACGACCAGCCCACGCGCCGCGCACGCCGTCGTCTCCGCCAGCGCCGCCAAATCATCGAGGTTCCGCGGCCAGGGCAAGGCCGCGAGCAAGGCCAGGGCCGATCGGCTGAACTGCCGCGCCGGCAAACCGCGACGGCGGCAGGCCTCGTCGAGACAATGCGCCGCCAGCCGCGGAATATCCGACGAGCGGCGCTTCAACGACGGCAAGTCAATGTGGGATACCAGGCGATCCGCCAGATCGCGTCGCAGGCGCCCGTCGGCAACCGCGGCCGGCACGCTCCCATCGAGCGCGGCGACGATGCGGACCTCGAGCACGAACGCGTGGCCGTCATCGTCCACGCCCTCGCGATCGCGCAGCACCCGAGCGAGCCGCCCCTGCACACGGGCCGGCGCGTCCACGAGTTGCTCGATGAAGAGCGTTCCCCGCGCGCCGCGGCGAATCGCCCCGGCGGCCGACACGCGCTCCGCGGTCACCTGATCGTCATGCCGGGTCGCCACATTGCCGAAGAGCTGCTGCTCCAGGTCGTCTGGCGCCTGGCCGCAGATCACGCGAATATACGCATCGGGCGCATCGCCGGCTCGTGCGTGAATCGCCTCAGCCACAAGCTCATGGCCGCTGCCGATCTCGCCGCACACCGCCACACCATGACGCACGGCGGACGCGGCAATCACCGTGTCCCGCACGCCCCGCATCGCTGGCGATTCCAGGAACCAATCACACCCTCCGTCGGGACTGGCGCAGACCGTGGCGCCGGCCATCGCCGCGCGATCCCGATGATGCGCCACGATTGAGGCCAGATCGGCGGGCTCGAAGGGCCACGGCAGCAGATCGACAATCCCCGCTTGCAGCGCTTCGGCCGCAGCAATCGCGTTTGCGGGCTCAACGATGCCGATGATCGGGAGATCGGGATGACGCGCGCGTACGAGGCGGATGGTTGTGACGGCCGCCCGGTCGCTCGCGAGATCAATGAGCACCGGCCGGAAACGCCGTTCAGCCAGGAGGCGGAGCGCTTCAGCGGCGTCCGCGGCAACCGTCGCGGGCATGCCCACGCGCGACAGCCGCTCGGCCAGCGACGGCCGCGGATGCCCAGGCGCCTGAACGTACAACAGACCGGGGGCGCTGTCCGTGGAGCGCTCGCCTGATACGACCGGACGTGACGTGGTGACTGTCATCAGCGCGAGCCTCCTCGGTTCCCTTTTGCGGGTGCCGCGGTTGGAGGCGCGACGGTGAACTGGCCGTCGCCATCCGGATCGACTTCGACACGCGTCATCGATCCGTCGGCGCTGTAAACGAGACGACGCGTCGGGGTGCCGCGTCCGGTGAGGTCGAGGTCCACGCGGACCAGACGCCCGCCCTCGTAGGTTTCCCACTTGTCCGGCCGGCCGTCGGCGTCCGTGTCCTCGTCAACGCTGATGAGCACGCCGCGCGCGTAGCGTTCGTGCCTCGTAACGGCCTCGACGTCGACCCCATTGGCTTCCTCGGCCCGCTCGATGATCGTCGGAGAGCCGTCGACCCGCGGCGGACTGTAGTACTCCCAGCGGTCGGGCCGGCCGTCGCCGTTACGATCAATCTGAATCCTCGTGATTCGCGTGCCGCTCATGAACGCCCACGTGTCCGGCTTGCCGTCGCCGTTCCGATCAGAGACCAACTGCTCGAGTTGACCGCTGGCCTGGTTGTACACAGGTGTCGGCGCGCCAGCCGGTGGCGGCGGCGCGGTACACGACGCGACTGCGCCGGCCCAGGCGGCAACGACCAGCTGGCGAACTGAATTTCGAGCCGTGAACCCGAGCATCGTGAACCGTGAACCTCCTAGAGCTTCGCCCTCTCACTTACAGGTGAGGACCAGGATTCCCCTCGAGGACGCCGGAGACGGCCAGGGCGGCCCATGGACGCGCGGCCCGGAGCGATTCCGGAGCGTTCCCGGAGCAGCAACGGCCGTACCCGCAGTTCTGGTCCTCAACGTCTGGATGCGGGCAGACCCCACACCTGCGCTAACTGATTCAACTGTCGCGAGTTCGATACAGGACGTCTGGAGTGCCGCGCGGCGGCGGCCGCCAACCGTTCCGGGCGACCTGCCACCGGACCGTCAGCGCGGGACAATTATGTAATGACTTCGTCGCTAGGGCGAGTCCCCGAGTCCGACGGCGGGGGGTGGCGGCGGGCATAGAGGAAGGACACGACGAAGATCACGATGATCAAGGCGATCGACAGCGCCTGAGGGATCTCCCATCCAATGAGGTGAATCTCGTGCAGGTATTCGGTCACCAGCTTGAGGGCCACCCAGCCAATGATGACGAAAGCCCCGTCGACCAGGGCCGGGTAGCGCCGAATCAGCTGCAACAGCTGCCCGACCACGAGCCGCATCGCGATGATCCCGAGCACGCCGCCGGCGAGCACGACGGCCAGTTTCCGGGACATGGCGACGGCCACCAGGATCGAGTCGATTGAGAATGCGAGGTTGACCAGCTCGACGCGGGCCACCGTGGCCCAGAAGGCCGAGAGGCCGAAGGCTGGCTTGGCCTTAGGCGGCTCGTGGCGGCTCTCCCCGCTTCCCCGGAAGTGTGACCAGGTCAGGTACGCCAGATAAAGCCCGCCCAGCAGCTTGATCCAGGCCACGGATATCAGGTACGCGGCGAGCAACGTCGCGAGGACCCGGAACGCAAAACCGCCAATCAGGCCGTATCGCAGCGCCTTCTGGTGGGCCTCGGATGGCAGGCCGAGCACCATGATCGCCATGACCAGCGCGTTGTCCGCGCTGAGAAGCCCCTCGAGAACGACGAGGAGGCCGATCGTGACGAAATCTGGGGCGTGGAGATCGAAGAACACCCGGAGTGCTTCAGTATTCGCCGAAAGCGGACCGCCTGTCACGCGGCACCGCCTCCAATTTGAAACATGACATTGACATGGATCGTATCAATACCTAGACTCGAATAGACGCATGGCGAAGACCCGCGAGATGTATTTGATCAGCACGGCGGCCGAGATGCTGGACATGCACCCACAGACGCTCCGGAAGTACGAGCGGCTTGGGCTGGTGCGACCGCTGCGGTCGCTGGGCAGCATGCGCGTGTACACGGTCGAGGAGCTCGACCGGTTGCGCCTCATCAAGGTCCTGGTCGACGAATGCGGGGTCAATCTGGCGGGTGTCCAGCGGCTGCTGTCCGTGGCGGATATCGCGCGGCGACTGCGCCCCATGCTCGACGAAGTAAGCCACGCGTCGAATGCGCGCGACGTACGGCGCCGGCTCGAGACCGAAATCGACGCGCTCTTCGATCTGCTCGGCCTGCGTCCGGGCCACAAATAGACGGGTGCCATGGAGTTCAAGGACTACTACACGACGCTCGGCGTCTCGAAAACGGCCTCCGATGCGGACATCAAGAAGGCCTACCGGAAGCTCGCCCGGCAGTTTCATCCGGACCTGAATCCGAGCGACAAGAAGGCCGAGGCCCGGTTCAAGGAAATCAACGAAGCCAACGAAGTCCTCGGTGATCCGGAGAAGAGGCGTAAGTACGACGAACTGGGCGCCAACTGGCGGCAATACGAGCAGACCGGTCCAGCGGGTGCGGGGGGCGGCGCCCCCCCTGGATGGGCAGGCGGACCGTTCGGCGGCGGCGCGGGTGGCGGCGGACAGTACCGCACGATGACGCCCGAAGAAATGCAGGACGCCATGGGCGGCGACGGGTCGTTCTCGGACTTCTTTCAGCAGTTCTTTGGCGGCGGGGGTGGCTTCTCCGCCGGCACCGGGGCCCGCGCAGGCCGGCAGGCGCGCCCGACCCGGGGCCAGGATTTCGAGCAGGAAGTCGATCTCACGCTCGAGGAAGCGTTCACCGGGACCACTCGGCGACTGGTCTCATCGCGGGACGGTCAGGAACGATCGGTCGAGGTCCGCATTCCGGCGGGCGTGAAGGACGGCGCGCGCGTACGCGCCGCCGGCGAAGGCGGATCGGCGGGGCACGGCGGTCGCGCGGGCGATCTCTACTTGAAGGTCCACCTTCTGCCCCACGCGGTCTTCGAGCGACGCGGCCAGGACTTGTACTTGAAGGTCGACGTCCCGGTCACCACGACCGTCCTCGGGGGGGAAGCCAGCGTGCCGACGTTGTCTGGTACGTCGCTGCGGCTGAAGGTTCCCGAGCTCACGGCGAACGGGCGTACGTTCCGCTTGCGGGGACACGGCATGCCCTCGGTTGGCAAGCCCGCCGAACGAGGCGATCTCTACGCCAGCGTCAACGTCCAGGTCCCGAACGCTCTGTCTGACGAAGCACGGAAGCACTACGAAGCCTTGAAAGGGCTGGAGGATCGCCAGGGCTGACGCCAGGCGAGCGACCTATGAACTTGAACAAGTACACCGAGAAGGCCCAGGAATCGGTTCTGGCGGCCCAGCAGTTGGCGGAACGCGCCGGTCATGCCGAGATGACGCCGGAGCACCTCCTCGTCGCGCTGCTCGAACAGAAGGACGGCATCGTCCCGGCCGTGCTCGGCAAGATGAGCATCGACGTCGCGTCCGTGCTGGGCGCTGCCCAGACGTTGCTCGCGCGGTTGCCCCGCGCTCAAGGCGGCTCGGCGCCCGCTCCTTCGGCGCGTCTCCGCGCCGTGACCTCGTCCGCCGAGCGGTTGGCCGAGAGCATGAAGGACGAGTTCACGAGCACGGAACACCTCCTGCTCGCCATTGCGTCGGAGACCGGCCGCTCCCCTGCTGCCGAACTGCTGAAGCAACGCCGCATCACGTCCGACAGCATCTTGCAGGCGCTCACGGCCGTCCGCGGCTCACAGCGCGTGACCGATCAGAATCCGGAGGGCAAATACCAGGCGCTCGAACGATACGGCCGCGATCTCACCGAGGTCGCACGCAAGGGCAAGCTCGATCCGGTGATTGGCCGCGACGAGGAAATCCGCCGCGTCATTCAGGTGCTGGCACGACGTACCAAGAACAACCCGGTGCTGATCGGCGAGCCCGGCGTCGGCAAGACGGCCATCGTCGAAGGCCTCGCACAGCGCATCGTGCGCGGGGACGTGCCGGAAGGCTTGCGTGACAAGAAGGTCGTGGCGCTCGACATGGGCGCACTCATCGCCGGGGCGAAGTACCGGGGCGAATTCGAAGAACGGCTGAAAGCCGTCCTCAAGGAAGTTGCCGACGCCCAGGGTCAGGTGGTGCTCTTCATCGACGAGCTCCACACGGTCGTCGGCGCGGGCGCCGCCGAAGGCTCGATGGACGCCTCGAATCTGCTGAAGCCGATGCTTGCACGCGGCGAGCTGCACACCATCGGTGCGACGACACTGGATGAATACCGCAAGTACATCGAGAAGGACGCCGCGCTCGAAC